>NZ_JBHWHX010000022.1:0-124042 GCF_042732315.1 Streptomyces sp. NPDC059787
ACCCCCCAATCCCCCCGCGCCCCCCGCGGTTTGAAGTCGGGGCCATTGCGGGGGGGCGCCGGCCCCCCCGGGGCGGGGGCGCCCGCCGCGTGCTCCTGGTGCACCCCAGGAGCACGTTAGCTAAACTAAGCAAAAAGCTGTCTCATGGGGCGCCGGGAAGTCTGGTCGGCACACGATTCGTGCTGCCCGCCGACCAGAGGACCACCCCGTGACCACGCCCCGCACCCCCGGCCCCCGCAAGGCCTTCGGCCGTCTCTCCCTGCCCGAGCGGTCGTACGTCGCGGACGCGCTGCGCACCGAGACGGTCGGCGGCGTCCTGCTGCTCCTCGCCGCCGTCGCCGCGCTGATCTGGGCGAACGCACCCGGTCTGCACGGCAGCTACGAGAGCGTCAGCCACTTCCACTTCGGCCCCGAGGCCCTCGGGCTGAATCTGTCCGTCGCGCACTGGGCCGCCGACGGACTGCTCGCGGTCTTCTTCTTCGTCGCGGGGATCGAGCTCAAACGCGAACTCGTCGCCGGTGACCTGCGCGACCCCAAGGCCGCCGCGCTCCCCGTCGTCGCCGCCCTGTGCGGCATGGCCGTACCGGCGCTGGTCTACACGCTCACCAGCGGCGTGGGCGGCGGCTCCCTGGCCGGCTGGGCCGTGCCCACCGCCACCGACATCGCCTTCGCGCTCGCCGTGCTCGCCGTCATCGGGACCTCCCTGCCCAGCGCGCTGCGGGCCTTCCTGCTCACCCTCGCCGTCGTCGACGACCTGTTCGCCATCCTGATCATCGCGGTCTTCTTCACCGACGACCTGAACTTCGCGGCGCTCGGCGGCGCCGTCGCGGGCCTGGCCGTCTTCTGGCTGCTGCTGCGCAAGGGCGTACGCGGCTGGTACGTGTACGTGCCGCTCGCGCTGGTCGTGTGGGCGCTGATGTACAACAGCGGCATCCATGCCACCATCGCCGGTGTCGCCATGGGCCTGATGCTGCGCTGCCACCGTCACGAGGGCGAGGAGCACTCCCCCGGCGAGCACATCGAGCACCTCGTCCGGCCGCTCTCGGCGGGTCTCGCGGTGCCGCTGTTCGCTCTGTTCAGCGCGGGCGTGGCGATCTCCGGCGGCGCCCTCGCGGACGTGTTCACCCAGCCCGAGACGCTCGGCGTGGTGCTCGGACTCGTCGTCGGCAAGACGCTCGGCATCTTCGGCGGTACGTGGCTGACGGCACGCTTCACCAGGGCGTCGCTCAGTGACGACCTCGCCTGGGCGGACGTGTTCGCGGTGGCGACCCTCGCCGGGATCGGTTTCACCGTCTCGCTGCTCATCGGAGAACTCGCCTTCGAGGACGACGCGTCGATGACCGACAGCGTCAAGGCGGCCGTCCTGGCCGGCTCGCTGATCGCCACCGCCGTCGCGACCGTGCTGCTGAAGATACGCAACGCCAGGTACCGCAGGCTGTTCGAGGAGGAGGAGCGCGACGAGGACCTCAGCGGCATACCTGACGTCTACGAACAGGACGACCCGGCGTACCACCTGCGCATGGCGGAGATCCACGAGCGGAAGGCCGCCGAGCACCGGCGGCTCGCCCGGGAGAAGGCCGCCGAGCGGGACGCGCTTGCCGAAGTGACGGGCGGGGCAGGCGAGGAGCACGACGGTCCGGCATGATCTGACGAGACGGTACAAAAGACTGAACCGTACGCGCGGACACAGAAGCGTACGCAGGAGAGGGAGACCGCGATGAGCGCACCCGACGGCAGCCCGGTCGGCGCCGAACGCAGCATCGGCCAGCTGTTCGCCTCGGCGACGGCCGACATGTCGGCGCTGGTGCACGACGAGATCGCGCTGGCGAAGGCGCAGCTCAAGCAGGACGTCAAGCGGGGTGCGACCAGCGGCGGCGCGTTCACGGCGGCCGGTGTGCTGCTCGTGTTCTCCCTGCCGATGCTGAACTTCGCGCTGGCCTACGGCATCCGCACCTGGAGCGGCTGGAACCTCGCCCTCTGCTTCCTGCTGTCCTTCACGGCGAACGTGCTGATCGCGTTGTTCCTCGCGCTGATCGGCGTCGTCTTCGCGAAGAAGGCGAAGAAGGGCCGGGGCCCGCAGAAGGTCGCCGCCTCCGTGAAGGAGACGGCGGGCGTGCTGCAGAAGGCCAAGCCGCACCCGCGCCCCGAACTGCCCGAGGACCGGGTCCCCCAGGCCATCGAGGCTGTGGCACGCTCGTCTTCATGACGGATCCCGCCACCCCTCCGGCGCAGCCCGCTTCGGTCGTACGCCTCGACATCCCGGGCGGCACCGGACTGACGCACCGGGACGTCGCCGCCAACGGCGCCCGCTTCCACATCGCGGAGCTCGGCGACGGTCCCCTGGTGCTGCTGCTGCACGGCTTCCCGCAGTTCTGGTGGACCTGGCGGCACCAGCTGACGGCGCTCGCCGACGCCGGTTTCCGGGCCGTCGCCATGGACCTGCGGGGTGTCGGCGGCAGCGACCGCACACCGCGCGGCTACGACCCGGCCAACCTCGCGCTGGACATCACCGGGGTGATCCGCTCCCTCGGCGAGCCGGACGCCGCGCTGGTCGGGCACGACCTGGGCGGCTATCTGGCGTGGACGGCCGCGGCGATGCGCCCCAAGCTCGTACGGCGGCTCGCGGTCGCCTCCATGCCGCATCCGCGGCGCTGGCGCTCGGCGCTGGTCTCCGACGCCAGGCAGTCCGCCGCCCTGTCCCACGTCTGGGGATTCCAGCGGCCCTGGATCCCGGAGCGCCGGCTCACCGCGGACGACGGCGCGCTGGTGGCCGAGCTCATCCGGGACTGGTCCGGGCCGCACCTGCCGGACGAGGAGGCGCTGGAGAACTACCGGCGGGCGATGTGCATCCCGTCCACGGCGCACTGCTCGATCGAGCCGTACCGCTGGATGGTGCGCTCCCTGGCCCGCCCGGACGGCATCCAGTTCAACCGCAGGATGAAGCGCCCGGTGCGGGTGCCGACGCTGCATCTGCACGGCTCACTGGACCCGGTGGTGCGCACGCGCAGTGCCGCGGGGTCCGGGGAGTACGTCGAAGCGCCGTACCGCTGGCGGTTGTTCGACGGGCTGGGGCACTTCCCGCACGAGGAGGACCCGGTCACTTTCTCCACCGAACTGATCAATTGGCTGAAGGATCCCGAACCCGATCGGTGACCGAATCGAGCGCTCGTCTGACGATCGGCCAATTGCCCGGCGCATAGGCCAATTGAGGGCGCGCGAGGCGGTTATCGACCTTGGGGCGGGGGCAGACGTCGGGGTATGGGCTGGACGCACGACTACAGTGACGCAAGCCGCGACCGCCGCACGGCGGGCGGTATGGGTTCCCACCAGCGAGGCGGTGCACCACAGATGGCAGGTACGGACCTCAGGGTGGGAATCCCGCGCATCCTCCGCCGCAGGGCGCGTTGGGTCTCCGTCCGCCTGCGCCACCCCCGCGGCTGACCTCCGACCTCACCTCACAGCGCGCAACTGTCGCTGTCCACCTGCTGGTTCGCGCTGCGGCCCGCGGCGATGTCCTTCTGGATCTCGTCCACGGTGAGCGCGTAACCCGTCTCGGCGTCGTCGAGCGACTTCGCGAAGACCACGCCGTAGACCTCCCCCTCCGGGGTGAGCAGCGGGCCGCCCGAGTTGCCCTGACGGACCGTCGCGTACAGGGAGTACACGTCACGGCGGACCGTTCCGCGGTGGTAGATGTCGGGGCCGTTGGCCGTGATGCGTCCGCGCAGGCGCGCGGCGCGGACGTCGTACGCCCCGTTCTCAGGGAAGCCGGCGACGATCGCGCCGTCGCCGCTGCTCGCGTCCTCGGTGGTGAACCGCAGCGCGGGCGCCTTCAGATCGGGTACGTCGAGGACGGCGATGTCGCGCCTCCAGTCGTAGAGGACGACCGTCGCGTCGTACTTCCTGCCCTCGCCGCCTATCTGCACGGTCGGCTCGTCGACGCCGCCCACGACATGCGCGTTGGTCATGACGCGGCGCTCGGCGAAGACGAAGCCGGTGCCCTCCAGGACCTTGCCGCAGCTCACGGCGGTGCCCATCACCTTGACGATGGAGCGCTGCGCGCGCAGGGCGACGGGACTGCTCGCCAGAGCCGGGTCCGGGGGCTGTACGTCCGTGATCGGCTCGCTGGCGAAAGGGCTGAAGACCTGCGGAAAGCCGTTCTGCGCGAGGACGGAGGAGAAGTCGGCGAACCAGGTGTCGGCCTCGCCGGGCAGCGCCCGGGAGACACCGAGCAGCACCTTGGAGCCGCGGACCTCCTTGCCGAGCGTCGGCAGCGTCGTACCGGCGAGGGCCGAGCCGATCAGCCAGGCGACCAGGAGCATCGCGACGACGTTGACGAGTGCGCCGCCCGTCGCGTCCAGCGCGCGGGCCGGGGACCAGGTGATGTAGCGGCGCAGTCTGTTGCCGAGGTGGGTGGTCAGGGCCTGGCCGACGGAGGCGCAGACTATGACGACGACGACCGCGACGACGGCGGCCGTCGTACCGACCTCGGAGTCGTCCGTCAGGGCGTCCCAGATGACGGGCAGCGTGTAGACGGCGGCGAGACCGCCGCCCAGGAAGCCGATCACCGACAGGATGCCGACGACGAAGCCCTGGCGGTAGCCGACGACCGCGAACCACACGGCGGCGAGGAGCAACAGGATGTCCAGCACGTTCACCGCTTCAAGCCTCGCCTCGTCCGACCCAGCACGGCGCCCACCCTGTCACGACCGCCAGTCCAGCGGGACCCGCCTGTCCCGGTCCCAGGGCCGCTCCCACCCCGCGAAGTGCAGCAACCGGTCGATGACCCCGGCGGTGAAGCCCCATACGAGGGCCGATTCGACCAGGAACGCCGGGCCCTGGTAACCGCTGGGGTGGACCGTGGTCACACGGTTGTCCGGGTGGGTGAGATCCGCCACCGGGACGGTGAACACCCGCGCGGTCTCGTTCGGGTCGACGACCCCCACCGGACTGGGTACGCGCCACCAGCCGAGCACGGGTGTGACGACGAAGCCGCTGACCGGGATGTAGAGCTTCGGCAGTACGCCGAAGAGCTGGACGCCGGACGGGTCGAGCCCGGTCTCCTCCTCGGCCTCGCGCAGGGCGGCCCGCAGCGGGCCGTCGCCCCGCGGGTCGCCGTCCTCGGGGTCGAGGGCGCCACCGGGGAAGGACGGCTGTCCGGCGTGCGAGCGCAGTGAGCTGGCGCGCTCCATGAGCAGCAGCTCCGGGCCGCGCTCGCCGTCACCGTCGCCGAAGAGGATGAGGACGGCGGACTGGCGCCCCGTGCCGTTCTCCGGGGGTAGGAAGCGGCTCAGCTGTGTCGGTCCGACCGTCTCCGCCGCGTGGACCACCGGGTCCAGCCAGGAGGGCAGCCCTTCCCTGCTGAGCGTCACCGGGCCGCCCTGGGTACCGCTCGTCCGCGTCATCGCCACCCCCGTCGTCCGGCCGCGTCCCACGGGTCCAACGCCCGGCGGCCCCGAGATCGTTCCGCCCGCCGCCGTCGCGTGTGCGGCCCCGTCATCCGGCCCCCAGCGGCGGCGCGGGCCTGCCGCCCGCGTCCAGGTAGGCCTGCGGAGGATTCAGCCGCTGGCCCGGGAGGCCACCCTTCTCGTACTTGAGCAGTTTCTTCGCCTTCTCCGGGTCCGTCTCGCCCTCGCCGTACGCCGGGCAGAGCGGCGCGATGGGACAGGCGCCGCAGGCGGGCTTGCGGGCGTGGCAGATGCGGCGGCCGTGCCAGATGACGTGGTGGGACAGGTCGGTCCAGTCGCTCTTGGGGAAGAGCGCGCCGACGGCCGCCTCGATCTTGTCGGGGTCGGTCTCCCCGGTCCAGCGCCAGCGGCGCACCAGGCGCTGGAAGTGGGTGTCCACGGTGATTCCTGGACGTCCGAACGCGTTGCCGAGCACCACGAAGGCGGTCTTGCGGCCGACGCCGGGCAGTTTGACGAGGTCCTCGAGCCGGCCGGGCACCTCGCCGCCGAAGTCCTCCGCGAGCACCTTCGACAGGCCTATGACCGACTTGGTCTTGGCCCGGAAGAAGCCGGTGGGGCGCAGGATCTCCTCCACCTCCTCGGGGTTGGCGGCGGCCAGGTCCTCGGGGGTGGGGTACTTCGCGAAGAGGGCGGGGGTCGTCTGGTTGACGCGCAGGTCGGTGGTCTGGGCCGACAGCACGGTGGCGACGACGAGTTGGAAGGGGTTCTCGAAGTCCAGCTCCGGGTGGGCGTACGGGAACACCTCGGCGAGCTCGCGGTTGATCCGGCGCGCGCGGCGGACCAGCGCGGTGCGCGACTCGTCCCCGGCCGGCTTGACGACGGTCTTCGCCGGGGCGGCCTTCACGGAGGCGGTCGCCTTCTCGGGGGCGACGAGCGGCTCCTTGGCGGCGGCCGTCTTCCTGGCGGCGGCCGTCTTCTTCGCCCCGGTCGTCTTCTTCGCCGCCGTTTTTTTCATCCGCGCGTCCGTCTCCTCGGCCGCCTCGGCCGCCCCGCTCGCGCGGGTCGTCGGTTTCTTCTTCAACGGCGGCCTCTTTGTCGTTTTCGCCGTTTCCCTACCGCCATCGGAGCCCTGTTCGCCCACAGCGGAATCGCGACGTACACCCACTCCCACAGCTCCCTAGGCCTGTGCTCTCACCGGCGAATTGGACACCCGGCCAGCCTACGGCCCGGCACCGACATCCGCCCCGGACCCCGAAGATCGGCGTCCAATCGGACCCCTGCCGCTTACCCCGACCGGCCCGTACGGCATCCTTGTGACAGATCACACTGTTTGGACCGTCCGGCAAAATGGGAACCACGGTCCCCTGGTACGTGGGGGAACAAGCTCCCCTGAGCAGGTCGACAAGGAGAGAACTCGTGGACGACGTTCTGCGGCGGAATCCGCTCTTCGCGGCGCTCGACGACGAGCAGGCCGCCGAGCTTCGCGCCTCCATGAGTGAGGTGACCCTCGCACGGGGCGACTCCCTGTTCCACGAGGGCGACCCCGGTGACCGCCTGTACGTGGTCACCGAGGGCAAGGTCAAGCTGCACCGCACGTCCCCCGACGGCCGCGAGAACATGCTCGCCGTGGTCGGTCCGGGCGAGCTGATCGGTGAGCTGTCGCTGTTCGACCCCGGTCCGCGCACCGCGACCGCCACGGCGCTCACCGAGGTCAAGCTGCTGGCCCTGGGCCACGGCGACCTGACGCCCTGGCTGAGCGCCCGCCCCGAGGTGGCCACGGCGCTGCTGCGGGCCGTCGCGCGGCGGCTGCGCAAGACCAACGACGCGATGTCGGACCTGGTCTTCTCGGACGTCCCGGGCCGTGTCGCGCGCGCCCTGCTGGACCTCTCCCGGCGCTTCGGCGTGCAGTCCGAGGAGGGCATCCACGTCGTGCACGACCTCACGCAGGAGGAGCTGGCCCAGCTGGTCGGCGCGTCCCGCGAGACGGTCAACAAGGCCCTGGCGGACTTCGCCCAGCGCGGCTGGCTCCGCCTGGAGGCCCGTGCGGTGATCCTCCTGGACGTCGAGCGCCTCGCGAAGCGCTCCCGCTGACACCCGGACAAGGCGAGGCCCCGCTTCCTGTGGGAAGCGGGGCCTCGCCTTGTCCGCGGGCTAAATGATGCCGTGTTCCCGCAGGTACTCCAGTTGGGCGCGGACGGAGAGCTCCGCGGCCGGCCACAGGGAGCGGTCGACGTCGGCGTAGACGTGGGCGACGACCTCGGACGGGGTGCGGTGGCCGTCCTCGACGGCCGTCTCGACCTGGGCGAGGCGGTGGGCGCGGTGGGCGAGGTAGAACTCGACGGCGCCCTGGGCGTCCTCCAGGACGGGCCCGTGGCCGGGCAGCACCGTGTGGACGCCGTCGTCGACCGTGAGCGACCTGAGCCGGCGCAGCGTGTCCAGGTAGTCGCCGAGGCGGCCGTCGGGGTGGGCCACGACGGTCGTACCGCGCCCCAGGACGGTGTCGCCCGTGAGGACCGCCCGGTCGGCCGGGAGATGGAAGCACAGGGAGTCGGCCGTGTGGCCGGGGGTCGGTACGACCCTCAGCTCCATGCCTCCGACGGTGATGACGTCCCCGGCGGCCAGCCCCTCGTCGCCGAGCCGCAGCGCCGGGTCCAGTGCCCGCACCTTCGTGCCGGTCAGCTCGGCGAAACGGGCGGCGCCCTCGGCGTGGTCGGGGTGACCGTGCGTCAGCAGGGTGAGGGCGACGCGCTTTCCGGCCTGCTCGGCGGTCCCGACGACGTGCCGCAGGTGTCCGTCGTCCAGCGGGCCGGGGTCGACCACGACGGCGAGGTCGGAGTCCGGTTCCGACAGGATCCAGGTGTTGGTGCCGTCCAGGGTCATCGCGGAGGGGTTGGGGGCCAGCACGTTGACGGCACGCGCGGTGGCGGGGCCGGAGAGGACACCGCCCCGCGGCTGGCCCGGCAGGGTGCTCGCGTCCGTCATGCGGGGGCTCCACCGGTCGGGATGTGCTTGGTGAACTCGTCGTGCCCCGGCCAGGAGAGCACGATCTCGCCCTCCACCAGGCGCGCGGTGGCCAGCACCGGCGTGAGGTCCCGCGCGGGCGCCGCGTCGAGCACCTCCGCGGCCGTTCCGTACGCCGTGAGCCGGCGCAGCGTCGCGATGGTCGGGGGCATCATCAGCAGCTCGCCCCGGTCGTACCCCTCGGCCGCCGCGCGGGGTGTGATCCACACCGTGCGGTCGGCCTCCGTGGAGGCGTTGCGGGTGCGCTGGCCCTCGGGGAGCGCGGCGACGAAGAACCAGGTGTCGTAGCGACGGGGCTCGAACTCGGGGGTGATCCAGCGCGTCCACGCGCCGAGCAGGTCCGAGCGCAGGACCAGCCCGCGGCGGTCCAGGAACTCCGCGAAGGACGTCTCCCGCGCGACGAGCGCGGCACGGTCGGCCTCCCAGTCGTCACCGGTCGTGTCACCGACCACGGAGTCGGGGGTGGGCCCGGCGAGCAGGACGCCGGCCTCCTCGTACGTCTCCCGCACGGCCGCGCAGACGATCGCCTGGGCCCCCGTCCCGTCGACGCCGAGCCGGTCCGCCCACCACGCGCGCGTGGGGCCCGCCCAGCGGACGTGCCGGTCGTCGTCCCGCGGGTCGACGCCGCCGCCGGGATAGGCGTACGCGCCGCCCGCGAACGCCATGGACGTACGCCGGCGCAGCATGTGCACGGCGGGCCCGTCGCCGGTGTCCTTGAGCAGCATGACGGTGGCCGCGCGCCTCGGCACGACCGGCGTGAGACCGCCGTCCGCCAGCGCACGGATCCGCTCCGGCCACTCGGGCGGGTACCACTGCCCGCCGGCCTGCGCATTCACCATGGCCGGAGGCTATCCCGTGACGGGCGGATGTTCGAGTGCCCAGGGGGTACGGCGGGACCACCGAGCAGCGTACGGACACGGGACGGGCCCCGCGCGGAGGCGCTACAAACGTGGGGCGGGCCCTGCGCGAAGGGCAGCCGACGCCGCGCGAAGGCGCTACGGACACAAGGCGGGCCCGCGCGGAGGGCGTCCGGCGCCGACCGCCGAGGTACGGCGGCAGCACCGGCACCTCCCGCGCGGTGCGCACTGACGCCCCCGCGCGGTGCGCACCGGCGACCGGTACGGACACGCCGACGGGACGAACCCTGCCGTAAGGCGAACCCCGCCGACGGGGCGGACCCGGCCGGTCGAGGGCTACGCCTCCGTGAGTTCCACCTGGATCTCGACCTCCACCGGAGCGTCCAGGGGCAGTACCGCGACGCCCACCGCGCTGCGGGCGTGGACGCCCTTGTCGCCGAGGACCTCGCCGAGCAGCTCGCTCGCGCCGTTGAGGACGGCCGGCTGGCCGGTGAAGTCCGCGGCGGAGGCCACGAAGCCGACGACCTTCACCACGCGCGCCACCCGGTCCAGGTCCCCGGCGACGGACTTGACCGCGGCGAGGGCGTTCAGCGCGCAGGTGCGCGCCAGCTCCTTCGCCTCCTCCGGGGTGACCTCCGCGCCGACCTTCCCGGTCAGCGGAAGCTTGCCCTCCACCATGGGCAGCTGGCCGGCGGTGAAGACGTACCGCCCCGACCGCACGGCCGGCTGGTACGCGGCCAGCGGCGGGACGACCTCCGGCAGGCTCAGGCCCAGCTCGGCCAGTTTCGCCTCGACGGCGCTCACGCCTGCTTCTCGCGCTTCAGGTAGGCCACCAGCTGCTCGGGGTTGTTCGGCCCGGGCACGACCTGGACGAGCTCCCAGCCGTCCTCGCCCCAGGTGTCCAGAATCTGCTTCGTTGCGTGGACGAGCAGCGGCACAGTCGCGTATTCCCACTTGGTCATGCGGCCGACTCTAGCCCCCGCCAGGGTGGGACGCGGCCCCCGTCCCGCCCCCTCGCGCGGGGCGCGACGTCCGGGAACCGCCACCCGGAGCCGCCGGGGCGCGCGGCGAGCATTTAGGCTCGAAGGCGTGAGCAGGCTCCAGGTCGTCAGTGGCAAGGGCGGAACCGGCAAGACCACGGTGGCCGCGGCCCTCGCGCTGGCCCTGGCCACGGAGGGGAAGCGGACGCTCCTCGTCGAGGTCGAGGGCCGCCAGGGAATCGCGCAACTCTTCGAAACGGAGGCGCTGCCCTACGAGGAACGGAAGATCGCCGTCGCTCCGGGAGGCGGCGAGGTGTACGCCCTCGCCATAGACGCCGAGCTGGCCCTCCTGGACTACCTCCAGATGTTCTACAAGCTCGGCAGCGCCGGCCGGGCCCTCAAGAAGCTCGGCGCGATCGACTTCGCCACCACCATCGCGCCCGGCGTGCGGGACGTCCTGCTCACCGGCAAGGCGTGCGAGGCGGTGCGCCGCAAGGACAAGCACGGGCGGTTCGTCTACGACTACGTCGTGATGGACGCCCCGCCGACCGGCCGCATCACCCGCTTCCTCAACGTCAACGACGAGGTCGCCGGGCTCGCCAAGATCGGCCCGATACACAATCAGGCGCAGGCGGTCATGCGGGTGCTGAAATCGCCGGAGACGGCCGTGCACCTGGTGACGCTGCTGGAGGAGATGCCGGTCCAGGAGACCGCCGACGGCATCGCGGAACTGCGCGCCGCGCGGCTGCCGGTGGGACGGGTCGTGGTGAACATGGTCCGGCCGGAGGTGCTGGACGGGGACGGCCTGGAACTCGCGGCGGCGGTCCCTCGTTCCTCCATCGCGCGGGCACTGTCGTCCGCCGGCCTCGGTGGCGCGCGGCGCGGGGGACACGCCGAGCGGCTGGTGGACCCGTTGCTCGCGCAGGCGGAGGAGTACGCCGAGCGGTACGCGCTGGAGACCGAGCAGCGCGCCGTGCTGGCGGACCTCGACGTGCCGTTGCACGAGCTTCCGCTGCTCGCGGAGGGCATGGACCTGGCCGGCCTGTACCAACTGGCCAGGGAGCTGCGCGAACAGGGCATGTCATGACCGGGCACCGCGCCCGTGCGTCCCGGCCCCGCACCGGTCGTCACCTCTGTCACCACCGTCGTACCGGTCCCACCACGCACCACCGCAGCCACCGCCGTACCGACCCCGTCACGGGTCGGAAGCACCGGAAGCAGGGGATGTCATGAGCCGTCGTCCGGAACCGGCGCAGGACCGGGACCCGGCCCGTCACCGCCTCTCCCCCACCCGCACGCTCGACGTCGACCCGCTGATCGAGGACCCCGCCACCCGGATCGTGGTGTGCTGCGGTTCGGGCGGGGTCGGCAAGACGACCACCGCGGCGGCGCTCGGCCTGCGCGCGGCCGAGCGGGGGCGCAAGGTGGTGGTCCTCACCATCGACCCGGCCCGCCGGCTCGCCCAGTCCATGGGCATCGACTCGCTCGACAACACCCCGCGCCGGGTGAAGGGCGTCGACGACTCCGCGGGCGGCGAACTGCACGCGATGATGCTCGACATGAAGCGCACCTTCGACGAGATCGTCGAGGGGCACGCGGACCCCGAGCGGGCCGCCGCGATCCTGGGCAACCCCTTCTACCAGTCGCTCTCGGCGGGCTTCGCGGGCACGCAGGAGTACATGGCGATGGAGAAGCTGGGCCAGTTGCGGTCCCGGGACGAGTGGGACCTCATCGTGGTCGACACCCCGCCCTCCCGTTCCGCCCTGGACTTCCTGGACGCCCCCAAGCGGCTCGGGTCCTTCCTCGACGGCAAGCTCATCCGCGTGCTGCTGGCCCCGGCGAAGGTCGGCGGCCGTGCGGGGATGAAGTTCCTGAACGTCGGGATGTCGATGATGACCGGCGTGCTGGGCAAGGTGCTCGGCGGCCAGTTGCTGAAGGACGTACAGACGTTCGTGGCCGCGATGGACTCGATGTTCGGCGGGTTCCGTACGCGCGCGGACGCCACGTACAAGCTGCTCCAGGCGCCCGGGACGGCGTTCCTGGTGGTGGCGGCCCCGGAGCGGGACGCGCTGCGCGAGGCCGCGTACTTCGTGGAGCGGCTGGCGGCGGAGGAGATGCCGCTGGCCGGGCTGGTGCTCAACCGGGTGCACGGCAGCGGCGCGGACCGGCTGTCGGCCGAGCGGGCGCTGGCCGCCGCGGAAAATCTTGAGGACTCCCGCATTGTGGATCAGGTGGACGGGAAAGCTGGACTTCGTAACTCTCCCGAAACGTACGGCAGTTCAGAATCCCCGGCTCCCACCGGATCCTCCTCTCCCACCGGATCCCCCGCGCACACCGAAGACACGGCCGGCGCCGACGGCCCGGAAGCCACGGAAACGGACGCCGACGCGGACCGGTCCGTCGACCGGCTCACCGCGGGCCTGCTGCGGCTGCACGCCGAGCGGATGCGGCTGCTCTCGCGCGAGCAGCGCACACGCGACCGCTTCACCGCGCTCCACCCCGAGGTGGCGGTGACCGAGGTGGCCGCGCTGCCCGGCGATGTGCACGACCTCGCGGGACTGCGGGACATCGGCGACCGGCTCGCGACCGACCGGCCGGAGCTGCCCGGGACGCCCTAGACCAGGACCGCGGGGAAAAGAGGAAGCAGGGGAACGCGAGAACCCCCGAAGGCCCTCAGCTCACCGCCGCGTAGTTCTCGTACACCTCGTCGTCGTTGAGCGGTACGACACCCGGCCCCCGCTCGTACTCCGAGCGCGCGGTCTCCAGCAGCCTGCGCCAGGAGGTCACGGTCGGCCGCCGGCGCAGCAGCGCGCGGCGTTCACGCTCCGTCATGCCTCCCCATACGCCGAACTCGACGCGGTTGTCGAGCGCATCGGCCAGGCATTCAGTACGTACCGGACATCCGGTGCACACCGCCTTGGCCCTGTTCTGCGCTGCTCCCTGAACGAACAGTTCATCCGGATCGGTAGTGCGGCAGGCGGCCTGCGCACTCCAGTCGGTAACCCAGCCCATACCGGCGCCGTCCTCTCCCGAATCGAGGCTCCCCCACGGCGGCAGCGGCATATTCACCGCCGCCAGTTGAGGACGTTACGGAAGGTGGGCACAGCGCAACACCCCCAGCGGGCCCAATCTTGAATGGTCCGAACGGACTATGGGTAAGCGGCAGATCACCCGGGGGAGTGAGGGGACGACATGCGTGACGAACCCGGCATTTCAGGTCAGTTCAGTTGCGTCACAACGGACACCGCATGACACACGAGGCGGATCCGGACACGGACTCAACATCCCTCGACGCCAACTCGTACGAAAAAAATCGAGGAGATCCGGAACGATTCGGGGTCACCGGACGTATTGATACGTGGCCTCACTGCTGTGACAGTTGAGAGCAGCTTAGGCCAAGGCATATACGCTTGTCCGGCGAATGAGAACGTAGGCTGCTCCCATGCCAAAGAAGCGCTCGGGCGGTGGTCTGTCTCCCGCACAGCAGGCCGCCAAGTTCCTCGGTGTCAGTGTCCTCGCGGGGGCCGTCATGGCCGGCATCGCGCTGCCCGCCGTGGGCGCGCTGGGTCTGGCGGCCAAGGGATCGGTGGAGAGCTTCGACGAGCTCCCGGCCAACCTCAAGACGCCGCCGCTGAGCCAGCGCACCACCATCCTCGACGCCGACGGCGGCCAGATCGCCACCGTCTACTCGCGCGACCGCACGGTGGTCGACCTCAAGGGCATCTCGCCGTACATGCAGAAGGCGATCGTCGCGATCGAGGACTCGCGCTTCTACGAGCACGGCGCGATCGACCTCAAGGGCGTCCTGCGCGCGCTCAACAAGAACGCGCGCAGCGGCGAGGTCTCCGAGGGCGCCTCCACGCTCACGCAGCAGTACGTGAAGAACGTCTTCGTCGAGGAGGCGGGCGACGACCCGACGAAGGTCGCGCAGGCCACCCAGCAGACCATCGGCCGCAAGATCGCCGAACTGAAGTACGCGATCCAGGTCGAGGAGGAGCTGGGCAAGAAGAAGATCCTCGAGAACTATCTGAACATCACCTTCTTCGGCCAGCAGGCGTACGGCGTCGAGGCCGCCTCCCAGCGCTACTTCTCCAAGCACGCCAAGGACCTCAACCTCCAGGAGGCCGCCCTCCTCGCCGGCCTCGTCCAGTCACCGAGCCGCTACGACCCGGTCAACGACGAGGCGGAGGCGAAGAAGCGGCGCAATGTCGTCATCCAGCGGATGGCCCAGGTCGGCGCCGTCTCGCAGACGGAGGCCGCCGAGGCGGCGAAGGCCCCGCTGGGCCTGAAGGTCAGCAAGCCGAAGAACGGCTGCATCACCGCGGTCGACGACGCCGGGTTCTTCTGCGACTACGTGCGGAACGTCTTCCTCAACGACCCGGTCTTCGGCAAGACCAAGGAGGACCGGGCCAGGACCTGGAACCAGGGCGGCCTGACCATCCGTACGACGCTCGACCCGCAGGCCCAGGGCTCCGTGCAGCAGTCGCTGAAGGACCACGTCAACACGAGCGACAAGGTCGCCGCCGCGACCACCCTCGTCGAACCCGGCACCGGCAAGATCGTGGCGATGGGGCAGTCGAAGCCGTACGGCACCAACGCCAAGCAGCACGAGACCGTGATCAACTACTCGGTCGACCTCGCCATGGGCGGCTCCAACTTCGGCTTCCCGACGGGTTCCACCTTCAAGCCGTTCGTGGCGGCGGCAGCGCTGGAGGAGGGCAGGCCGCCGACGCAGGCCTACTCCGCCCCGTACGAGATGCCGTACCCGGCGACCGTGCGCGGCTGCAACAAGCCCTGGGTGAACGACGGCGACTACAAGCTCGAGAACGAGAACGAGTCCGAGGTGGGGCCGTACGCGCTCAAGGACGCGATGGCCAAGTCGGTCAACACCTACTTCGTGCAGATGATCGAGGACATCGGCATGTGCCCCGTGGTGACGATGACCGACAAACTCGGCGTGGTCCAGGGCAACGGGGAGAAGATCCCCGAGGTGCCCTCCTCGATGACCCTCGGTTCCACCGGCCTCTCGCCGCTCACGATGGCGAGCGCGTACGCCGCCTTCGCCTCCCGGGGCATGTACTGCACGCCGGTCGCCATCGAGTCGATCACCCAGAAGGTCGGCAACGAGCAGAAGTCGCTCGAGGTCCCGAAGTCGACGTGCTCGCGCGCGATGAGCGAACAGACCGCGGACACGGTGAACACCCTGCTGCAGGGCGTGGTCGACTCCGGTACGGGTCAGGAGGCCGGCCTCAGCGACCGGGACAACGCCGGTAAGACGGGTACGACGGACGAGCGCAAGAACGCCTGGTTCGTCGGCTACACGCCGAACATGTCGGGCGCCGTGTGGGTGGGCAGCGCGAGCCAGAAGGTCGAGATGAAGAACATCACGATCGGCGGCCAGTACCACGCGCTCGTCTTCGGTGGCGCGGTCCCGGGCCCCATCTGGAAGGACGCCATGACCGGCGCCCTGTCGGGCAAGGAGTCCCCGTCCTTCAACCTCGTCAACATCCCGGACGCCCAGGACCGCGACGAGGACAAGGGCGACGGCAACCATGACGACGACGGCGACAACGGTGACAACGGCGACGGCGGTTTCATCGGCGGCCTGATCAGCGGCGGCAACGACAACGGGGGCGGCAACGGATCGGGCGGCACGGGAGACACCGAGCCGGACCCGGGCTTCTCCGCCCCTGAGGGCTTCATCCGAGGGGTGGGCAACGGCCCCGGAGGACGCGACTGACGGCCCCGGCCGGAGCCGGACACGTCGAACGGCCCCTTCCCCGCTGCTGTCGGGGAAGGGGCCGTTTCGACGTCATGACCGGAATGCGGGGAGGCCGGGCTCAGCGGGCCGTACGCGCTGCTCGGCCCGCCGTACGCGGCGGACCCGTGCGCACTGCTCGGCCCGCCGTACGCGGCACCGGAGCCGTCGGTCAGCCGGCCAGCAGCTTCTTCACCTCGGCGGCGACCCGGCCGCCCTCCGCCTGCCCGGCCACCTTCGGGTTCACGATCTTCATCACGGCACCCATGGCCCGCGGCCCCTCCGCACCCGCCGCCCTCGCCTCCTCGACGGCCTGGGCGACGATCGCGCTCAGCTCCTCGTCGGACAGCTGCTTGGGCAGGTACTGCGCCAGCACCTCGCCCTCCGCCTTCTCCCGCTCGGCCTGCTCGGAGCGGCCGCCCTGCGCGAAGGCCTCCGCCGCCTCGCGGCGCTTCTTCGCCTCACGGGTGATCACCTTCTGCACCTCGTCGTCGGAGAGCTCGCGCTTCTCCTTGCCCGCGACCTCCTCCTTGGTGATCGCGGCGAGTGTCAGCCGGAGCGTCGAGGAGCGGAGCTCGTCGCGCCCCTTGATCGCGGCGTTGAGGTCATCCTGCAGCTTCGACTTGAGCGTGGTCATGGCTCGATTGTCGCAGGTACGCGACGACGAACGCCTACTGATTTAAGGCCCTGTTCCCCCCGGGGGTCCCCCGGGGCCGTGCGGAGGGACCCCGTCGGATCTGACACGATGGGCCCATGCGCGCGCGATACGGAATCCCCCTGGGAATCACGGCGGCCGGCGCCGCCGGGCTGCTGTACGCGGCGGGCTTCGAGGCCCGCTCCTTCCGCCTCCGACGGGTGACCGTCCCCGTCCTCCCGTCCGGGATGCGCCCCCTGCGCGTGCTCCAGGTCTCCGACATCCACATGGTCGGCGGCCAGCGCAAGAAGCAGCGCTGGCTGCGCTCCCTGGCGGGCCTGCGCCCCGACTTCGTGCTCAACACGGGCGACAACCTGTCCGACCCCGAGGGCGTGCCGGAGGTCCTCGACGCGCTCGGCCCCCTGATGGAGTTCCCGGGCGCGTACGTCTTCGGCTCCAACGACTACTACGGCCCCACCCTGCGCAACCCCGGCCGCTACCTGGTCGAGAAGGTCCAGGGCCGCCACGGCCTGAACGGCAACGCCCAGGCGGTCGGCGTGGTCCACAACCCGTGGGAGGACCTGCGGGACGGCTTCGACACGGCCGGCTGGCTGAACCTGACGAACACCAGGGGCACCCTGAAGATCGAGGGCACGTCGATCGAACTGACCGGCCTGGACGACCCGCACATCAAGCGCGACCGGTACGCGGAGGTCTCGGGCGGCCCGTCGGACGGGGCGGACTTCTCGATGGGCGTCGTCCACGCCCCGTACCTGCGTGCCCTGGACGCCTTCACGGCCGACGGCTACCCGCTGGTCCTGGCCGGCCACACCCACGGCGGCCAGCTCTGCATCCCCTTCTACGGCGCCCTGGTCACCAACTGCGACCTGGACACGGACCGCGTGAAGGGCCTGTCCACGCACACGTCCGAGGGCCGCACGTCCTACCTCCACGTCTCCGCGGGCTGCGGCACCAGCCGCTACACCCCGGTCCGCTTCGCCTGCCCTCCGGAGGCGACGCTGCTGACCCTGGTCGGCCGGGACTGAGACCACCCGGCCGGGCCGGGACCACCTGTCTCAGCCCGGATCGAGACCCCCGGCCGGGCCGGGACCACCCGCCCCGGCCGGAACCGGGACCACCCGCCTCAGCCGGGCCTGAGATCACCCGTCCGGCCCACCCACATCGCCCCGTACCGGGCATCCGCCCACGCTGGGGTGCATGACCGCCCCGATACCCAGGGACCTCCCGGACATCCCCGCCCTGCCGCGGACGCATCCGGTGTCGGCCGCCCTCTTCGCCCCCGCCAGAGCCGTCGTACCCCTGGTACGCCGCCCGCTGACAGCGGCGTACCGCCTGGTCCTGGCGCTGCTGGCGGCGGGGGCGGTGGTGCTGGAGACCCTCCTCGGCGGCCCGGCCCGGGTCCTGAGCCACTTCGCGGTCCAGAGCGCGGCCCTGCTGGCCCTGGTCACGCTCGCCTCGGCCCGCCGCGCCTGGAGCGCCCGCCACCCCCTGCCGGGCGCGATCACGGGAGCGGCCCTGCTGTACGTGATCACGGCGTCCCTGGTCCACCACATCCTCCTGGCGGACGCGCCCCCGCGCTTCTCGATGACGGACGGCACCGCCGGGGCGGCAGCCTGGCTGGAGCCGCTCGCCGCCCACACCCTGCACACGGTGCTCCCCGTCGCCGCGCTGCTGGACTGGCTCCTCCTCACCCCGCCGGCCCGCACCCGCCTCCGCCAGGCCGCCACCTGGCTGCTGTACCCCCTGGCCTACCTGGCCTTCACCCTGGCCCGGGGCGAACTCCTCCCCGGCTCCCCCACCCGCTACCTCCACCCCTTCCTCGACGTCGCCCGGCACGGCTACAGGAACGTCCTCGCCAACGCCCTCCTCCTGGGCCTCGCCCTCTACGCCCTGGCCGTCCTCCTCGTGGCCCTGGACCACACCCGCCCGGACCCGGTCCGCCACCGCCCGAAAACCGGATTTCGTCTCGGGCCCCCAGTGGGCTAAAGTAAACGTCGTCGCCGCGAGAGCAGCGACGATCGGGGTGTAGCGCAGCTTGGCAGCGCGCTTCGTTCGGGACGAAGAGGTCGTGGGTTCAAATCCCGCCACCCCGACAGTGAAGTAACAGGTCAGGGGCCTGATCCGCATCGCGGGTCGGGTCCCTGGCCCGTTTCCTGGGGCTCTTGGGAGTCGTTCGGGAGCCACCTTCGGAATCCGGGCTCCCGGCATCGGGCTTCCCTCGTCGTCAGAGCCTGCCGTTACCGTCGCCGAGGACAGTTCTCCCTCGGCCATGAGCGGTGAGCAGGACATGGCAGGCCGAGGCGAAGGTCTTCAGCGGCATTCACGGCCGGCATGTGATCCGCCTCGACGACTCCGCAAGGAAGCGTCAGGACCTGGCGACTCCGTCTGCGGGGTGCGCCGTGCGGCCGGCCGGTACGGACCGGCATGACGCCGGCGACCTCACTCCGCCTGCGCCGCCAGGTGGCGCGCTTCCGCCGGGACGAAAGCCTCCCTCGTCGCAGGCGACCGGGACTCCTCGGCTCAGTGCCCGCTACGTCGACAACGGGCCGAGAAAGAACCGCATCCTCGACGAGGCCGAGCGGCTCGCCCGCGCAGCCGTCCTCACCGAAGCTCGGTACGCAGGCCACGGTCCCCCCGCGCTCTCACCCGGGCCGTCGCGTGACGCAAGCCGGATACGGCCGGACGGGCGGCTCCTCGCACCGGCGGTGAGCCACCGGGTGCCGGGGCAGCGCGGCAGCCCGGCGGGTCCCGCCGTGCCGTGGTGTCCGCACCACGGCACGGCGGGCGACTGCACGTCGCCCCAGGAAGTCCTTGTCCGGTACGAAGCGTCAAGCAGACGGTATTCCGATCGGATTCTCCGACGCGATGCGACTCACGATCTCCTGCCCGGCAGAGTGCAGGAAGAAATGATCGCCAGGAACCTCGTACTTCACGAACGAGGACCGGGTGTACGCACTCCACTGCTCCATGACGGCTCCGTCGGCATCGTCGTCCGCACTGCCATAGAGGGCGACAATTGGGCAGCCCAGGTCGGCAGAGCCGGTCGGGCGATAATTGTCGAGTATGGAGTAATCGGCACGGATGACCGGAATGTAGAGCTCCATGAGTTCGTCGTTCTCCAGCAGCTCCGGGGGTGTTCCGCGCAGTTCCAGCAGCCGTTTGCGGAAATCGCGGTCCGGGCGGTCGAAGACAGGCACCTCGGGAGTCGCCAGGTGTGGGGGCCTGCAGGCGGACACCACCAGGGAGCTCGGCCCCGGACGGCCGTCCGCGATCACCCTTCTCCCGAGCTCATAGGCGATGATCGCCCCAAAACTGTGGCCGAAGACGACGTAGGGGACGTGACCCTCGGCATCGATCGCGGAGGACAGGTCGTCCAGGAGTCCGGACAGGTCGGAAACCGGGCTGTCCGTGCACCGCGATCCGCGCCCCGGCAGCTCGACCGGAATGACATTGAGGAATTCAGGAGCGCACGCCTTCCAGCTGTCAAAAACACGCGCGGAACAACCGGCATAAGGCAGGCAGTAAAGGTTGATCTCCTGCTCGCCGACCGGCGCCGGCGAGGGAATCAGCGCCTCGACGCGTCGGGAAAGTCCTGCGATGGTGGGGTGCTGAAATATTTCCTGGAGAGGAACCTTGAAACCCAGTCCGGCCGTGAGAGAACGCTGCAACTGGACCAGCAGGGCGGAGTTTCCCCCCGCGTCGAAGAAATTCTGGTCGTCGCGCGCGGACTGGATCTCCAGCGTTCTCAGCCACGCTTCCGAGACGATGTCCCGGTAGGTTCCTTCCAGTGGCACGGTGCGGTTCACCGGACTGCCTCCCCACCGGCCAGGGCCATGCGGTCGACCTTCCCGGCGGCAGTCCGGGGAAGATCCGGCAACACGCTGACGCGGGCCGGCGTGTGGCTGGGGGGAAGGCGGTCCCGCAGCCATTCCTTGACCGCCGCCTCACACGTCCGCTCCGCGGCCGCGACCACGAACACCGTGATGAAGGCTCGGTCGGGGCGGTCGCCGTCGCACAGGAGGGCAACCGCTTGGGAGACGTCGGGGTGTTCCTCCAGGACGGACTCGATCTCCCCGAGTTCGATGCGGTGACCGCGCAGCTTGATCTGACCGTCGTCACGGCCGAGGAACACCAACGAACCGTCGGTGTTCCGACGTGCCCGGTCCCCGGTCCGGTAGACGAGAGTTCGGCCGTGCGGCGTTCGGTGGTGACAGAAGCGTTCGCTCGTCAGCCGGGGGCGTCGCAGATATCCCTTCGCGAGTCCGGCGCCGTAGAGCAGGATCTCGCCCTCATCCGTACCTCCGTGGCCCTCGGTGTCCAGACAGGCGAACGTGTCCGGGAGAGGGGAACCCAGCGTGATCGGGCCGTCGGCGCCGATCAGAGCGGCGGTCGCCCAGATGGTGGCCTCCGTGGGACCGTACAGGTTCCACAACTCCTTGCAGGCGGGTACGAGCTGCCGCGCCAGGGCCGGGGTGAGGGCCTCGCCCCCGCACCAGACGCGGCTGCCGGGCGCCCCGCTCCAGGTGCCCGTGGTCACCAGCCGCCAGAAGCTCGGGGTCGCCTGCACCACGTCCGGCGCGTGTGCGTCCAGGAAGTCGACGAACACGTCGGGGTCGAGTCGTGCGTCGGCGGGGGCCACCAGAAGCCGGGCGCCGACCGTGAGCGGAAGGAGCATCTCGGCCATGGAGATGTCGAAGGAGAGCGACGTCATCGCGACCATGGATTCCCCGGCCGTGAGGCCGGGGGTGCGGGCGAGGCCGGACAGACGGTCGAGCAGCGCCGTGTGACCGACCATGACGCCCTTGGGCGCGCCGGTGGATCCGGACGTGTAGAGGACGTAGGCCACATCGGCCATCGCACCGTCGGCATCCGGCGCACCGTCGGCCTCGGGCACGTACTCCGGTTCGGTCACTTCGAAGGCGCATTCCGCGGTCGCGCGCACGACGAGCGACGGGCGGGCGTCCGTCAGGATCCTCCCCCGGTGCTCCGGAGGGCTCTGCCGGTTCAGCGGTAGCACCGGGCAGCCGGCGCGTGCGGCGGCGAGGATCGCCACGGCGCCGCTGAGCGGACTGTCCAGGTCGAGCGCCACCAATGAGCCCCGTTCGACCCGGCGCCCGATGACCTCGGACAGCCCGGCCGCGTGCCCGACCAGTTCGCGGTACGAGTACCGTTGCTCGGCCACTGCCGCCGTGGCCTCCGGATCACGCCGCGCCTGTTCGTGGACGACGTCCCATATGGTCCGCATGACGCTAGGCCCCTTCCCGCACCAGCTCGTCCACACGGCTCGCGTAGTCGGCCAGTACGGGGTTGCCGAAGAGCACGGTGAGCCCGATGTTCACGGCGAACTGCTTGCGGACCTCGGCGGTCACCCGGGCGGCCCTGATGGAATGGCCGCCGATGGTGAAGAAGTCGTCCCGGGCGTCGGGACGGTGACCGAGGTACTGGGCCCAGATGTCCGCCATGCGCTCCAGGGTGGTTCCCCCGGTCATCGGCGTGTCAGCGGGCGGGGCGGTGAGAAGGGCCGCGGGCAGGGCGCCGCGGTCGATCTTTCCGTTGGTGTTCAAAGGGATCCTCTCAACGTGGTGAATGGCGTTGGGCACCATGTAGGCCGGGAGTCTCCGGGCGAGAGCGGCGCGGACTCCGTCCTCCCGTGCCGTCCCGCAGTGGAAGAGGAGCAGCGCCGGGTCGCCGTCCGGGCCGGGGAGGACCGTCGCCGCCGCCTGCTCGACGCCGGGCACGTCCAGCGCCGTCTGCTCGACCTCGGCGAGTTCGACGCGGTAGCCGCGCAGGCTGACCTGTCCGTCGCGCCGCTCGACGAACTCGAGCTCGCCGGCTTCGTCCCAGCGGCAGAGGTCCCCGGTGCGGTACCAGGTGGAGCCGTCCGCCCCGCGCACGAAGCGTTCGGCCGTCAGAGCCTCGTCGCGGTGGTACCCGAGGGCGAGGACCTCGCCGCCGACCCACAGTTCGCCCTCTTCGCCCGGAGCGACGACGACACGGCCGGCGGGGTCGGTCAGCCGCACCGTGGCGTTGGTGATCGGGCGGCCTATGGCAGGCAGGCCGGTCCGGGGCGCATGGCGCAGGTCGTTCCCGGCGGTGGTGACCACCGTGGACTCGGTCGGGCCGTAATGGTTGAAGACCGCCACGGGGAAGTCGGCAGGCGGATGCAGCCGGAGCCTGTCACCGCCGGTCGTCATGATCCTCAGCGATCCCGGTATGCCGTCCAGGGCGAAGAACTGCTCCGCCAGAGGGGTGCTGAGGAAGCACTGCTCGATGGCGCAGGCCTCGATGTACCCGGCGATCGCGGTGATGTCGGCCGTGTCGACACCGATTTCCGGGAGCACCAGCGTGGCACCGTTCGCGAGGGTCGACCACACCTCCCACACCGAGGCGTCGAACCCCAGACCGGCGACGGCGCCGACCCTGACTCCGGGGCCCGTACCGTAGGTCCGATGGTGCCAGTCGATCAGGTTGACCAGGCTGTGGTGGCCGACGGCGACTCCCTTGGGGGTGCCGGTGGAGCCGGAGGTGTAGATCACGTAGGCGGCGGCACCGCCCGCCCGGCCGGCGTCGCCGGCACCGCCGTACGGAGATGGAGAAGCCGGGGTGCTCACGCCCGTGCCGTCTGGATCCGGGATCCTCCGGCGCTGCTCGGGTTCGGCGACGACGCCCAGCTGCCCGGCGCCGGAGAGGACCGTGCGGATCCGGTCGTCGGGCAGCGACGGGTCCAGCGGAAGGTAGGCGCATTCCGCCCGCCAGATGCCGAGCTGCGCCACCACGCCGGGAATCCCGCGGGTGAAGAGAGTGGCGACGATCCCACCGGGTGCGTGGCCCGCCATGTCTCTCACGCTTGCCGCCACCTCGGCGGATCGGTCCCACAGCTCCCCGAAGGTGAGCCGTTCCTTTCCACATTCGACGGCCGGTTCGTGGGGAGCGCGTCGGGCCAACTGCTCCATGAGGCGTTGCACGGTCCGCCGTTCGGGGCGGTCCGCTGCCAGGGGGTTGCTTCTGTGGTTCATGACACTTCCAGCTCAAGCCGTTCCAGCACCGGGATTCCGAAGTGGAGCCTTGTCGTCGGGGATTCGACCAGCCTCACGTCCTGCCATGCCCGGGAGATCTTTTCGATGACGATCCGGGCCTCCATGCGCGCCAGTCCCGCGCCCAGGCAGTAGTGCTGCCCCTGGCCGAAGGCCAGATGCTTCTTGATCCTGCGGTCCAGCCGGAGAGCGTCGGGGTCGGCGAAGACGCCGGGGTCGCGGTTGGCGGCCCCCAGCATGAGCAGGACCAGGTCGCCGGCCTCGATGCGCTGTCCCTCGATGGTGACGGGCGCCGTTGCGACACGGGCCACCTGCCGCACCGAGGTGTCGAACCTGAGGAGTTCCTCCACCGCGGCAGCCGGGTCCGCGATCCGCAGCTCCCGCCATGCGCCGGCGTGCAGGACGGAACGCAGTGCCCTGCCGATGAAAGTCGACGTGGTCTCGAACCCGGCGTAGACGATGAGTCCCGCGACGGCCACGATGTCGGCCTCGTCCGTCTCACCGCTCTCCCTGGCCTTCCTCAGCACGGCGAGACCGCTGTCGGGTGGGAGGTCGGGACTCTCCAGGGCCGTGGTGACGGCGTGCTCGATCTGGCTCAGTGCCAGGTCTCCGCGACGGGACACCTCCGGGAGGTAGTCCGCGACGAGCAGCGCCGCGATGTCCTGGGACCAGCCCTCCAGCCGTGGGGCGATGTCGGCGGGAAGACCCAGCACCCGGCAGATCACCCTGCTGGACAGCGGGACGGCCAGGTCGGCCATGACGTCGATACGGCTGTGCCGTCCGGCCAGCAGGTCGTCGACCTGTTCTTCGACGAACGGGTGCAGGAGGGCGAGTCGGCCGGCGGAGAAGAGCGGAGCGACGAGACCACGCAGGACCCTGTGGCGCGTGCCGTCGTTGAACATGAACCAGCGGCGCACGCTGTCGGCGGTGCGACCGCCCGGGTCCACCGTTTCGGCCGGGTCGTGCAGGACGGTACGGCCGCGTTCCGGCCAGGCGGACGACAGCGCCGGATGCCGGATCAGTTCACCGACCTGTTCGGTCCCGGTGATGAACCAGACCCCCAGCACCTCGTCCCGGTGGACGGGCGGGACTTCCTTCAACGTCAGGTAGTCCGCACAGGGATCGGGCTGGACGACGGCCGCGTGCGCGTAGGGACAGGCGCTGGACACGGATCAACTTTCCTCACTCGCGGGGAACGCGCTCAGTACTCGAAACTCAGGGAGACGGTCCGGTCGATCTCCGGAACGAGCCGGGCCAGCTGTGCGTGCGTGTCCACGCCGCCGTAGCACACGTAGACGTTCGCCAGCCTGCCCAGGCGCCAGTCGAGCGTCGCCCCTTCCTCGTATTCCGCGGTCACCAGGGAGATCTCCGCCCTGTCCCGCAGCCGTTCCACCCCGCGCACGGCGCACAGGCGCTTCGCCCCGGCGGGTGGGGGCTTCGCGTAGAGGAAGGTGACGCGGCCGGGATCCCACGCGTCCACCAGGCGGGGCGTGTCCGGCCCGCCGAGGGCGAGTTGCACCGCGATCCGCACCAGGCTGGGGCCGCCCGCCTTCTGCACCAGTTCGTTGACCCGTCCGCCCAGGCGCCCGTTGACCTCGATGGCCTGCGGCCCGTCAGGGGACAGCTTCACCTCGGTGTGGCAGATCCCGTGACGGACGCCCAGAGCACGGACGGCCCGCGACACGAGAGAGGTCACCGCGGCGGCGGTGTCCGGCGGCACATCCGCCGGGAAGAAGGAACCCGTCTCTCGGAAGGGCTTGGCCAGCGGGAACTTCCCGAGGACCGCCACATGTTCGATCCGGTCGTGGAAGACGGCGGAGTCGACGGAGACGTAGTCGCCCCAAGGGCCCTCCGCGGGTGACGCGGCGATCTCCGCCTCGAGCACGAACGGCTCGGACGGGGCGCACCCGTCGTCCGGGAAGACGTCCGCTGCGGCGCGTTCCGCGTCGTGCGCGTCAAGGATCCGGTAGGTGCTGCGGCTGCCGGTGCCGGTGTCCGGCTTCAGCACC
Source organism: Streptomyces sp. NPDC059787 (assembly GCF_042732315.1). Taxonomy (NCBI): domain Bacteria; kingdom Bacillati; phylum Actinomycetota; class Actinomycetes; order Kitasatosporales; family Streptomycetaceae; genus Streptomyces; species Streptomyces sp. NPDC059787. Next base: position 25,720 of record NZ_JBHWHX010000022.1, read on the forward strand.
GCGGGCCCTCCGATCCGGGCGAAGGCGTCGAGCAGCGAGAGCCGGCCGGTGACCAGTTCGGTGGCGACCGCCGACGCGCCGTGGTCATTGAGCAACTGCCGCTGCACGGACTTGCGGGTCAGTGCCCGCACCACGGCAGGGCTGTGGAAGGGCAGACCGAGTTCCGCCGCCAGCCTGGACGTCAGGTCGAGCTGGTAGTCGCTGAACGTCACGATGCCGTCGGGGTTCAGGCGCCGGAGGTGCTCGACCGCGTCGGTGAATTCCATTCCCCGGATGTCACAGAGGACACCGAACTCCGTCATCAGATCGGTGGCAGGCTCCTCGTGCTCGGATTCCGGACAGACGAAGACAGGGACCGCGAATTCCTCCAGGGCGGTCACGATGTCCGTGATCCCGGCGGATCCCACGTCATGGACCACGGCTATTCTCGGCGTCTTCCGCACAGGCCTTTCCGGCCGTTCCGACTCACGCACGGACGCCCTCCCCCCGGAGAAGGCCGAGCACAGCGGACCTGGTGTCCGGATGACGGAGCAGATCGGCCCGGTCGCAGTCGATGCGTACCGTGCGAACGCCCTCGCCGCACAGCCATTCCGGAGCCTCGGTGTGCCCCCGGGAGACGACGCTCACCGTGCGCCGCGTCCGCACGGCGGGTCCGGCGTCGCCGCAGGCCAGCAGATGACGGATCCAGGTGATGTGGGTTCCGTCGACCGTCTGGGCGACAAGGCCGGCAACGTCGTCGTCGGTGACGCCGTCGGCGGCCAGCCCGCGGACCATGCGGCGCACCAGGTCTGCTCGTACCGCGTCGACGAGCAGGTGGGGCCGGTCCGCCAGCTCCATGACGTCCAGTGGGGGATCCGCCGGCCCGGGCGCGTCCTCCTCGATCTGCCGGACCGCGGTCAGGTAGCAGTCCTCGATGTCGCCGAGGGTGCAGGGGCTGGCGTCGAAGCAGATGAGGAGCGGCGTTTCGCCCGTCTCCCGGGCCACGACCTCCGCGTAGTGGGCGGCGACGCCGCTCGAGGCGCAGTAACCGAGCACGGCGGACACCCGTCCGCCCTCCGGCGGTCCCTCGCCGAACAGGGCCTCCGCGTAGGACGCCGCGGTGGTGTCGGCACCGCCGTGGTGGTTCAGCAGGTAACGCGTGCCGAATCCCTCGTGCTCCAACTTCAGGTCGGCGACGTACGCCTCCGGACGGCGCCCCGGATAGTCGATGATGTCGAGAGTCGACGACTGCCTTGACGGGTCAACCATGGCTCAAGCCAGCCCTTCCATGAGATTCCGGCAGCACATTGGACGGCAGCACGTTCAGACCTGCCGGCGACGACCTGCCGGGGCTTCCTCGCAGTGCCGTGACGATGGTCCGTGCGGCGCTTCCCGTCCCGGTCCTGTCTCACTCCCGACAACGGAACGGTGACCTGCCGATACCTCTCACCGCGGCCCGAAGTGAACACTGTTGATCTATACGGCCGATGACTTATGATCCCCAGGCCAAGCCCTCCACCTCGGGTTTTGGGCATGGGGGGAATGCGATCGATGACAACCGAAACCTTGGGAGAAGACAGGAATCCGTCCGCAGGGGAGCTCCGGTTCCACGTGCTCGGACCACTCGAAGTGTGGGCCGGCGGCGAACGGGTGCGGCTTGGCGGCACCATCCAGGAGCGGGTCCTGGCCACGCTGCTCCTCGACCCGGGACGGGTGGTTCCGGTTACACGGCTGGTCGAGGCCGCCTGGGGGGAGACTCCGCCCGCGACCGCAGCGCACCAGGTGCGCAAGGCCGTCGCCGACCTGCGGCGGCGCCTGCCGTCCGGCGGGGAGGTGATCAGCACCGACGGCCCCGGGTACCGGGTGCTCACATCGACCGGCACCCTGGACCTCCTCGACTTCGACGCGCGCATCCAGGCGGCTGACCAGGCCGTGGCCGACGGCCGGCCGGACGACGCCTGTTCCGAGCTGCAGAACGCACTCGACCTGTGGCAGGGCCCTGTCCTCGCGGGTGCGGGCGGCCCCGTGGTCGACCGTGCGGCAACCGCGTTGGAGGAACGCCGCCTCGCCGCGGTCGAGCAGTTGCACGACCTGCGTCTGGGACTCGGCGCGAGCAGCGAACTCGTCGCCGGCCTGCGAGCCCTCGTCGACGCGCACCCCCTCCGGGAGAAGCTGCGCGGCCAGCTGATGCTCGCCCTGTACCGCTCGGGCCGGCAGGCCGACGCCCTGGAGGAGTACGGGAAGGTACGCGAGCTGCTCGTCGAGGAGCTCGGTGTCGACCCCGGACCCCAGCTGGTCAAGCTGCACGAGGGGATCCTGCGGGAGAGCACCGAGCTGGCCGCCCCGCAAGGCCGGCCCTCCGTCCCCGTCGAGGCGTCCGCCGGACGGCGCGGACCGGTCTGCACACTGCCGTACGCCCTGCCGGACTTCACTGGCCGGGACAGGGAACTGGCCTTCCTGCTCGACCGGGTGCGGGCCGAGAGCTGGCCGGACGAACACAGCGCCCGGGTGGTGGCCATCGACGGAATGGGCGGTACGGGAAAGACGTCGCTCGCGGTACGGGCCGCCCACCAGCTCACGGCGGAGTTCCCGGACGGGCAGCTCTATGTGGACCTGCGCGGGTTCACGCCCGGCGAGCAGTCCCCCGTCTCGGCCTCGACGGCGCTGGACATGCTGCTGCGGGCGTTCGGCACCCCGAGCGAGCGCATTCCCGAGGACCTGCCCGGCCGCACCGCGGCATGGCGGGCCTCACTGGCGGGACGCCGCATGCTGCTCCTGCTCGACAACGCCTCCGACGCCGCTCAGGTCATCCCCCTGCTGGCGGCTCCCCCGGGCTGCCTGGTGCTCGTCACCAGCCGGGTCCGGCTGCTCGACCTGGACGGTGTCGAGTGGATCTCCCTGGGGCTGATGCCTCCCGAGGACAGCGCCACGCTGGTGGCCCGGACACTGGGCGCGGCCCGGGTGGCGGCCGAACCGGAGGCCGTCGCGGAACTGGCCGAACTGTGCGGCCATCTTCCCCTGGCACTGCGGATCGCCACCGCCCGGCTGCGCAACCGGCCGCGGTGGACCGTGCGGCATCTGGTCGAGCGACTGCTGGACGAGAGCCGCAGGATGGACGAGCTGAGCTCGGGCGACCGCAGTGTCTCGGCCACCCTGCAGCTGTCGTACCTGGCGATGGACGAGCGGCACCGCTCCGCGTTCCGCGTCCTCGCCCTGCACCCGAGTGCCACCATCGACGCACACTCGGCGGCCGCACTGCTCGGCGTCGGCGTCCGGGACGCCGAGGACATCCTGGAGCTGTTGCTCGACGTGCACCTGCTCCAGCAACCGGACCTGGGCCAGTACACCTTCCACGACCTGGTGCGCAGCTTCGCCCAGAGCCGGTGCGGACCGACGACGGAACGGACCGACGCGGGCGCTCTCGTACAGCTGCTCCGCTACTACGTGACGGCCACCGACGTGGCGTGCGACGTGCTGTTCCCCGGCCGCGCGGCCCGCTCCCACGGGATCACCCCTTATGAGGGCGAGCTTCCGGAATTGCTGGAGGAGAAATCCGCACGGCTCTGGTTCGGCCGTGAGCACCGAGGGCTCCTGGCGGCCGTGGACCTGGCCGACCGGCTCGGCCACGACCGGCACACCGGCTGGCTGGTCCGCAATCTCGCCTTCCATCTGAACGCGGGCGGGTACTTCGAGGAGTTCCGGACGTTCGGCCGCCTCGCCGTCCGGGCCGCACGCCGGCTCGACGACCCGGTCCTCCTGAGCATCAGCCTGTCCAGTCTGGGCGTGGCCTGCTGGAAGCTCGGCTCCTTCGAGGAGGGCATCACCGTGGCCCGTGAGGGACGCGCGATCGCCGTGCGCCTCGGCGATCGGGACGCGGAGGCGCACAGCGAGTCCACCCTCGGCCTGCTGATGTCGATGCTGGGGCGGTACAACGAAGCGCTGCCCCTGCTGAAACGAGCCATCAGACTGGCCAGGGAACTGGGCACCCCGCGTTCGGAGGCGGAGACCCAGACGAACCTCAGCTCGCTCTACGCGCGTTGGGGCCGTTACCCGGAGGCGGCGGCAGCCGCCCGCCAGGCCCTCGAACTGGAGCGTGGCACCGCCGACCCCGTGAACGAAACCATGGCTCTGGCCGATCTGGCCTTCGCCCAGCTGGGTATGGGCCAGTACGCGGATGCCGGGACGAGTCTGAACCGGGCCCTCGGGAAGTGCGACGAAAGCGTGCCGCAGGGGGACGTCGCCCTGGTCGTCGCGTTGTCCGCCGAGGTGGCGCACCGTCTCGGCGACAGCGCCGCGGTGGCGGGGCTGGCCGAGCGTGCCCGGACCCTCGCACGGTCGGGCGGTACACCGGTCCGCCAGGCGAGGACCGAGAACATCCTCGGCCGACTGCACACCACCCAGGGGCAGTACGCGTCGGCCATGGCGCTGCACGCCCACGCGCTCGCACTGGCGTCGGCCATCAGTTTCCGTTCGGAGGAAGCATCGGCGCACCTGGGTCTGGCACGGGCGGCCGAAGGACTCGGTGACGCCGCAGCGGCCGGAAGGAGCCGAGCTGCGGCAACCGAGCTGTTCGACCGCATGGAGCTTCCGGCGACCGGCCGCGGTTACTGACCAGGGCCCGGAAGGTCACCGCTCGACGGTCGCCGGCCCCTTGTTGTCCGCGACGACGTGCTGCGCGCCCGACTGCCCGACCGTGCCGGACTGCGCGGTCGCGCCCAGACCGAGCGTCAGGGCGACAGCCGCGATGATTCCTGCCAGTCCGACCAGCTTGGTGCGCATGCTTCGACTCCCCTGTGATGTGCGGGCGGTTACGGCGCCGTGCGGCGCGTTGCCCGTTCGACGTCCGTGACGATTCCGCAAGCCGCTCCCGGAACGTTCCCGTGTCCATACCGCGAAGAGGAACGTGCCGGTCACAGCGTCACACCGGCGACATGACACCCGCGCGAGGCGAGTATCACCTCCGTCCGGACACTCCCGTGCTCGTATTCCGCCAGGTCCAGCAGGGCCCGCACCGTCGCCCGGATCCCGGCCCGCTCCGTCTCGGCCGGCGAGGCCGTCCGGGCCGCCGGTTCCCGCGCGGCGATGTCCACGACGAGGTGCATTCCGTCGACGGTCAGTGTCCGCACCCGGAACCGGGGCCCCGTCGGCATCTCGGCGTCCAGATGGGGGCCCGGGTACCCGCCCTGCTCGAGGAGCCGACGCAGCATCGCGGTCCCCGGCAGGTCGCAGGCCGGCCTGCCCAGCTTCCGGGAGAGGTCACGGACCACGCGCTGGGCCCGTGCCGCCGCCCGGTCCGCGGGTTCGGCCCCGAGGACGGGGCGGAGCATGTCGCGCACCTCGCCCTCGGCGTAGAGGAGCCGGTCGATCCCGTGCGCTTCCGCGGTGTGTTCCAGCAGTGCGCGGAGGGCGACGGAATCGGTGGGGCAGCCCGGAAGCAGCCGGTGCGGCTCCAGGCCGGCCCGGTGCAGGAGCTCCGGTGCCAGGAACACCGCGTCCGCCACCGCCCAGACCTCGAAACCGGCGGCCACCGCCGCCCGTACGAGCGCGGGCCCGGGCATGACCATCAGCACCCGCCGCGTGGTGCGGTCGGCGTTCACCGGGCTGCCGCCCCGGACGGCGTGAGGAGGTCGAGCCCGGTGATCCCGTGGTCCGCGTACGCCACGGGCACGGCGGAGATCACCGCGACGGACGCCGCGTAGCCGGGTGCGGGATCCAGGTCCGCCATCCGGATCCGGCCGACCAGTTCCGGCCGGTCCTGGAACGACGTCACGACGGGAGGGGCATCCGGCGCGGTGACCGTCATCCCGGACATGGGGACGCGCAGGCCCGTCCCCGTCGCCTTGAGCACCGCCTCCTTGCGGGTCCAGGTGCGGAAGAAGGACCGGGGTGTGTCGTGCGGGTGGACGGCCGCCTCTGCCGGGGAGAGGACCTGCGGCCGCAGTTCCCCCGGTACGAGTGCCTCGTCGATCCGCTCGACGTCCACCCCCACCGGCCCGGCGGTGGAGAGCGCCACGGCGACCAGGTCACCCGAGTGGGAGACGGAGGTCTCCCACGGTGTGCCCGGAAGGGTCGGCTTGCCGTGCGGGCGGGGGCAGTCGGGGCAGGACGAACCCACGATCACACGGCTCGCGGTCGTCCCGAGCAGATCGGCCGCGAGGGTACGCAGCAAGGCCCGGCCCGCGACGAAGCGATCCTGGTCGGCGGTCTGCTTCAGGGCGTCGGCCCGTTCCCGTTCGACCGCGGACAGCAGATGGCGCCGGCTGCCGGCCACGCCGTGCACGGCGGTCCACCAGATGTGGCACGTTCCGTCGTCTTCACGTGGTCTGTCGTACACGCTCGTCCTCGATGAATGCGGCGAGCCGGCCGATGCCGGTCCGGATCTCTTCGGGGGTCAGGTAGCTGAGGGACAGCCGCAGCCTGCGCTCTCCGCCCGTGGGCTGGAAGTAGCGCATGGGTGTCCACAGCACCCGGTAGTCGCGCGCGGACCGCTCCAGTGCCTCGTCGTCCGCCTCGAAGGGCACCGAGACCACCATGAAGAAGCCGCTCTCGGGCGTGTTCCAGGAGACCGCCTCATCCGGCGCGCCGAACGCGCGGGTCAGCTCGCGGTGGGCGGTGGCCAGGTTCTCCCGGTAGAAACCTGCCGCTTCGGCGTTGGCCCGGCGAAGACTGAATCCACAGCTCAGCAGCATGCCCCCGGCGATCGCCTGGGTGAGGGGCGAGGTGTTCACGGTGACCATGCTCTTCACGTCGGCCAGGGCGTCCGCCAGGAGCCGCGTGGATCCCGTGCCGTCGTGGAGCTCCTGGTCCGCGACGACGTACCCCAGGCGCAGGCCGGGGAAGCCGGACTTGGAGAAGGTACCGATGTGGACGACCCGCGCCCCGTCGCGGTCCAGGGCCTTGAGGGAAGGAGGGCTGGTCTCGGGGGCGAACACGGCATAGGCGTGGTCCTCGATCAGCAGGAGGTCGTACTCGTCGGCGAGGGCGATGAGTTCCTCCCGTGCGTCGTGTCCGAGGGACGTGCCGCCCGGATTGGCTCCCTCCGGTACGACGTACAGGGCGCGCGGCCGCCGGCCCTCCCCCAGCAGGCGCCGCACGGCGGTGCGGACCTGTTCGGGTTCCAGCCCCCGCTCGCCCTCCGGCACGTGCTCGACCTGGACGCCCAGGAGCAGAGCGGCGCCCGTGATCCCCGCGTAGCAGGGCGAGGCGACGAGGAGGACGTCGTCCGGCCTGCCGAACAGGGCACGCAGGGTGATCACCAGCGCCTCCTGACAGCCGGTGGTCATCACCACGGACCGCGGGTCCACCGACACCCGCTCGTCGGTGTGGAGCATGGCGGCGATCAGTTCGCGGATGATTCCCGAGGTCGCCCCGTACTGGAGCAGTTCGGTGGTGACGGCGTCCTCCCCGAGACCGCGCTCGGTGCGCAGATGTTCCAGGAAGCGGTCCAGATACGTCTGCAGGGACTTGAGTTCCAGGAACCGCTCGTGCGGGCGGCCCGAGGCGAAGGAGACGGCCTGCGGGTAACGGGCCGTCGCCTCGTTGAGGAAGGTCATGACGGTCAGCCCCGGCTCGCTGAGCGAAGGGTGCAGATCGGCGGTGGTCAGCATGCCCAGTCCCTTCTCCTCGGCCGGAGCAGCCCGTCCAGGTCGGTCAGGTCCGCCCGGCCGGTCAACACCATGGCCTCCTCCAGTTCGCCGCGCAGCCGGGCGAACAGGCCGGCGGCCGCGTCCGCGCCGCCGGCGGCGAGCGCCCAGAGCAGCGGGCGCCCGGTGAACACGGCCCGCGCACCGAGCGCCGCGGCGATCAGGACGTCCGTGCCATGACGTACCCCACCGTCGAGATAGACCTCGCAGCGGTCGCCCACCGCCTCGGCCACCTCGGGCAGGGCATGCAGCGACGGCACCGCGCGGTCCAGCTGCCGGCCGCCGTGCGAGGAGACGATGACGCCCTGGGCGCCCATGTCGACCGCCCGGCGGGCGTCCTCGGCACACAGGACCCCCTTGACGACGACCGGCAGCGCGGTCAGGTCGCACAGCCGGGCGAGGTCCTCCCAGCCGAAGGTGGCGTCATGCGTGGCCTCGGCGTGCAGGGCTATCGCCGACTCGCCCGCCCCGTCCACTCCGGCCACCGTGCCGACCCGGCGCGGCAGGTTCACCGGTTCCACCCCGGGCGGCAGCGCGAACCCGTTGCGCAGGTCGCGGCGCCGGGTACCGAGGCGCGGAGCGTCCGCGGTCAGCACCAGGGCCTGACAGCCGGCCCGCTCGGCGCGACGGGCCAGGTCGGCGACGACCTCCCGGTCCCGCAGGGGGTAGAGCTGGAACCACAGGGGCCCGGCGGCCTCGGCGGCCACCTCTTCGAGACACACGCTCGACAGCATGGGGACGACCGTGAGCGCCCCGGCCCGCCCTGCGGCCTCGGTGGCCGCCCGTTCCCCGGCCGGGTGCACCAGCCGCTGGTAGGCCATGGGGGCCACCGCCACCGGCAACGAGACACGGCTGCCGAGCATCGTCGTGGAGAGGTCGGGCCGGTCGACGCCACCGAGCACCCGGGGCCGCAGGGCGTACTCCCCGAACGCCTCCCGTTCCCAGCCCAGGGTCAGCTCGTCCCCCGCGCCGCCGCGGACGAAGTCCGTGACGGACCGCGGCAGGACGGCCTCGGCGGTCCGTTCCAGCTCGTCCACCACCACGGGACCGGAATGAATGGGTACCACTACGCACTCCTCCCGCCGGCCGGGGCGAGCGCGTCGGCGCGCAGGCGCTCGGCCGCCTCGTACAGCGCCCGGATGTTGGCGCTGCCGAACGTCCGTGCGTTGCGTCGCTCGATGAGCTCGAAGAAGACCGCCCGGTTGGCGAACGGCGAGGCGGTGAAGATCTGCAGCAGATCGCCCCAGTGGTCCCGGTCTCCGAGGATGCCCAGATCGGCGAGGACGGCCGCGTCCCGCGCGGAGTACCCCAGCCGGGCGGGGAGTTCGTCGTAGTACGTGGCCGGTGTCGACAGGAATCCCACGCCGCGCGCCGCCATGGTCCGCACCGCGCCGACGACGTCGTCACAGCGGAACGCCACGTGCTGGACGCCCCCGCCGCCGCAGGCCCGGAGGAAATCGACGAGCTGGCCCTCCGCGCAGTCCGGCGCCACCAGGGTGAAGGTGACCGTGTCCCCCGTGCCGCCCTGGAGCACCAGCGACTCCATGACCTGGTCCCCGACCTCGATGGTCTCGACGAACGTGCGCCGCAGTCCCAGGACGTCGCGGTAGAAGTCCTCCGTCCGGGTGAGCGTGCCGCCCGGCAGGCAGATCGCCACGTGGTCGATCTCCTCGATCGGACCGGCGGCCGCGGGCCCGCCCTGGATCGGGTGGAAGCCGGGCAGCAGGCCGTCCGTGCCGGTTCCCGAGAGAAAGGTGTGGCGGAGCGTCTCGACACCGGCGACGGTCGCGGACGTGATGTCGCCGCGGGTGGACGGGGCGGCCACCAGGACCGCTCCGCCGGCCGCCGCGGCCTCGCAGGCGGCCGCCACGTCGTCCACCCTGAGCGCGATGTCGCGTACGCAGTCCCCGTGCTCGGCGACGAACGCGGCGACCTCGCTGTCCGCCCGTGTCGCGGCGGTCACCACGACACGGGCGCCGCCGTGCCGGAGCAGGACGGACCGGCGGCCGGTGAGGTCGTCCTCCGCCGGCGACGTGGCGGCCAGGGCCTGGAATCCGTAGCCGTCCCGGAAGATCTCCAGGCTCCGCTCGAGGTCGGAGACGAAGAATTCCAGGTGGTCGATCCCGTACATCTCCATGGTCGTTCCCTTCTTCGACGATCGGTTCGCGATCGGTTCACGTTCGGTTCAGCTGTCGGCCGTGTTGCCGACCCGGGGTTCCGACTGCCTGGAGTCCTCGGTCTTTACGGGGGCGGCGGGAGCGGGGTCGGCAAAGGCCCGCACCCCCGGGACGAACAGCGGCACGACGGTGGTGACGGCGAGCGCGACGAGCGCTACCGCCAGAACGGCCCGCAGTCCGAGCAGGTCGGCCGCCAGGGGAGCCAGCGCGAGGCCTACGGGCTCCAGGGCGTAGGTGCCGAGCATCTCCACCGCGAACACCCGGCCCAGCAACTCGTCCGGGACGGAGCGCTGCAGCGCGCTGGCCCACAGGACTCCGAAGAGGCCGTATCCCAGTCCGGTGAGGAGGACGGAGAAGCCCAGCAACGGGATCGGCGCCCCCGTCATCATGCAGACGAGCTGGACCGCGCCCAGTCCCAGTCCCAGCACTCCCACGGTGCCGGGCCGGCTCGGCGGACGGGCGCCGACGGCGAGCCCGCCGATCGCGGAGCCTGCCGCCTGCAGCCCCAGCATCAGCCCGTACTGGGCCATCTGCCCCTGCGCGGAGAGATGGATGGGGAGCAGCACCAGCATGGGTGCCATGACCAGGATCAGCTGAAGAGTGCCCTGGCCGATGATGGCGGCCACCCACGGCCGGTCCAGGACCGCGCGGAATCCGTCACGGGCGTCGGCCAGTACGCTCGTGCGCTCCTCCCGCCGGGGGCGGGAGTCCCGGATCCCCGACAGGGCGACGATGCTGACGGCGAACGTGGCCACGTCGATCCAGAAGGCGGTACGGGCACTGCTCACCGCCAGCAGCAGTCCCCCGACGGCGGGACCGACGATCATCGCGACCCGGGAGGTGGCCGACAGCAGCGCGTTGGCCTGCGGCAGCAGCCCGGGAGCGAGCGTGGGCAGCAGGGCGCGGTGGGCGGGGCGGAAGAGGCCGCTGCCGAATCCCATGCCCGCCGCCAGCACAACGGCCAGCAGCAGCGGTCCCGACGCCGCCCCGAGCGCGAAGCCCATGACGCACAGCAGCCGGAGCACATCGGACGCGATCATCAGCCGGGAGCGCCGCAGCCGGTCGGCCAGTACGCCTCCGCCCAGCGCGACGACCACCAGGGCCAGGCTCTCCGCGCCGAGGACCAGCCCCAGGCCGGAGCCGGACCGGTCCTCCAGCACAGCCGCCGCCAGGGCCGCCACGAACATGCCGTCGCCGACGGTGCTCAGGGCCTGCCCCATCCACACCCGCCGGAACGCCGGCAGGGCGAGCGGGCGGAGTATCTCCGTCTTCACGTGAACCTTTCCTCTCTGGCGTCTGGTCACGACGCCTCGGTCGTGGTGCTCGTACCGGGGTCGGTCCGCACCCGGGCCGGCCGGCGCTGCGGACCCCGCCGCGCCAGGGCAGCCCGGCGCCGGGAGCCGCGTACACCCGCCGGGACGTCGTCCCCGGGTCGCCCGGTCCGCCCGCCCGGCACCTCGGCCGGGGCGAGGAGCAGCGCCTGGGCCGCCACGGTCGGGTGGCGGAAGAGGTCCGCCACGGAGAGCGTCGCCTCGAACTCCTCGCACAGCCGGGCGTGGAGTCGGGTGACCGTCATCGAGTTCGCGCCGGCCTCGAAGAGGCTCGTCGCACGGCCCACCGCGGCCACTCCCAGCGCCTCCCGCCAGACGGCCGCGATGCGCTGCTCAAGGGCCCCCTGCGGGGGCACCCCCGTGTCGGCCACGGCATGCGGCGGCCGGGCGCCTGCCCTGACGGGCCGTGGTGTGAAGACGGGCGCGGGCAGTTCGCCCAGGGGTCGCCCCGAGCCCTGGACGAGTTCCCTCAGGATGTCCTTGTACTGGCTCAGCAGCAGCTCGGCGGTCTCGGTGGCGAACACCCGCTCGTCCCAGACCAGTCGCAGCACACCCGTGTCCGGCACGGCCACCAGGGTCAAGGGCGCCCCGGTGAGCAGCCGGCCCTGCCCCGACTCCACCTGGAGGGCGTCCGCGTCCGTCCCCGGGCCGGGCGCCCGCCCACCGAAGTTCTGCACGACGAGCACGCTGTGGAACAGGGTGCGGCTCAAGGGGATCCCGGTCGTCCCGTAGACGTCGGCCAGCGACTCGCCCGCCGAGATCTCACCGAGGTTCCAGGAGGTCTCGGCCACACTGCCCAGCAGCCCGTCCAGCGTCGTGCCGGGGTCGGTGTCCACCGCGAGCGGAAGCGTCGTGAGGTACAGACCCGCCATCGCGGAGACGTCACCCAGCTCCGCCGGACGCCCGTTCAGCGACACCCCGAACGTCACCCGGGCATCACCGGAGTTGCGGTGCAGCAGAGCGGACCAGGCCGTGGCCAGGACGGTCCCCGGCGTCGTCCGCCGGCGGAGGGCGAGCGAACGGAGCGCGGCGAGGTCGTCCTCGGACAGCGTGTTCTCCTGCTCCGCGTAGTCGTCCGCGTGGGCCGACAGCGCCGGCGGGGGGACGTCGAAGGGCAGCAGGGTGGGGCTGGTGAACCCGCCGAGCGCCTCCCGCCAGAAGGCACGGGTCCGGCCGGCCGGCCGCTCCCCCAGCCAGCGCACGAAGGCGCCGTACGAGACGGCGGGCGCCTCGTCCGCGAAGGGTTCGACGCCCCGCGCCAGCGCGTTGTACGCGCGCAGGAGTTCACCCGTCAGCAGGGACGACGACCAGCCGTCCAGCAGGATGTGGTGGTCGGTCCACACCAGCTGCCCCTCCCGCGGCCCGGTCTTGACCAGGACCAGCCGGAAGGGCGGCGTGCCGGACAGGGCCGGAGGCGTGGCCCGGTGCTCCGCCAGCAGGGCGGCGAGGCGCCGTTTGACCTGCACCGGAGACAGCTCGGTCCAGTCGAGGAAGGCCACGGCCTCCGACGGCGTTCGGTGGACCGCCTGGAGCGGCTCGGGCAGCGACTCCCATTCGACGGAGGTGCGCAGCACGTCGAACCGCCGCGCCAGCACTCGCCAGGCTTCCCGGAAGAGGTCGCCGTCCAGGGGGCCGCGCAGCGTGAGGACGCACTCGTTGTAATTGGCGTCGTTGTTGCCGGCCAGCAGGTGACGGTTCAGCATGACCCGCTGCATCGGGGCGAGCGGGAAGGCGTCCTCGGGCCGGAGTCCGTCCCGCAGCGAGGTGTAGGCGGGGGACCGCAGCGTCTGTTCGGGCAGCAGGGAGAAGGGCGCGCCGAACGCCCGGGCCAGGGCTTCCGCCAGCCGGTCGGCGAAGCGGTCGGCGGCGGCGGCGTCGAAGTACCGGTCGTCCAGCACCAGGCCGGCCGTCAGTGTGCCGTCCCTCCCCAGGGAGAGGTTGACCTCGGCGGCGAACGGCATCACCGCCGCGGCGTCCACGTCGTGACCGGCCGCGGCGGACGGGGCCGGCACGGGTCGCAGCCCCGCCTCGGCCGCCTCCTCGCCACCGTCGGCGAGATAGTTGACGACCACCCCGCCGTGCCCGGCGGTCAGCGGCTCCCCCGCTTCCTGGCGCAGCCGTCCGTGGCCGGTCCCGCCGTCAGGCACCTGGGCCAGACGAACGGCGGTCCGCGTCACCGGCTCGTCCTCCAGCACGAAGGGGAACAACGCGGTGAACCAGCCCACCGTACGCGCCACCTCGGGGGCGTCCTCGCCGGTCGGCCTGCCGTGGAACTCCAGCGTCACACTCGCCGGAGCCGTGTCGGCCCCGTCGGCCAGCACCCGGCGCAGCGCGTTCAGACAGCCCGCGAGCACCTGTTCGCCGGAGCGCCTGGTGCGGAGCCCGGCAAGGGTCACCCGGCGGACCGGACGGTGGGCGTCGCCGTACCGGCCCGGCCGGTCGGCATGCCGCAGCGGCAGTGCGAACGCGCCGGCCCGGTCCACCTCCCGCCAGTACTGCCGTTCCCGGTCCGGGACTGCGCCGACGGTCCGCCGGCTCCACCGGCTGTAGGCCAGGAAGGACGCCCCGGCCACGGGCAACTCCGGCCGGCGCCCCGCTCGGCGTGCCCGCAGCGCGGCCGCGAGGTCCTCCGTGAGGATCTGCCAGGAGACGGCGTCGACCACCAGGTGGTGGATGCACCAGAAGAACAGGTCGTCCTCGTCGGCCGGGGTGCGGAAGACCACCATGCGCAGCAGCGGGCCGTCCGCCACCGACACTCCGTCCTGCGCCCGCTCGGCCGCCTCGTCCAGCAGGCGGTCCCGCGTCGCGCCGGCCTCCGGGAGCACGACCTCATCGATCACGAGTTCCGCGGCGGAGGGGACGGGTCCGGCCACCTGCCGCAGGTCGCCGCCGGACCCGGTGAAGCGCACACCGCCCAGCGCGGTGTGCCGCTCGGTGACGTCGTGCACCGCCTGCCGCAGCACCTCCGGCGCGCAGCCTTCGGCGACCGCGAACCACTGGGTCTGCGTCTGCCGGTCACGGCCTTCCGGGAACGCCTCGAAGAACCACTGCTGTACCGGGGTCGGTCCGGCCTCGGCCGGCTCCTCCTCGGCCTCGGCGCTGCTCCGGCGACGGCTCCCGTCGCCGGGCGCGGCCTGGCGCTCCGACACGGCGACAGCCAGTTCGCGGAGGGTCTGGTGCTGGAAGACGTCACGGGCGGTGAGGGCGATGCCCTGCGCCGCGCACCGCGAGATGATCCGCAGCCAGCTGATCGAGTCGCCGCCGATCTCGAAGAAGTTGTCGTCGACGCCGAGCGCCTCCACGCCCAGCACCTCCTCCCACACCCGGGCCAGCGCACGCTCCTGCGCCGTTCCGGGCAGCCGACGGGCGGCACCTGTCACCGCACGCGCCGGCTCCGGGAGTCTGGAGCGGTCCACCTTGCCGCTGACCGTCAGCGGGAAGTCCTCGACGAAGACCATACGGCTGGGGATCATCGCCTGAGGCAGCGTCCGGGACATGTGTGCGCGCACCCGGCGCAACAGGTCCCGGCGCAGGGCCGACCGGAGCGGCCGGTTGGCGAAGTCCTCGGCGTCCCGGGTGTTCCGGAGCTCCCGCCGCCGGTCCTGGGGGACCGGCACGGTGCGCGCCGGGAGGGAGCCCGGAGTGACAGCGACGTCGAGGAGGCCGTCGCCCGCCGTGACGACGGCGATCGCCACGCCCGCGCGCCGCGCCTGCTCCTCCAGGTCGGCCGGATGCACCGCGGCGGACCCTTCCCGCGAGCGGCGCAGTCCGTCGTCGAGCGACGCGCAACGCGGGTCGGTCAGCGCCCCGTGCAGCGCGGTGTGGGCCGCCGTACGGGCGTCACGGGCGCCCCGGATCAGGAGGCCACCGGGGGTGGCCTCCCGCAGCAGCGCGGTGAAGCGCGGCAGGGTGAGGTCCGTACCGTCGACCAGGTGCGCACCGGCGAGGGCTGCCGTGTCCGCGCTGTCCTTGTGCAGGACGACGTCGAAACGGAAGCCGTTCATCTCCGTCCCGGCCCGGCCGGACTTCGCCCGGATGTCGGCGAGGCCGAACTCCGGCAGCCGGGTCCCGAGCGCGTGGAACCAGTCCGGGGCGAGGCAGAGTTCGTTCTCGTTCTCCACCGCCTCCTCGACGCTGTCGAGCAGTCCGCGCAGATCGCCTCCCTCCGGGTTGCGGTACCGGTGCACGGAGAGGTGGAAGGCGTGCAGCAGGGTCGCGTCGCGTACGTCGCCGACGACGATCCGGCCGCCGGGTGCGAGCAGCCGCCAGGCCTGGTGCAGCACGTCGTCCAGGTAGCGGGCGGTCGGGAAGTACTGCACCACCGAGTTGAGCACGATGAGGTCGAACCGCTCGTCCGCCACCGCGGAGAGATCGTGTGCCGGCGCCTCGATCAGTCTGACCCTGCCGTCGTCGAGACCGGCGGCGGGCAACTGGGCGTCCACGTACCGCAGGGCACGCGGGGAGATGTCGGTGCCCGTGTACGCCTCGGTGTGCGGGGCCACGGCGAGCAGGATCATGCCGGTACCGCAGCCGATCTCCAGCACCCTGCGCGCCGGCGACTCCATGACCCGGGCGACGGCCTCGTCCCGCCACTCGGCCATGTCCTTCGCCGGTATCGGCTTGAGGTCGTAACTGCTGAGCCAGCCACTGGCGTTGAGGGCGGCGTCCTGGTCGTCCTCGACCTCGTTGAACACCTCGGCGTCGTGCACCTGCCGCCACTCGTCCACCCGGGCCTCGTCGAGCGAGGCGGCGGATTCCCCCTGGGCCATCCGCAGGTACCCCACCAGGCGCGGGGTGCCCTGCTCGTCCGTGCGCAGGTCGGCCACGAAGCCACCGAGGCCGGGTGTCTCACCGGCGACCCGCTCCACCTCGGCGAGTTCGATGCGGGTGCCCCGGATCTTGACCTGGTTGTCGAGGCGGCCGCGGAACTCCAGTGCCCCCGAGGGGAGCATCCTGACCCGGTCGCCCGTGCGGTACACGCGGTGCCCCTCGCGGAAGGGGTCGGGGAGGAAGCGGGCGGCCGTCTCCTCGGGGGCGTCGAGGTAGCCGAGGGCGACCCCTGAACCGCCGATGTACAGCTCGCCCGGCATCCCCGCCGGCACCGGCTCCCGGTGCTCGTCGAGTACGTGGACGACGGTGTTCGGCAACGGCCTGCCGATGGGCACGTGCGGGGTGTGCGGGGCGTCCTGCGCGAGTTCCGCGGTGTCGTACCAGGTGGAGGTGACCGCGGCCTCGGTGACGCCGTACGCGTTCAGCAGCCGGACGCCGGCACCGACGCCCTCGTGCCACTGCCGCACCCGCGCCGGATCCACGCGGTCACTGCCCGCCACGACCAGGCGCAGTCCGGCGGGTATCCGGGTCTCTCCGGCAGCGGCCTGGCGCGTCCACTCGTGCCACAGGGCGGCCGGCAGATTCAGGACGGTGAGGCCCTCCTGCTCCACCAGCGCCGTGACGTCGCCGATGTCGGAGCCGCGGACCAGGACCGCCGCGCCGGCCTCCCAGGACGCGAAGAGCTCCTCGACGGAGACGTCGACGGCCGGCGACGCCATGTTCAGCACGGTGTCCGCCGGGGTCAGTCCGTAGACGGCCGCGGCGGCCTGCGCCAGGCTGAGCCCTGCCCGGTGCGGGACCACGACTCCCTTGGGACGGCCGGTGCTGCCCGAGGTGAAGATGAGGTACGCCGGGTCGTCCGGCGTACACGGCGTGGCGGCGGGCGTCGTCCCGGGCTCGCCGAGCGCCTTCTCGAAGGACAGCAGAGGGAGGGCGAGCGCGGCCGACGCCTCCGGCGCCGCGCCGTCGTGCAGCACCAGACGGCATCGGGCGGCCTCCGTCATGCCCGCGAGGCGTTCGGCGGGCAGCCGGGGGTCGAGAGGCACGTACAGCGCTCCGGACCGCAGGACGCCCAGCATGGCCGCCACCTGGAGGACCGACGGGGAGGCCAGCACGCCGACCGCGTCGTGGCGGCCGATGCCGCGGCCGGCCAGCACGCCGGCGTAGTGGTCCGCCGCCGCGTCCAGCTGCTGGAACGTCATGCTCTGCCGGGCGTCCCGCGCCGCCTCGCCGTCCGGCCGGCGCAGCGCCTGAACGGCGACGATGTCCGCCAGGCCCGCGTGGACGGGCGCGTCGGCGCCGCGGAGCGGTACCGCGTCGGCCGGCACTCCGGCGGCGGCCGCCGGAGTGCGGGAGGGCCGCTGCGCGGCGAGTTCGGTGACGAGCTCCCGCACCACGTCGGTGAACACGTCGGCCCACTTCCGGACCGTCGCCTCGGTGAACAGCTCGCTGCTGTACTCGAAGTAGACCCGCAGGCGCTCCCCCGACTGCTGGATGTCGCAGCTCAGGTCGAACTGCGCCGTGGAGTGCCCGCCACCGAGCGACTCGAGTACCAGACCGCCGAAGTCTGATCCCTGGGCCGGAGCGGGCAGGTACTGGAAGCAGACGTCGTAGTACGGGTTGCGGTTGGCCCGGCGCTTCGGTCTGAGGGCTTCCACCAGCTGCGCGAAGGGCACGTGCTGCCGGTTGAGCAGTTCCTGGTGGGCCGTGCGGTGGCGTTCGAGGGCCTCCTGGAACGATTCCGCGCCGCCCAGGCCGATGCGCAGGGGAAGCGTGTTGGCGAAGAAGCCGACCGCGCCCAGTGTGTCGGCGTCGGTGCGCCCGGCGAGAGGCACACCGATCACCACGTCCTGGTTGCCCGAGAGCCGGGCCATGAGCCGGGTGAAGGCGGTGCCGAGCACGGTGAAGGGGGTGGTGCCGAAACGCCGGGCGATGTCTCCCACGGCCGCCGCGGTCTCCGCCTCCAGGTGGAAGGTGTGCACCGCGCCGGCGAACGTCCGATGAGCGGGCCGGGGGAAGTCGGCCGGCAGTTCCAGCCGGGGAGCGTCCTGCAGCGTCTCGCGCCAGTACGCGAGTTCCTCGGAGTCCATTCCGGCCCCGGCCCGGGCGGCCAGCCGGGAGGCGTACTCGCCGACCCGCGCGCCGGGAGCGGCGAACCGCGGCGTTCGGCCCGCGGCCCGCGCCCGGTAGGCGTCACCGAGGTCGGACAGCAGCACCTGTGTCGACCACCCGTCGAAGACGATGTGGTGGACGACGAGCAGCAGAACGTAGTGGTCGTCGTCGATCCGCACCAGCCGTGTGCGGATAGGCGGCTGCGCGGTCAGGTCGAACGGGGCCTCGGCCAGCTCGTCGAGGCACTCGCGGGCTCGGGACAGCGGGTCGTCGGCGCCGGAGAGGTCGGTGACCGTCCGGTCGACTGGCTGCTCCTCCGCGAACACCTGGTACGGGCGTCCGCCCAGGCTGAGGAAACGGGTGCGCAGCGCCTCGTGGCGGGCGACGCAGTCCGACAGGGCGTCG
The DNA here is from genome assembly GCF_042732315.1 of Streptomyces sp. NPDC059787. NCBI lineage: Bacteria > Bacillati > Actinomycetota > Actinomycetes > Kitasatosporales > Streptomycetaceae > Streptomyces > Streptomyces sp. NPDC059787. The sequence continues at coordinate 44,197 of NZ_JBHWHX010000022.1, forward strand.
AACAGCGCCGTCTCGTCGACCCGGCCACGCAGCACGAGACCCATGCTGATGACGTAGAAGGAACTGTCGGGGTTGAAGTTGTCCAGGAACCACAGGGCCTGCTGGGGTGGGGTCAGCGGCCAGACCGTGGCCGCCGTGGCGGCACGCGGCGGCTGCCCGGGGGCGTGCGCGTTCATGAACGGGAACCTTCCGTGGTGAGGGCGGAGTCGTAGCCCGGGACGAGCCGCTGGAGCACGGCGAGTTCCTTCTCGTTGGCCGCGGCGATGTCCGCGTCCAGTCCGAGGCGGACCGAGGGCCGGGGCCGCTGCGCCGGCGTGGCGGACGACGGACCGCCGGAGTCCAGCCAGGCGGCGAGGGCGCGTACCGTCGGGCGGCGCAGTACCTCGGAGACCGGTACCCGTCGGCCGAACTCACGTTCCAGCAGACCGGCGATGGCCAGTGCGGCGAGCGAGTGCCCTCCGGCCTCGAAGAAGTCGGTGCACACGGAGACGTTCTCCAGGCGCAGGGTCGCGCACCAGATGTCACGGACCCTCTCCTCGGTGGGGCCGGCCGGCTCGGCCGTCGCGTCCTCCGACGTGGTGAGGGGAAGCCGGCCGAGACGGACGGCGTCCACCTTCCCCTGCGGTGTCAGAGGGAGTTCGTCGAGCAGGACATAGCCGGTGGGCACCAGGGCGACGGGCAGGAGACCGAGGAGGTGCTCGCGCAGGGCCGCCACCGGCGTGCCGGGACGGACCACGGCGTAGGCGGTCAGGGACAGGTCGCCCGACGCCCCCCGGGGCAGCACCACGCAGCGCCGGACTCCGGGGTGACGCAGCAGCGCCGATTCCACCTCGGCGGGCTCCACCCTCACCCCCCGGATTTTCACCTGGTGGTCGCGGCGGCCGAGGAACTGCCAGGTCCCGTCCGGCCGGCGCCGCGCCAGGTCGCCGGTGCGGTACAGCCGTTCGCCCGGCCGGGCGGGGTGGCCGACGAATCCGCCGGCCGTGGCCGCCGCGTCACCGAGGTATCCGCGCGCGAGGCCGGCTCCGCCCACGTGGATCTCGCCGACGGCTCCGTCCGGGACGGGCCGCAGCCACGGGTCCAGCAGGTGGGCGCTGCGGCCGGCCAGCGGAACACCCAGCGGGACGAAGTCCACGGGAGGCCGGTCAAGGACCGCCACCATGGAGAACGTGGTGTTCTCCGTCGGCCCGTAGCAGGCCACCACGCGCAGCCCCGGATGCTCCGTCATGACCCGTCGTACCGCCTGGACCGGTACGACGTCACCGCCGGTGAGCAGGGTGCGCAGCCCGGTGAAGCACCGGCTGTGACCGTCGGCCACCACGCGGAGCAGCCCGGCGGTCAGGTGCAGGACGGTGACACCGTGCCCCTCGACCAGCCCGGCGAGTTCCGGGCCGGTCAACCGGGTGCGCGGCGCGACGACGAGGGTGGCGCCGTTGAGCAGAGCTCCCCAGATCTCGAAGGTGGACGCGTCGAAGTGCACCGGGGCCACCTGAAGCACGACGTCCCCGGGGCCGACGGGGGTGAAGGCCGGACGGTGGGCGAGGGAGACCACACCGCGGTGGGTGATCTCCAGGGCCTTGGGCTCGCCGGTCGTTCCCGAGGTGCACATCACGTAGCACGGGTCGTCGGGAGAGGCGTCCCGCCGCTCCGGCGACGCGTACGGCGCGGCCGAGCGGGGGCTGCGGGCCGGCGGGTCCTCGTCCGGGACCAGGACGACGGGCCGTCCGAGGACGCCGGCCGCTTCGGCGGTGCTGTCGTCCGCCAGGACGACGGCGGGCCGGACCCGTTCCACGACGGCCCGGGTCCGGGCCGCCGGCTCGTCCGGATCGAGCGGCGCGTAGACGGCACCGGCCCGCATCACGCCCAGCATCGCGGCGACGGTCGTGCGGCCCCGTGGGAGTGCCAGTGCGACGACCGCGCCCCGGGGCACGCCCGAGTCCCGCAGTCGGGCCGCGACCAGTTCGGCGGCCGCGTCGAGTCCGGCGTAGGACCAGGTGTGCGTGCCGTCGACGACGGCGAGCACGTCCGGGTGCGCGGCGACGGCCTGCCGGAACACCTCGTCCACCGTCACCCCGGGCAGCGCCGGCAGCGGCGCCCCTTCGCCCCGCGCCCAGGCCCGGGCGGTGTCCTCCTCGCCGCGCCAGGACACCTGGCACAGAGGAACGCCGGGTGCCGCCATCAGCGCCTCGGTGAGCGCCAGGAACTCGTCGGCCAGCCGCTCGACGGTCTCCGGGAGGAACAACTCGGCGGCGTACGCGACCACGAGGGACCCTCCGTCCTCGTCCAGCCGCACGTCCCAGGTGAGGTCCAGGTCGATGACGCGGGGAAGGACGAGCAGGTCCTCCACGACCAGGCCTTCGGCCCGGAACGTCTGCGGCACTTCCTCGGAGACCTGGAAGGAGACCGAGGTGAACGCGGGTTCGGATCTGCCGCTCGCCCTGCCGGAAACCGCCAGGATCTCGTCCTGGCCGATGACGGCGTGCGACATGGCCCCTGCGGCCTGCTTCCGCGTCGTGGCCAGCAGCTCACGGAACGTGCCGGTCCAGTCCACCGGGACGCGCAGCGGCACGCTGTTCAGGAGCGGCCCCACGACGTCCTGGAGCCACTCCTCCCGGCGTAGCGTCTGCGGCACGGACATCACCGGATCGGCGCCCTCGGCGACGCCCTGCCAGGACGCCAGTGCCACCGCGTAGGCGGAGGCCAGCACCATGAACGGTGTGGCTCGCTGCTCCCGGCAGAACCGCTCGAGCCGGGTCATGAACTCCGCCGGAACGCGCCGCCGCAGACCGGCCGCGGCGTGCGAGCGTTCCTGCGGCCGGTCGTGGTCGGTGGGCAGCCGGAAGTCGGCGGCCTCGGCGAGCTCCGCCCGCCAGTAGGCGCGGCTCGCCTCACCCGCAGAACCGCGGGCGTTGTCCCGGAGCCACTCGGCCACCCGCCGGTAGGGGACCGGCGCGCTCTCCGGTGGCGTCCCGGACCCCAGTTCGGCCACGAGCTCGTGCAGAAGCACCTCGACCGACCGGGCGTCCAGGTAGGCGTGGTGCAGGAAGATCGCCAGCATGTGCCGGCGGTCGTCCAGCGAGGCGAACACCGCCCGGTAGCCCGGCCGGGCGCCCAGGTCCTGAGGGCGGTGCAGGAAGTCCTGGAGGACGGCCTCCCAGGCGGCCGGGGCGTCCGGCCGCTCCCGCAGGTCCAGGATCGTGACATCGGGGCCGCCGTCGGCGGGGACCAGTACGGCGCCCTCGGGACCCACCGCGAAACGCAGGCCCAGCAGGTCGTGCCGCCGCGGCAGGGCGTGCAGCACGTCCCGTACCGCCTCGGGCTCCAGCTCGCCGGTCAGCCGCAGGACCAGCGGAACGCTGTACAGGGGAACGTCCGGACGGGTCTGGTTGATGAACCACATGCCCGCCTGTGTTCCGGATGCCGGGATGCCCGCCGCCTCCGGGAGGAGGCGGGTGGCACCGGTGGACGGGGCCGGCCGTGTGATCACCGGGCCTCCGTCCGCTCCGCGGTGAGCCCGGCGAGTGCCCGGGCGTTCGCCGCGGCCAGGAACGCCGCCACGGACACATCGGCGCCGAAACGCTTGTTGACTCGGGAGGTGACGTCCAGCGCGAGCAGCGAGTTGCCGCCCAGCGCGAAGAAGTCGTCACAGGCACCGACCTGCTCGATGCCCAACAGCATCTGCAGGGTCTCGCAGATGAACCTCTCCCGGTCGTCGGCCGGATCGGCGTAGTCGGTCTCCAGGTCGGGCCGCTGGTACTTGGCCGCTCCCCGGTCGGCTCCGGCGAGCAGCTCGAGGGCTGTGGCCACGTCGAGGCGGCGTCCCTGCTCGACCACGGCGTTCAGGTCCTGCGTGGAGATGTGGGTCTGGGGCACCCCGGCGGCGAGCGCCAGCAGGAACACCGCGTGCCCCTCCTCCTCCGTGAGGAAGGAGGCCATGCCGGCCTCCGACATGACGGTGAGCCGCTCGATCTCGCGCAGTTCGTCGTTGCCCTCGTCGGTCGCCCCGGCGTCGACCGCCATGCCCAGGTCCCGCCAGCCGGTCCAGTCGACGGTGACGACCTCGGTGCGGCCCTGTCGCCAGCAGCTGTGGGCCAGTCCTCCCAGGTAGGCGTTGGCCGAGGTGTAGTCGGCGATCCCGAACCGGCCGTCGATGACGTTCAGCGAGGAGAACAGCATCAGGAAGTCGAGGTCCCGGCCCTCGGTCGCGGTGAGCAGGTGGTGGGAACCCTGCACCTTGGGCGCCAGCACCTCGCGGTAGGCGTCGGGTTCGAGGGTCTGCACCAGGCCGCCGCCGGGCAGCCCGGCGGCATGAACGACTCCGTCGAGCCGCCCGAAACGCTCGTCCACCAGCCGCAGGAGGGCGTTCACCTGGTCCGCGTCCGACACGTCCGACTGCAGTGCGAGCACCTGAGCGCCGTGCCGCTCCATGCGCAGGAGCCGGTCGATACGGCGGCTGGTCCGGTCGTCCCAGCCGTGCTCGGCGATCCAGGACTCCCAGACGTCACGTTCGGGGAAGGCGCCGCGGCCGGTCAGGATCAGGTTGGCCCGGTACTCGCGGGCGAGGAACTCCGCCAGCGACAGACCGATCCCGCCGAGACCGCCGGTGACCAGATAGGTGCCGCCGGCCTTGGGCGTCCGGGCGCCGCCCGGGCCCCCGAGCTCCTCCTCACGTACGTGGATCCGCTCCACTCCCCGGAACCAGCGACGGCCCGAGCGGTAGGCGACGGTCGCGTCCGGCTCGTCCACCAGGAGCTCTTCGAGGACCGCGGCGACGACAGCCTCCTCGCCCTCGTCGGGATCGGTGTCGACGAGCCGGCAGGACAGCCCCGGAATCTCCCTCGGCAGCACCCGGACCAGCCCCTCCAGCAGGCAGTCCTGGGGCGACACGGCCTCGGTGCCGGTGACGTCGAAGGCGGCCTCGGTGACCACGACCAGCTGCCCCGCCACGGGCTTCTCTCCCAGGACCTTGCCCAGCGTCAGCAGGGCCCGGGTGGAGTGCGGGATCCCGGACGCGTCGGTTCCACGGCCGGCCAGGAGGACGACCGCGGTGGAGTCGGCGGTCACTTCTTCCTCGTCCAGGGCGAGGGACAGGTGCGCGGGGTCGGTGGTGCCGAGCTCCACCCGGGTCTCGCTCTGCCGCAGGTACTGCCCGGCATCGGCGAGCTCCACGCAGCCGACGCTCCGCGCGGCCAGCCGCTCGGTGAGACGGGCGGCGGTCCGCCCGGCGTCGTCGGAGCCGTCGGTGACCAGGAGAACCGTCTTCAGCGAATCCAGCCGCGGGGCCCCGGCGAGCCGGCCCGCCGCCGCGGTACGGCGCCAGGACGGCACGTAGAACCACTTGCCCGGCTCCTTCTCCCGTTCCATCAGGCGCCGGCTCAGCTCGACCTCCTCCTCCGGGGAGGCGTCGATCCAGAACCGCTCACGCTGGAAGGGGTAGGTGGGCAGCTCCGCCCTGCGGACGTCCCGCGGACCGCAGACGGACCAGTCCGGCTCGGTGCCCGCTTCCCACAGCCGGGCGACGGCGGTCAGGAACGTGCGGGTGTCGTCCTCGGTGTCCTTGGGGTGGCGCATCGTCGGGACGAGCGGCGGCAGATCGGCGCCGCTCGCCGCGCTCTGCGTCAGCGACAGCAGTCCCTTTCCGGGGCCGACCTCCAGCAGCGGCCCGTCAACGGACTCCAGCAGCCGGGCGATGCCGTCGGTGAAGCGGACGGCGCCGCGCAGATGGCGTCCCCAGTACTCGGGGTCCTGTGCGTCCGCCGCGCTCAGCCAGTCACCGGTGACATTGGACATGACACGGATCGAGGGCGCACTCATCGGAACGCCGCGCAGGAACTCGGTGAACTCCCGGGCGGGTTCGTCCATGAGCGCCGAGTGGCTGGCGCAGGAGACGCGCAGCCGACGGGGCTGGACCCCCTCGGCCTCGAGGCGTGCCACCAGCTCGGTGACGCCTTCCTCGGTGCCGGAGGCCACGACCAGGCGCTTGGCGTTGTACGCGGCGATCACCACGCCGGCCGGCAGCAGCGGCTCCACCTCTTCGGCCGGGCGGGGAACCGCGAGCATCGCCCCTCGGGGGGCGGCGTCCATCAGGGCAGCCCGTTTGGCCACCACCCGCACGGCGTCCTCGAGGGTGAACACGCCCGCCACGGTGGCCGCGACGATCTCGCCGAGGCTGTGTCCGATCATCGCCTGCGGGCGGATCCCCCACGCGTCCAGCGTGCGGACCAGGGCGTACTCGACCGCGAACAGGGCCGGCTGGGTCAGCCAGGTCTCGTTGACCGGGTGCAGACCCCGGTCGTCCTCGGGGGCGTGCAGCAGCTCCGCCAGGTCCACCCCGAGTTCCGCGCGGAAGAGTTCGGCGCAGCGGTCGAACTCCGCCCGGAAGGCCGGGTGCTCCTCGTACAGTCCCTGCCCCATCCGGGCGTACTGCGAGCCCTGTCCGGGGAACAGGAACGCCGGAGCTCCCGGCAGGGCCCGGACCGCGGGGTTCTGCGCCCGCGAGCGGACGGCCTCGGCGGCCTCCTCCCGGCTGCGGGCCACCACAGCGGCCCGGTGCCCGAAGCGGGAGCGGCCCTGCTGCAGCGTTCGCGCGGCGCCCCGCAGCGTGAGGTCCGCACGCCCGGTGTCGGCGAACCGGTCGGCGAGGGAGCCGAGGTAGTCGTCGACGGCCTCCCCGCTGCGGGCCGACACCGGAAGGATCTGCCAGTCGGCGCTGTCCGTTCCCTGCCGGGCGCGGTCGCCCGTGTCCGCCCCGTTGCCGGTCTCCTCGCCGCGGGCGGGGGGTTCCTCGACGACCACGTGGGCGTTGGTCCCGCCGAATCCGAACGCGCTCACACCGGCCCGCCGCGGCATACCCTCGGGCAGGTCCCAGGGCCGTGCCTCGCGGGTGATGTAGAAGGGGCTCTCCTCGAGGCCGAGCCCCGGGTTGGGCTTCTCGAAGTTGATCTGCGGAGGGATGACCCGGTGCTTGGCGGCCATCACGGCCTTGATGAGGCCCGCCACACCCGCGGCGGTGTCCATGTGGCCGATGTTGGCCTTGACCGAGCCCAGTGCACAGTAGTTCCGCCGGTCGGTGGTCTCGCGGTAGGCCTGGCTGAGGGCCCGCACCTCGATCGGGTCGCCGATGAGTGTGCCGGTGCCGTGCGCCTCCTGGTACGTGATCGTGTCGGCGGAGACACCCGCCACGGCGTGGGCGTTGGCCGTCACCTCGGCCTGCCCGGGGATGCCCGGCGCGGTGAAGCCCGCCTTGTCGGAGCCGTCGTTGTTGATCGCGGAACCGAGAATGACGCCGTGGATGACGTCCCCGTCCCGCTGGGCGTCCTCCAGCCGCTTCAGGAGCACCACGCCGACCCCCGCGCCGAGCACGGTTCCGGTCGAGGAGGCGTCGAAGCTACGGGTCAGCCCGTCGAAGGAGGAAATGGCCCCCTCCTGGTAGAGGTAGCCGCTCTTCAGGGGCGGGGTGATCGCCACACCACCGGCCAGCGCCATGTCGCACTCGAACGTGCGCAGCGCCTGCGCCGCCATGTGCACGGCGACCAGCGAGGTGGAGCAGGCCGTGCTGACGTTGACGCTGGGGCCGGTCAGGTTGAGCTTGTACGAGACCCGGGTGGTGAGGTAGTCGAGATCGTTCTCCACGGACCCCACATCGTGCAGGTTGCCGCCGTCCGCGTTGCGTGCCTGCACCTCGGCGTTGGCGCGGATCTGGTGGATGTACGAGTTGACCCCCGCCCCGCCGTAGACCCCGACGGGCACCTCGGTCCGGTCGGGGGCGTATCCGCCGGCCTCCATGGCGCGCCAGCAGTGCTCCAGGAAAAGCCGCTGCTGCGGGTCCATGAGCTCCGCCTCGCGAGGGCTCATGCCGAAGAACCCGGCGTCGAACATGTCGACGTCGTCGATGGACGCGGCGACCTTGACGTAGTTGGGCGCCTTCATCAGCGCCTCGTCCACGCCGGCCGCGGCCAGGTCCTCGTCGGTCAGCCGGGTGAGCGAGTCTGCCCCGTCCCGTATGTTCCGCCAGAATTCCTCGGGCCCGTCGGCACCGGGGAACCTGCAGGAAATACCGACGACGGCAATGTCCACGGACTGCTGTGCGTCACTCACGGGTCAGGCCTCGGTTCCGGTCGAAGTGATGGCCAGTTCTCTGTTCTCGGCGTGCTGCAGGGCCGTCCCGATCCGCTCGGCCATGGAGCCGAAGAGCGAGTCGGCGATCAGGTCGGCGGCCGGCACATCGACGTGGAACTCCTTCGCGGCGAGCATGCTGACGCGAATGGCCGAGAGCGAGTTGCCGCCCAGTCCGAAGAAGTCGTCGTGGACGTCCACAGAATCCACTTTCAATGTCCTGCACCAGATGCGTGCCAGCTTTTCCAGCACCTCTGGCCGATCCCGGAGAATGGCCACCAGACCAACCTTTCGTCGTGATGCAATGCCGCGCATGGTGTTGGCCTCATGCTTCCTTCGCGACGATCGGCGAGCACGCCGCAGAAAAGGGTGACCCTGGTTCAGGGGACATGACACGGCGGTGCGAAGGGGAGACGCTGGCCACTGTGACTGCCATGACGACCGAGGTCACGCCGACCGTCCGGCCGGACCTTCAGCTACGGGCCTACGGATCCGACGGCGACCCCGAGATCCTTCTCTACTGCTTCCCCTACGCGGGCGGAAGCGCGACCTTCTACCAGCCCTGGACCGCGCTCCTGCCGACCACGGTCGGGCTGCGCGCGCTGCAACTTCCCGGCAGACAGGACATGCTGGACGTCCCCCCGTTCCGGCACATGGGCGATCTGGCCGCCGCCGCGGCCCGCCTCGTCACCGAGGACGCCCGCGGACGCCGGCATGTCTTCCTCGGCCACAGCATGGGCGCCGTCCTCGCCTACGAGACCGCCCGGCAGCAGCGCCGCGAGGGCCGGGACCTGCCCGAGCTGATCGCCCTGTCGGGCTACGGATCGCCCGACCGCGAGCGGCGTCTGCCCTCCCTGGAGGGCCTGGACGACGGGGAACTGATCGCGGAGGTGGGCCGGCTCGGCGGCATCCCGGCTCAGATCGCCGCGTCGGAGCAGCTGTGGCCGCTCATCACCCCCGCCATCCGCGCCGACTTCACGCTGCTGGATCGCTACCGCCACGTTCCCGAGCCCTCTCTGGACTGCGCGGCCGCCGTCTTCGGCGGGACGGACGACCCCGCGGTGACGGTCGAGGCCCTGCACGCGTGGGACGGGCACTTCACCGGGCCCGTGACCATCGAGCAGTTCCCCGGCGGGCACTTCTACCTGTCCAAATGGGCCTCACGGGTGCTGTCGTCGGTGCTGAACAGGATGTGACCGGACCGGCGCAGGAGCCGGGCGGGACCGGATCGGGAAGAGGGGACCGGATGCTTCCCCCATGCGAACCGCGATCTGCCACCGGCACCCCCTCGTGCTTCTGGGGCTGAAGCACCTCTTGACCACGCATACCTCGTGCGACGTCGTGCACGTCTCGGACCACGAGCTGCCAGGGAACCTGGAGAACATCGACATCCTCGTCGTCGAGGAGGAGTTCCTGGAACGGGGACCCGCACGGGCGGTCCGGACCGCCGGACGCCACAGGCCGGAGATCGTCCCCCTGAGCGCCGACGCCCAGCCCGAGGAGGTGCTTCGCCGGGTGAGCGGCCGGCGGACCGCCCCGGCGCCTCACGCACCGGCGGCGGGCCACGACTGGGTGACCCCGCTGTCCCCGCGGGAGCAGGAGGTGCTCCAGTTCATCGCGTCGGGAATGACGCACGATCAGGTGGCCCGGCGGGTCGGCATCAGCCGGCACACGGTCGACACCTACGTCAAGCGGGTGCGGACGAAGTTCGGGGTGGGAAACAAGGCCGAACTCACACGGGTCGCACTCGGTTTGAAACTCGTCTAGGGACGGAAGGAGAGTCTCCTCTCATGGCCAAGCTGATCGTCAGCAACCAGCGGACCGAGGAAATGGTCGGAGACTTGCAGATACTCTCCCCGGAGTATCGCGAGTATCTCGGCAACCAGGCCCAGCGCATGACCTGGTCCCTGCAGGAGGGGGATGTTCTCGTGCTCCCCGTGCAGCCGGACGAGCGTTTCCTCGACTACGTCACCGGGCTCTTGGACATCGACCGCGGAACCGTCGAGGTCGTCGTCCCGCCGACCGGCAGTTACGGATCCGGTCTGCTCTCCCGGGACCGGCTGATGAACAACGACTTCCTGCGGCAGCTGAATCGGCTTGTCACGGCGCACGGAATACGGGAGATCTTTCCTTTCCACTTCGACAGCACCATCGCCTCCGTGGCGAAGGTGCTCGGGCTGGACTCCCTGACACCGGGCTTCGGGTTCCTGGACCAGGGAGGCGGAAAACTCCTCAACAGCAAGGCGGCCTTTCGCGCTCTCGCCGCCGGCTGTGGTGTCTCCGTTCCCGAGGGCCGGGTCTGCGCCACTCAGGACGAGACCGAGGAGTACGTTTGGGACAACCTGCTGTCCCAGGGGCGGCCCGCCATTCTCAAGCAGGACTACCACGTCGCCGGTTTCGGCAACGAGGTCGTCAGCCCGGTGCCGGGTGTCGAGCCGGTGGGAGCCCTCAGAACGGTGGTCGCGGCCGATCGCGAGGAACTGGCCAAGTACCTGGCGGAACGTTGGTACTGGCTGACCGACTCCGGCCGCAGCCCGGTCGTCGTGGAGCGGTACTTCACCGGCTCACTGCCCCTCTGCTCGGAGTTCCGTCTCACCGGGCGGGGCGTCGAACTCGCCGGACACGGCGCCATGCGGATGGAACCCGTGCTGAACGGCCACATCTGGCCCGCGCCTGCCGCCGGGCTCGCCGGCTTCGACGGGTTCCTGGACGAGGCACACGCGTTGTGCTCCGCCATCCACGCGATGGGCTACCGCGGCACGGTCAGCGTCGACGCCATCCTGACACCCGGTCGGCGGGTCCTGATCAACGAGTTCAACTGCCGGGTCAGCGGCTCCACGCACGCCTACCACATCGGCGAAAGGATCGTGGGGCCGCTGTTCCCCGACGAACGCGTACTCGTGGAACAGCGGCGATGCACCTTCCCGCCTGCCGTCCTCGAGCGTCTGTCGGACAGCGGCCTGGCCTACGACCCCGTGTCCCGCACCGGGGTACTCGTCACCGTCGAGGACAACAGCTCGTCCGGCGGCTACGGCGAGTACTGCGTGGTGGCCGAGAGCACCGAGCACGCCGAGCGGCTGGAGCGCGCCCTGGCCGGTCTCCTCGCACAGCCCGGGAGGACGGTATGACCGTCGTCGACGCGCGGGCACAAGTCCGGCTCCAGGAGTCGGAGATATTCGCGGCACACAGCGGAGGGAAGCTCTCGACGGGCTGCACACTCCCGCTCGACACTCCGGAAAACCTCTCCGTCGCCTACACACCCGGTGTGGCGGAGGTCAGCCGGGCCATCGCGGAGGATCCCTCGCTCGCCGCCCGCTACACCTGGGCGAGCCGGCTCGTCGCCATCGTGACCAACGGCTCCGCTGTGCTCGGCCTGGGTGATGTGGGACCCGCCGCCGCCCTGCCGGTCATGGAGGGGAAGGCCGCCCTCTTCAAGCATTTCGCCGGGCTGAACGCCATCCCCCTGGTCCTCGACTCGTCGGACGTCGACGAGATGGTCGACGTCCTGGTGCGGCTCCGCCCGTCGTTCGGCGCCGTCTGCATCGAGGACGTGGCCGCTCCCCTCTGCTTCGAGCTGGAGCAGAGGGCCAGGGCCGCGCTGGACTGCCCCGTACTCCACGACGACCAGCACGGGACGGCGACAGCCGTCCTGGCGGGCCTGCACGGCGCGTGCAGGCTGCTCGGACGGCGGGTCGGCACAAGCCGGATCGTGGTGCTCGGCGCCGGCGCGGCGGGCTCCGCCACCGCGGACCTCCTGCTGGCCGCCGGTGTCCATGACGTCACCGTGCTCGATTCCCGCGGCATCCTGTTCGACGGCCGCGGCGGACTGAGTCCGGTCAAGGCGGCGCTGGCCGCCCGTACCAACCCCCGGGGCCTGCGGGGCGGACCGGCGGAGGCTCTCCGCGACGCCGACGCCGTCATCGGCCTGTGCACGGCGACCGTCCCCGAGTCCCTGATCGCCACGATGGCGCCCGACCCGATCGTCTTCGCGCTGTCCAGTCCGGTGCCCGAGGTCGATCCCGGTCTGGCCGCCCGGTATGCCGCGGTCGTGGGCACCGGGGGGAGCAACCACCCCAACCAGATCATCAACACCCTGGCTTCACCCGGCATCTTCCGCGGCGCCCTCGACGCCGGCGTCCGGTTCATCACCACGGAGATGAAGCTCGCCGCGGCGGACGCGATCGCCGGCATCGCCGAGGACTCCCTGACGGCGGACCGGATCGTGCCGCATTCCCTGGACCCCCGTGTCGCGCCGGCCGTGGCCCGTGCGGTCGTCCGGGCCGCCGGACGGGTGTGACCGCGACAATTCCTCACGGAGGCAGCCCTGTCCACGCCCACCAGCGCATCCGTCGTATGCGCCGACGTCTCCGTCACCCTTCCCGACGGCACCTCGGTACTGAAGGAGATCTCCTGGACCGCCGGTCACGGCCACACCGGACTCATCGGGGTCAACGGCAGCGGGAAGTCCACGCTCCTGCAGACCCTCGTGGGACTGCGGACTCCCGACGCAGGGACCGTCCGCGTCAGCGGAAGGACCGGCCACCTTCCGCAGGACTTCTCGGTGGAACCGTCGCTGCGCGTGGACGAGGTCCTGGGAATCGCCCACGTCCGGGCCGCCGTACGGGCCATCGAGTCCGGCGACGTGCGTGAGGAGCACTTCACCGCGGTGGGTGACGACTGGGACGTGGAGGAGCGCGCTCTGGCCGCTCTTGCCCAGCTCGGCCTGGCCCACATCGGTCTGGAGCGCACCGTGGGCGAGATGTCCGGCGGCGAGACGGTGCTGCTCCGGCTGACCGCGCTGCTGCTGGAGCGTCCCGACGTCCTCCTGCTGGACGAACCCACCAACAACCTGGACGGCCGTGCCCGTGCCTACCTGTACCAGGCACTGGCCCGGCACCGGGGGATCGTGGTCACCGTCAGCCATGACAGGGAGCTCCTGGCACGGGTGGACCACATCGCCGAGCTGACCCCCGAGGGCCTGCGCACCTTCGGGGGCAATCTCGACGCGTACGAGGCACACGTCGCCGCCGAGCAGGAGGCGGCGGCCCGCTCCGTGCGCAACGCACAGAGCGAGGTGTCCCGGGAGCGGCGGACGCTGGCCGACGCGCAGACGCGCCAGGCCCGGAGCGCCCGGTACGGCAGGACCCAGTCGGCCCGGAACAAGTTCGACAAGGGAACGGCCCAGTACAAGAAGCGGGCCGCGCAGGTGTCGGCCGGAAAGCGTCAGGGGGCGCACGAGGAACGCCTGGCGACGGCGCGGGAGCGGCTCACCGACGCGCAGGACCGGGTGAGGGAGACCGCCGTCATGCGAACGGACCTGCCCGGCACCGTGGTCCCCGCCGAACGCGCCGTCCTCTCCCTCCACGCCGCGCGCCTGCGCACCGGAACCCATCTGGGGGACGTCCGGGTGCACGGCCCGGAACGCATCGCGCTGACCGGGGGCAACGGGGCCGGCAAGACGACCCTCCTGCGGACGCTCGCCGGGGAGATACCGCCGCAGGACGGGCGTATCGAGGTGCACGTGCCGTCGCGCCACCTTCCGCAGCGGCTCGGCCTGCTCGATGAGGGCTCGTCGATCATCGAGAACGTGGCGCGATTCGCCCCGCACTCGTCGGACAACGAGATACGCGCCCGGCTGGCCCGGCTGCTCTTCAAGGGCCGTACCGCGGACCGTCTGGTGGCGGACCTGTCCGGCGGGGAACGCTTCCGGGCGACCCTGGCGGCGCTCCTGCTCGCCGAACCGGCGCCCCAGCTCCTGATGCTGGACGAACCCACCAACAACCTGGACCTGGCCAGCATCGACGAACTCGTCCGGGCGCTGGCCGGCTACCAGGGGGCGCTCGTCGTCGTGAGCCACGACCGTGCCTTTCTGCGCGGCATCGGCCTCACCCGTTGGTGGCAGCTCGAAGCCGACGGCTTTCGGACCGGTGACCCTGAGCTGCTGTGAACCGCGGGCAGGGGAGCGCCGACCTGAAGATCGTGGGTGAGTCCTTCGACACCTCGGTCGATCAGCCGAGGATCATGGAGGAACACCTGACCGTGGGGCGCGTGGCCGAGCCGGCCGACGTGAGCGTCCGCACGCTGCGTCACTACGACGGGACCGGCCTCGTGGAGCCGTCCGCCGACCGCGGCCGGGTACCGGGCCTGCTCGCCGGCGACGCGGGAGCGGCTGCGGGAGGTGCTCGGCTGCCGGTGCCTCGGCTTCGGACTGCGCGAGACCGCCGCTCCACGACCCTGAGAGCTTCGGCACCCCTCGGAAACAAGCCCCGGGCCGCCACCTTCTGCCGCGTGTCCATGGATCCCGTCCATGTGCGGGCGACCCCATGACCGTCGGTGTGATGCGCGTCACCGTCCGGGTGCTTCGGACCGGGCATGCGTGATCATGACCGGATGGACGCTCGCTTTCTTGGCATCTCCCAGCTGGCCGAAGCCCCGTCCGTGGCGGTCGTGGTCGACGTCATGCGTGCCTACACGGTGGCCGCCTGGGCCTTCGGCCAGGGGGCGGAGAAGATCGTTCTCGCCGGGTCACTGGACGAGGCCCTGGCGCTCAAGGCTCGCCACCCGGACTGGGTGGCGCTCAAGGACGGTGCGCCGGCGGACGGGTTCGACATGGTCAACTCGCCGGGCCTGCTGCGGTCCGTCGACCTCGGCGGACGGACCGTCGTACAGAAGACCACGGCGGGGACGGTCGGCGCCCTCGCGGTCAAGGACGCCTCGCTGGTGCTGTGTGCCGGCTTCGTGGTCGCGGAGGCGACGGCCCGGCTCCTGCGGGCACGTGAGTGCGACGGTGTCACGTTCGTGGTCACCGGCGAGGACGGGCGGGCCGATGAGGACCTGGCGTGCGCTCAGTACATCGCCCGGAGGGCCACCGAGGCCGGGAGGACGGACGCGGCCGAGTTCCTCCGCCGCGCCGGCGAGTCACGGGCCGCCACCGAACTGACGGAGGGCGTACGCCAAGGAGCCCACCCCGATGACGTCGCACTCTGCCTTGAACTCGACCGGTTCCCCTTCGCCATGGTGGCGACCCCGGAGGACTCGCTGACGGTCCTGCGTCCGTGCGCCGTGCCCCAGCCCGCCGGCGAGGCTTCGGCCTGACCCCTGGCGAGGTCCGGTTCCCGCCACGCGCGAGCCGGCCTCCGGTACGCGACGGACCACGTCACAGAAGCCGACGAGGCCGGCCGGCGCCCGAGATCCTCGGCGAGGGGCACGGGGAGATCCACGGGTCGGTGAGCGGGGTTCCGGAGGGAGGCGTGCGGAGTACTGGTGGCGGCCTCGGCAGCCTTTGTCCCCTGTTCGTCGCCGTGTGCGGAGACTATGATCACCGGCAGGGCGGGGTCGTAGCACAGAGGTAGTGCGCCGCGACAGCATCTCGGAGGACGTCGGTTCGAATCCGACCGCCCCGCCCCTTCCCGAACGCCGCCCGCCTGCCCGGATCCGTGGTCGGCGACAACCGTCGGCCTCCGGCTCCTTCCGCGTCCCGGCCTTGCGGAACACGGTCGGTGACACCACTCCTGTCGCGTGCGCCCCGTAGGAATCCGGCGGATCACAGAACACACGCCGGGATACGCTCACAGCCCTGACAAAGGTCAACCGCGTTGATACTGGGGGGAATTGTGGGGAATTCATCGTGTGGTTCCGTACCGCGCGGAGTGATGGGAGCGGCGTTCGCCGTCGTGCTGGTCGCCGGAGGAGCGGGGGCCTGCGGAGGTGAGGGCGGGAGTGGTTCCGGGAAGGGGGAGCCGTCCGGGGTGACGCCCGCGACGGCCGTGGCCGAGGCGGCGGCGAACTCCGCGGACATCGCGTCGCTCCACTACCGGATCACCGGGACCGTGCCGGAGACGGGCCGGCTGGAGGCCGACGCGTTCATGAGGACGGATCCACCGGCGATGAGCATGGAGATGAGCACGGCCGGTCAGGACGGGGACGGCCCGCTGCCGGTCCGGTTCGTCGACGAGGTGATGTACGTCGGCAAGGCGGTGGAGGGCAAGCGTTGGTTCAGGGCGGACCCGGCCGGGTGGGGAGGCCTCACCGTGGACAACGACTCCTACGGCGTGCTGCCCCGTCAGCTGGAGAGCAGCCCGGTCGTGCAGTCCACCCTCCTGACCGGGTCCAAGGACGTGCGGGTGGTCGGGACCGAGACGGTCGACGGCACCAGGACCACGCACTACAGGGGAACGGTCACCTCCGGAAGTCTGCGCGCCGCCCGTGACGCCGCCCCGGACGAGGCGACCCGGGAACGTCTGGTCGAAGGCCTCGACCAGTTCGTGGGGCTGCGCACCCCCGACACCCTCACCATGGACCTGTGGGTCGACGGCGACAACCGCGCCAAACGGTTCCGGTGGCAGACCCGGATCGACGGTGTGCGGACCGGCGCCGGCACCGGTACCGGCGGCGGGCCGCTCGACCTGACCGTCACCTTCCTCGACATCGACCGGCCCGTGACCATCGAGGCCCCGCCGGC
The DNA here is from genome assembly GCF_042732315.1 of Streptomyces sp. NPDC059787. Classification (NCBI taxonomy): domain Bacteria; kingdom Bacillati; phylum Actinomycetota; class Actinomycetes; order Kitasatosporales; family Streptomycetaceae; genus Streptomyces; species Streptomyces sp. NPDC059787. The sequence continues at coordinate 60,773 of NZ_JBHWHX010000022.1, forward strand.
CGAGGACACCGCCACGCTCCCGGACGACGCCCGGGAGGGCGGAGCCTGAGCCCGCGAGGGCCCGCCACCCCGTCAGGGCCGGGGCCCCGTGTACGCGGTGACCGGAGTCAGGGACGCCCAGGCACCCAGAGGGCCGGGCAGGGGCGGCAGGCCGGCGGCGGAGAAAAGCACCGCGACACCGGAGAGCACGGGCGGGCACGGGCCGGGTGTACTAGCGTTCGGGGAAGCGGAGGATCTTGCTGGGGGAGAATCGGTGAGCGCTCGGATTCTGGTGGCCGAGGACGACGAGAAACAGGCCCGGCTGGTCCGGATCTACCTGGAGCGGGAAGGCAACGCGGTACAGGTCGTGGGTGACGGCCGGGCGGCGTTGGAGAAGGCCCGCTCGTCGAAACCCGATCTCATCGTGCTCGATGTGATGCTGCCGCTGGTCGACGGGCTCGACGTGTGCCGCATCCTGCGGGCCGAATCCGATGTGCCCATTCTTCTCCTCACCGCCCGCACCACCGAGGAGGACATGCTCCTCGGCCTCGACCTGGGCGCCGACGACTACCTCACCAAGCCCTACAGCCCCCGTGAGCTGACCGCACGGGTACGGGCGCTGCTGCGCAGGTCGCGGAAGGCCGCCGGCGCGGCGGAGCCCGCGGTGCTGCGGGTCGGCGCGGTGGTGCTGGACACCGCGCGCTTCGAGGTCCGGGTGGCGGGTCAGCCCGTGGTGCTGACCGCCAAGGAGTTCGCCGTCCTGGAGGCGCTGGCGCGGGAGCCGGGCAGGGTCTTCACCCGGGCGCAGATCATCGAGCGGGTCTTCGGCTTCGACCACGACGTGCAGGAGCGGACCGTCGACGCGCATGTGATGAACCTGCGCCGGAAGCTGGAGGCGGACCCCGGGCGCCCCCGCCATCTGGAGACGGTGTACGGCCGGGGCTACCGCCTCAACGACGGCCCGGACCCGGCGTCCCCCTGACCGGCGTCCGCACGTCCGCCGCCCGGAGCCATGGGCAGGACCACGGTGAACGTCGTGCCCGCCCCGACGGTGCTGCGCACCTCGATCGTGCCCCGGTGGTCGGTGACGATCTGGCGGGCGATGGACAGGCCCAGGCCGCTTCCGCCGGTCGCCCGGCCCCGGGAGGCGTCCGCCCGCCAGAAGCGGTCGAAGAGGTGCGGCAGGTCCTCGGCCGCTATCCCCTTGCCGGTGTCGCGCACTTCCACGACGGCCAGTTCGCGCCGGGGTGTCACGGCCAGGGTCACGCTGCCGCCCGCCGCGGTCGCCCGTATCGCGTTGCCGACCAGGTTGCCGACGACCTGACGCAGCCGGTCGGGGTCGGCGGTCACGAACACCGGGCCGGGCGCCTCCAGTCCGAGCGTGACGCCCGCCGCGTCGGCCTGGGCGCGGTGGGCCGTGCGGCCGGTCTCCAGCAGCTCCCTCAGGTCGACCTCGGTGGGGTGGTAGGTGAGCGCGCCGGCCTCCGCCAGTGCGAGGTCCTGGAGGTCGTCCACGATCCGCTGCTGCAGCAGCGCCTCCTCGTGCAGGGAGGCGAGCAGTTCGGGGGTCGGTTCGACGACGTCGTCCCGCAGCGCCTCCAGATAGCCGCGCAGATTGGCCAGCGGGGTGCGCAGTTCGTGCGCGATGTCACCGATGAGGCGGCGCTGGCGCTCCTCGCCCGCCTGGAGGGAGTCGGCCATGCGGTTGAAGGCGCCGCCGAGTTGGGCGATCTCGTCCCGGCCGGAGACGGGGACCCTGCGTTCCAGGTCGCCCTCGCCGAGGCCCTTCGCGGCCAGTGTCATGGCCCGGACGGGGCGCAGTACGGCCCTGCTCAGGAGCAGGGCGCCGAGGACGGCGGCGAGGGCGACCCCCATCGCGACGGCCACGGTGGGGGCGGCGGCCAGGGTGGGCGGTGACTCGTCGCGTACGCCCAGGCGGATCTCCAGGCGGGGCGGGGCGACGGAGGCGGTCCGTTCGCCGAACGCCCGTTGCAGACAGGCGGTGGGCCGCCGCTCGGTCCCGCACGGCTGGACCGCCTCGACGTCCCGTGTGGTCGGCGGGTTCGCCCCCGGCTTCGGCTCGGGGCACTGCGCGGGCCGCCGGCCGGTGCTGATCCGGGGGACGCCGATGTCGTCCGCGGCGGCCGTCGGCTCCGCTCCGGCCCCGGTCAGACAGGTCGCGTACGCCACCGTCGCGCGGTAGTCGGCGATCGCCGTGGCGGTGAGTTTCACCGAGGTCCGCGGTGCCTGGCCCTCCGGGAACCGCAGGGCGGGGCGCGGGTCGACCAGGACCGCGGGCCGGCTGCTCGGCGGGCGGGGGTCGCGGCCGGCGAGGGCGTCGGAGTCGGCGAGCAGGACGCCCGTCTCCGTGACGACCCGGATGCGCTGGCCGGTGTCCCGGGCGAGCCCGGCCACCGTGGGCGACAGCCCCTCCCAGGTGCCGTGCGCGAACCCGTACGCCCGCAGTGCGCCGGTGATCCGGGAGACCTCCTGCTCCCCGGCCGTGACGGTCTCCTGGACCTGGCGGTTGGCCTGACGCAGCGTCAGCCATGCGGTCGCGGCGGTGGCGGCCAGCGCCACCAGCATGAGCATGCCGAGAACGCGAAGCCGAAAGCTCACCGTGTCTCCCTCGATCGTTTCCGGAATTCAAGAGGGCGTTGTCGGCCAACACCCATCAGGAATGGCTTATTCCTATCAATTTGACGCTTTTGGGCCCCGCATAAGCGAAAAGCGGCCACTCCATGACGGAATCATTTCTTCACCTTAATTCGGGTGTGATCGTACATACGGCCGCTCGCGTCCCTGCCGATGCGGAGGCCACCGCCTTCGCTCCGGCCTCGTCCGGCGGCGAACGCGGCAGTGACAACACGACACACAGGGGGTACATCATGAAACGACTCGCGGCATTCGTGCCCGTGCTCGCGGCCGTCGCCGTGGCGGTTCCGCTGTCCCTGGCGACGCCGGCCGCCGCGCACGCCTCGTGCGGCACGACCGTCTCCGACAAGGACGGCAGCTCGTGGGGCAAGACGGCCAACGGGGCCAACGAGCGCAGCGGTTCCAGCACCAGCTGCACCATCAAGGGCGTCGCCTACAACACGCAGTCGCTGGACTACCACTGCTACACCGTCGGCAACGACGGCTACACCTGGACGTACGTCAGGAACGACGCCACCGGTGTCACCGGCTGGATCCGTGACGACCTGCTGAGCGACGGCGGCAGCTTCGTCCACTGCGGCTTCTGACGGTCCCTTCGTCACACCGGGCACCACGCAGTGATGAACACCGCCGGGCGTCCCCGACCGGGGACGCCCGGCGGTGTTCATGTGCCGGACAGCGCCTCCGTCGGGGACAGCCTGCTCGCGCGGACCGCCGGGTACAGTCCGGCGATCATGCCGATGGCCAGGGTCGAGGCGATGCCCGCCAGGCTCGCCCACGCCGGGACCACCGTCGGCCAGTCGCGGCTGAGGGCGTATCCCGCCGTGATCAGTGTCCCCAGGACCGTTCCGCCGAGGCCCCCGATGAGGGACAGCAGCAGTGACTCCGTCACGAACTGCGTGCGGATCTGGCCCTTGGTCGCCCCGAGCGCGCGCCGCAGACCGATCTCGGGACGCCGTTCCAGTACCGAGATGACCATGGTGTTGCCCACGCCCACACCGCCGACGAGCAGGGCGACCCCGCCCAGACCGAGCAGCAGCCCGGTCAGTGCCGACTCGGTGGCCTCGCGGGCCGCGAGCGCGTCGGAGGGCCGTGAGATGCGCACCTCGCCCGGCTTCTGCGGGTACGCCGTGGCCGGGAGCACCGCCCGTACCGCCGCGACCCGGCTGTCCTCCGCGCGGACGTACACCGTCGACGGATGGCCGTCGAAGCGCAGATAGGTCCGGGCCGCCGACCATCCGACCAGGGCGGCGCCGTCGAGTTCCGGTGCCAGCGGTACCGGATCGAGGACGCCGATCAGCGAGAACCAGCGGTCGCCGAGCCAGACCCGGGTGCCAGGCGTGTACACGTCGAGCCGTTGGGCGGCGGTGGCACCGAGCACCACAGCCGGGTACTCGTCGGTCGCGGAGTCCAGCCAGCGTCCCCTGCGGACCTGCCCGCCGACGGCCGGCAGGAGATCGGTGCCGGCCGCGAGCACGGTCAGGGAGCCGGTCCGGCCGATGGCGATGTGGTCGTTGCGGTAGACGTGCGCGTCGGTCGCGCCGGTGGCGGCCACCTGCCGCACCGGCGGGATACGACGGACCATCGAGACGGCCTCGTAGGGCAGTTCGGCCTTCTCGCCCGTCAGGGACTCGCCCGGGGCCACCCGCAGCAGATTCGTGCCGAGGGCGTCGAGCCGCCGGTCCACCTCCGCCTGTCCGGAGCCGGAGATGCCGACCACCGCGATCATCGCGGCGACGCCGATGGCGATGCCGAGCGCCGAGAGGAAGACCCTCAGCGGACGCGTCCGCAGCCCCGTACCGCCGAGCCGTACGACGTCCGCGGGCCCGAGCCGGGCGGCCCGCAGCCGGTCGCCCGGGTCCCGCCGGGAGGAGCCGGGGGTGCTGTCCGTCATCGGGTCGCCCCGATCGACGGGCCGGCCGACGTGTCGGCCGACGTGTCGGTGACCACGCGTCCGTCGCGCATCTCGATGCGTCGCGGGAGCTGCGCGGCTATCTCTCGGTCGTGCGTGATGACCACGACGGTGGTGCCGGCCGCGTGCAGTTCGCGCAGCAGGGCGAGCACGGCCGCGCCCGACGCGGAGTCGAGGTTGCCGGTCGGCTCGTCCGCGAGCAGGACCGAGGGTTCACCGACCACGGCACGGGCCACGGCGACCCGCTGCCGCTCACCGCCGGAGAGCTGGTGGGGCAGGTGCCGGACACGGTGGCTGAGCCCGACCCGGGCCAGCGCCGCCGCGGCCCTGGCCCGGCGCCGCCGCATCGGGACGCCCGCGTAGAGCAGTCCGTCCGCCACCGAGTCCAGGACCGGTACCCCGACCGCGAGGTGGAACTGCTGGAAGACGAAGCCGATCCGGGTGGCCCGCAGCGCGGAGACCTCGCGGTCGGACAGTTCCGCCACGTCGTGGCCGTCGACCAGGACCCGGCCCGAAGTGGGCCGGTCCAGGCTGCCCATGAGGTTGAGCATGCTGGACTTGCCGGAGCCGGACGGGCCGACCACCCCGACCAGTTCCCCGCGTCCGATCCGCAGACTCACGTCCCGGACCGCGGCCACCGGGCCCGGGTACGTCTTCGAGACGGCGTCGAACTCGACGACGGCCCGCTCTCCGCCGCTCATTCGGGAATCCTCACCTTCAGTCCCGCGCGCACCGCGGAACCGCTCACTTCCACCTTGCCGTCGGCGAACAGTCCGGTCCTCACGGCGATGAAGCCGCCGTCCGCCGTCTCCAGCCCGTGCCCGCCCTCCGCGAGCGCCACCAGCGCGGCGACCGGAACGGTCAGCACGTCCTTGGCCTCGCGGCCGACGTACTCGACGGTGACGGGGCCGCTCTCCAGCCGTCCCACGGACTTCTGGTCCTCGATGGTGACGGTCACCGGCAGGGTCGCCCCGCCCTGCCCCGAACCGTCCTCGCCGGAACCGCCCTCGGGCGCACTGGCCTGTCTGCCCACCGACGCCACCTCGCCCCGTACGGTCCTGCCGTCGGGCAGCCCGACCCGGACGGCCGCGCCGCGTACGGCCCAGGAGGCGTCGGCGGCCGAGGCGTTGACGACGACCTTGCGTGCCGTCCCGGTGTACGTGAGGGCGTTCTCGGCGACGGCCTCGCCCAGCCGGACGCCCGGCCGGCCGATCCGCACCTTGCCGGCGGAGTAGATGACGTCCCCGATGCCGACCCTGCCGGTCTCGGGTACCCCGAGCGACTTCTGCCACCGCTCGACGGCGTCCGCCGTCCTGTCGGTGAACCTCTCGTCCACCGTGAAGCCGGTGTAGCCGAGCGCGGCCAGGTTCGTCTCGAACTGCAGGACGTCCATGCCCTTGAGCTCCGTCACCGTGGTGGACCCGGTGCCCGTCGGCGCCGGCTGCGCGGAAGGGCTCGCGGCGGTGCCGCCACCGGTCCCGCCGTCCGTCTTGCCCTCGCCGGAAGCCGTGGTGCCGGCCCCGGGCGCGGCCTCGCCGCCGGACGCGGTGTCGGCCTCGGGCGCGGTGGTGGTCAGCCCCAGGTCCCGGTACATGGGCAGCGACCCGTACAACAGCACCACCGGGCGGTCGTCGACACGCAGCAGTGTGTCGCCGCGCTTCACCGTGGTCCCCGCCTCGGGCAGTCCGGTCACGGTCCCGGTCGCCTTGACCGGCAGGGGTATCTCCGTTCCGTACCCCAACTGGCCGTCCACCTGGGTGCGTTCGGTCAGCGTGGCCCGGGCCACCTCGACCAGCGAACCGGTCCGGGGCGGTGCGCCCGCGCTCTCGTCCTCACCACCGCCGAGGCCCAGGGCGCCCACCACGGCGACCGCCGCCACGACGACCACGGCCAGGGCGATCAGCGCCGTACGCCGTCCCCGTACGCCGCGTGGCGGTTCGGACACCGCCTCGGACTCGTCATCGATCCGTGTCACCGTATCCGCCACGGTCAGCCCTTGCCGGGGCCCGGGTTCTCCGGAACGCCCACGATCGGCCCGCAGATCCGGATGGCCCGCTTCGCACCGGCGGAGCTCTGGTCCCAGTCGCCCTGTCCGAGGCCGTCGGGCCCCGGGTCGGGGAAGTCGGCGGCGCCGTTCTCCTGCATGCACTTCGCGTACTGCTGCTTCACCTTGATCTGCTCGGCGGTGAGCTTGGACTGGTTGCCCTTCTCGATGCTCTCGGGCACGGCCGCCAGGTGTTCGGCGCACTTCTCCGTGGCCGCCCGGAACTTCGCGTCCTTCTTCAGGTCCAGGCTGTCGCCGAAGTCGATGTTCCCCTTCTCGTCCGGGTCCGGGGCGTCGACCCCGTTCTCCCGCAGGCACTTCACGTACCCGCGCTGTGCCTGCACATAGGCTGCCACGTCGTCCCCGCCGCCCTGCGCGTCCGAGCCGGCGGACGGCGTGGCCGCGCCGCCGCTCGCGGCCGTCGGGATCTCCGAGTCGCCCTCGTCGCCCCCGCAGCCGGTCAACGCCAGCGCCACGACCGAGGCCGCCACGGCCAGCAGTACCCGATTCGCCCTCACCGGTTCTCCCGCTCTCCTGCCGAGCCCGTCCGCGGACGCGGCGGGCAGACCGACCGTAGGACGGCACCGATGAAGAACTTTTGAAGAACCTGTCAGCCGTTCGTGCGACCGCGGGTGGGCACCGCGGCCGGTCCGCTCAGCGCGCCCCGCGTTCCTCCAGGACCGTTCTGAGGCTGCGCAGGGCGTAGTGGACGCGGGACTTCACCGTGCCCTGGGGGACGCCGAGGGTGGTGGCCGCCTGCTGGGTGCTGCGGTCGGCGAAGAAGGTGGCCTCCAGGGCCTCGCGGTGGACGGGGGTCAGGGCGTCCAGGGCGTCGCGCAGGACGATGGACGACAGCACACGGTCGACGTCGTCCGCCTCGGCGCCCAGTTCGGCGAGCCAGGTGACGCCGCCGATCTCCGCCGGCCGGGCCGTGCGCATACGGTGCGCGTCGATCACGATGTTGCGGGCGACGCGGAACATCCAGGGGCGTACGGCCATGCCCTCGCCGTCGGCCAGGTTCCGCTTGGTCCAGCAGCGCAGCAACGTCTCCTGGATGACGTCCTCCGTGCGGTGCGTGTCGCCGCCCAGCATGCGCAGAACGTACGCGTGGAGCGCCGGGCCGTGTTCCACGTAGAGGTCACGCATCGCCCGCTCCTCGGGTGAGGGCGCGTTCGCCGACCCGATGACCGTCACGTTCATGGTGTGCTCCCGCTCCTTGGGGTGTCCGGGCCCGGTCATGGGGGACCGCGGGCCGGAGCCGCCGTGGGACGGAGTCTTACCGGGAACGTTCCACATTCGTTTGACGTGCGGTTGACGACCCCGTACATCGGGACGTCAGTTTCTCCAGCCGTCTGCGGACCCGGCGGGCCAGGTCGGCGTGGTCGGGAGGCAGCAGGCCTGCGCCGTGCAGGCTGTCGCACAGGCGCAGGAGTTCGCGTCCGTGGGTGACAGCGGTCCGGTCGTCGTCCAGCCGTCGCCAGGCGGCGGCCGCCCGCGCCACCGCCGCGGGGGCCTGCGCGTCACCGGTCCGGCACATGGTCCGGGCCACGTCCAGGGCCAGCACCGTGGCCTCGCGGTGGTCACCTCGCAGATGGGCCAGGTACGCCTCCATCGCCCGCGCCTCCAGGGTGTCCGGGTGCTCGGCGCCCAGGGAGGCCGTCAGGTTCTCGCGGAGCGCGGTCGCGGCGGCGGACGCCTCGTCGAGCCGGCCGTCGGACGTCAACGCGTTGATACGGGTGACGGTTTCGGCCAGGGCGGCCGGCAGTGGAGCGGAGCGCGGCGCTCCGGCGGTGGGTCGGGCCGAGGCGGGGACGGGGCCCGGGTCGGGGGCCGGTTCCGATTCCGGTGCTGGTGCCGAGGCCGGGTCCGTGGGGATGACGACTCGGCTGGAGCCGTCGGGGGCGACCTGGAGGACGAAGTGGGTGGTGCCGGGTCCGTCGTTCACCGTCGCCTCGACCGGGGCGCCCCGCTGCTCCGCGTACTGCCGCAGCCGGTCCAGCACGGCCTCGTGCACGGACCGGCCCTCGTCGAGGGCCAGGGGCTCCCCGTCGATGCCGGCGAACCCCTCGTCGGAGATGTGCACTTCGAAGCGGACCATGGCTGCTGCCCTCCTCACACGGGCGGAGCGGAATCGACGGGAGACGGATCGCCCCACGCCCGGAACAGCGGGAGCGGCGGGACACCGGGTCCGCCGACGACGCCTCCCGTACCCGTGCGCATGGGTGCCCGCCTCCTTCCTCCCGCCTTGAACCGAAGTGACCGAACAGCCCGTTGTGGTGTCCGACGGGCTCGGCGGAATCCGAAGGATCCAACGAGTCCGGGAGCGCATTGGTTCACGCCGACGGGAAAAATGCGCCTACACCGACACTAATCAGAAAATACCGGGGTGGTCGAGACCGCACCGGACGGCCCCCCGTGAGGCTCCGGCCCGGGAGTTGAACCTTCCTCACCCGCCTCCCGTTGTACGGGTGCCCGGCCGCTGCTTTCCCCCCTGCCGCGGCCGGGTCCTGATCGAAGGAGACGTGTGTCGGACGGTGCGGACTCAGTCCAGTCGGGCGAGTCGCTCGCGGACCTTCTCGGCGTCCGCGTGGTCGCACTCCGAGAGGATCGCCAGCGCCTCCAGCCAACTGCCGCGCGCCGCCTCGGACTCCCCGGCACCGAGCTGGGCGTCCCCGAGGTTGCCCAGGGTGTGGCCCTCCCCCCACCGGTTGCCGATGTCCCGGTGGGTCTTGAGCGCCTGGTGGTAGTGCTCGACCGCCTCGTCGTAGCGGTGGAGCCGGCGGTGCACCGTGCCGAGGATGTCCAGGGTGATGCCTTCGACCCAGCGGTTGTCGTGGGCCCGCAGGATGGCGAGCGCCTGCTCCAGGCAGTCGACGGCCTCGTCGAACCGGCCGAGCCGCTGGTAGGCGTCGCCCAGGTTGGACAGGGCGATGCCCTGGCTCCATACGTTGCCGGTGGCCCGGGCGATGGCCAGTCCCCGGCGCGTGTACTCGACGGCCTTGCGGAGGTGGCCGGCCTGCAGGTACGCGTCGCCCAGGTTGGCCACGGTGGCCGTCCTGCCCGCCGCGTTCCCGAGGTCCCGGAAGATGGCCATGGCCTCGCGCAGCGGACCGATGGCCTCCTCCAGCCTGCCGGAGTCGCGCAGCGCCGCCGACCTGTCCGCGAGCGCCTGGGCCTCGCCCTTGCGGTCGTGGGCGGCGCGGGCGGCGGCCAGTCCCGTGGTGGCGGTGTCGAGCCATTCGTGCGTATGGCTGCGCAGGTAGAAGAACCCCCACAGGACGGCGGGCAGCCGCCATGCGATGCCCGGCTGCCCGGACCCGGCGGCCTGGTGCACCGCGCCCACCAGGTTGGGCCGCTCGGTCTCGCACCACTCCAGGGCCTCCTCGCGCGTGGTGAACACCAGCGGCCGGCACCCGTCCGGCAGCGGTTCCAGCGGGATCCGGCGGCGGTTGGGGGTGATGTGCGGGTAGGTGGCGTCGGCGGTGTGCAGGTACCAGGTCAGCAGCCGCTCGACGGCCGCGTCCCGCTCCCGTGCCGTCTCCTCGGCGCGGGCCCGTTCGGCGGCGTAGACGCGCAGCAGGTCGTGCAGGGTGCAGCGGCCCGGGAAGTGTTCCGTGAGCAGGTGGGCGCGGGTGAGTTCGCCGAGCAGGCCGCGGGTTTCGCGCGGCGGGAGCCCGGCGAGCGCGGCGACGGCGGGTACGGAGACGTCGGGGCCGCAGTGCAGGCCCAGCAGGCGGAACAGCCGGGCGGCCGGGGCGGACAGCGCCTTGTACGACCAGGAGAAGACGGCCCGTACGTCGGTGGTGATGTCGTCGCCCCCGGCGAAGGCGTCGAGGCTGCCGTGGCTTTCCCGTACCTCCTCGGCGATGGCACTGAGCGGGAAGCCGGGGCGGACCCCGGCGTGGGCGGCGACGATGGCCAGCGCCAGCGGCAGCCGGCCGCACCGCGCGATGATCTCGCCGGCCGCCCGCGGCTCCTCCGCCAGCCGGTCGGTGCCGAGGCGGGCGGCGAGGAGGTCGAACGCCTCGGTGGGAGTCATCTGGTCCAGCGTCAGCGGGTGCGCCCCTTCCCCGGCGATCAGTCCGGACAGCCGGCTGCGGCTGGTGACGATGACCAGGGAGCCCGGGGAGCCGGGCAGCAGCGGGCGGACCTGCTCGGTGTCGCGGGCGTTGTCGAGCAGGACCAGTACCCGCCGCCGCGCGAGGACGCTGCGGTACAGCGCCACCTGGGCGTCGAAGTCGCCGGGGATCCGCTGCGGGGGGACACCGAGCGCGTCGAGGAAGACCCGGACGGCTTCGTCGGGTGTCATGACCGAGCCGGTCGGGTCGAAGCCGCGCAGGTTGATGTAGAGCTGCCCGTCGGGGAAGCGGTCGGCGACCTCGTGGGCCCAGTGCACGGCCAGGGCGGACTTGCCGATGCCGCCCATGCCGCCGATCGCACTGATCACCAGGGTCGCCGGCGGGCTGCCGTCCTCGGGCAACAGGGCCCGTATCCGCTGGAGTTCCGCGTGCCGGCCGACGAAGGCCGGCAGATCGGCGGGCAGTTGCGCCGGACGGGCGGCCGGGTACTCGACCGGGTCCGGGAAAACGCGCTCGGCCGGGGGGTCCGGGCGGGGGGACGGGGACGGGCCGAGGGCCGGGGACGGGCCGGTGACCAGGGTCGGGCCCGCTGCCGGGAACGAGGCCGAGGACGGGCCGGAGGCCGGGAACGAGGCCGGGGCCGGGAACGGGCCGGCGGCCGAGGACGGGCCGGAGGCCGGGAACGAGGCCGGGGCCGGGAACGGGCCGGCGGCCGAGGATGGGCCGGAAGCCGGGGCCGGGAACGGGCCGGCGGCCGGGAACGGGCCGGAAGCCGGGAACGGGCCGGCGGCCGGGGTCGGGAACGGGCCGGCGGCCGGGAACGGGCCGGGGAGAAGGGACGGGTCGGCCGTCAGGATGCGGTGGTGCAGGTCCTTGAGCGGTGCGCCCGGCTCGATGCCCAGCTCGGTCACCAGGGCGTCCCGTGTCCTGCCGTAGGCCTCCAGTGCGCCGGCCTGCCGGCCGGACCGGTACAGCGCCAGCATGAGCAGCCGGCACAGCTGCTCGCGCAGCGGGTGTCTGGCGGCCAGCGAGAGCAGCTCGGGAACGACCGTGTCATGGCGTCCGAGCGTGATGTCGATGTCCAGCCGGGTCTCCAGCACGGTGAGCCGTTGCTCGTCCAGCCATGAGCACTCCGACTCCGCCAGCGGGCCGGGGAGGCCCGCCAGTGCCGGTCCCTGCCATGCGTCGAGCGCCGTGTGCAGCAGTTCACCGGCGGCGGACAGTTCGCCGGCGGCGTGCCGTCTCTTCGCCTCCGCGACCCGCTGTTCGAACACGGCGAGGTCCAGGGAGTCCTCCGGGACCCGGATCACGTAGCCGTCGCCGACCGAGACGAGCAGTGCGGGCGGCCGGCCCGGATCCCGTCCGGGTTCCAGAACCTTGCGCAGGCGCGACACATAGGTCCGCAGGACGGACACGGCGGCCGCCGGAGGCTCCTCGCCCCAGACGGCACGGATGAGTTCGGCGAGGACGACCGGGCGCCCCCGGCCCAGCAGCAGCGTCGCGAGCACCACGCGCTGCTGCGGCGATCCGAGGTCCAGCTCCTGTTCACCGCGCCACGCCCGAACCGGACCCAGCACGGAAAAACGAACGGAAGTTTCATAAGCAGGCACACTCGGACTCTATTGACCGGCCACTCCGTCATAACCGCTTTGGCGGAATGCGCCATTCCATCACGAATGCCACTTTCGTAAAGATTTCCGCCACAGGATTCGGTTTCCTCCGGACGTCGGACCCCGGCCCTCAGGGAACGGTGAGTACGGCCTTGCCGCGGGCGTGCCCCCCTTCCACATGCCGCACCCCCTCGGCCGCCTCGGCCAGCGGGTACGTCCGGTCGACCACCGGCGCGAGGCGGCCGGACCCGATGAGCGCGGTGACGGCGAGCAGGTCCTCGTGGGCCGGGCCGGCCGGAACCGCCGGGAGGATCACCCGGAGCCGCTGCCGGACGACCGTGTCGACCGCGAGGAGTTTCAGCATGGCCCCCATCGCGCCGAACACATGGCCGGGTGAGCCGCCGCCGTTGCCCACCAGGGTCCCCGTCGGGGTGAGCGCCCGGCGCAGCCGGCCCAGCGGGCGGTTGCCCACGTTGTCCAGGATGACGTCGTAGCGTGCGCGGCCGTCGGTGAAGTCCTCGCGCGCGTAGTCGATGACGTGCCCGGCACCCAGTGAGCGCACCAGGTCGGTGTTGCGGGCGCCGCACACGCCGGTGACCTCGGCGCCGAGGGACGCGGCGATCTGTACGGCGAACGTGCCCACGCCGCCGCCGGCCCCGTTGACCAGCACCCGCTGCCCCGCCCGCACCTGCCCCACGGTCCGGACGCCGCGCAGGGCCGTCACCGCCGCCATCGGGACGGCCGCGGCCTGCTCGAAGGTCAGGTCCGCGGGCTTGGGGACCAGGAGGCCCTCGGTGGTGCACGCGTACTCGGCGAAGGCGCCCGGGCAGAAGCCCAGCACCTCGTCGCCGGGACTCAGCCCCCGCACGCCGGCGCCGACCGCCTCGACACGTCCGGCCGCGTCGATCCCGGCCACGCGCGACTTCGGACGGGTCAGCCCCATGTCCCGGGTCAGCCGGGCCGCGTACGGGTCGCCGCGCAGCATGTGCCAGTCGTACGGGTTGAGCGCGGCGGCGCGCACCCGCACCAGCACCTGGCCGGCCCCCGGCTCGGGGCGGTCGACGTCTGCCACTTTCAGGACGTCCGGCGGGCCGAAGCGGTCCTGGACGATCGCCTTCATCCGGATCCCCCCTCACGGGTGTACGGCGTACACCCACCATCATGGGTGTACGCCGTACACCTGGCAAGGGCCGGGAAGGACGTCAGGGCAGCAGCCGGGCCAGACCGTCCAGCGTCAGATCCAGGGCGAACTCGAACTCGTACTGGTCGTCGCAGCCCGAGCCGACGACGGACTCCTCGTCGTGGGTGACCGCCATGGCCAGTTCGGTGATGTGGGGATAGCGCGCGGCCATCTCCTCGGGCGGCAGCGCGTCCGGGTCCGGCTCACGGCCGGCGCCGTCCTCGAACAGCTCCTGGGAGAAGCCCAGCAGCCGGCTGCCCATGACGTGCATCGCGTGATGGACCAGGTCGAGCGAGAAGCCCCCGGCCCGGAAGATCCCGATCATCGAGTCCAGGTACGCCATCACCGCGGGGGTCGGCGCGGCCCGCGCCTTCATCCGCGCCTCGATGACCCCGGGCGCCCACGGGTGACGCAGCAGCATGCGGCGGGCGGAGAGCACCCGCAGCCGGACGGCGGTCTTCCAGTCGGCGTCCGTGACCGGTGGGTCGATCTCACCGACGAGGACGTCGATCATGCCGTCCAGCAGCTCGTTCTTGTTGGCCACGTGCTTGTACAGCGCCATGGGTACGACACCGAGCACCTGCGCCAGCTTCCGCATGCTGAGCGCGTCGACCCCGCCCCCGTCGGCCAGGGCGACGGCGGCGGACAGCACCCGCGCCCTGCTCAGGGGGGTGCGGATGCGGTGGACGGCATCGGTCTGCCCGGTGATCTCCACCATCCCCTCTCGTGCCGACCGGTACGGACCGGTGCGGACGAGTACGGACCGGCCCCGGTGTACGGCGTCCACCCTAGGCGCCCGCGCCCTCCCCCACCTCGTCGGGGGCCGCCCACTCCACGAACCGGACGACGATCCCGTTGGGGTCGGTGACCTGGAAGAGCCGCTCGCCCCACGGCTCCTTGCGCAGCGGCATGGTGATGGTCACCCCGCGCTCCCGCAGCCGCCGTTCCTCGCCCTCGATGCCGGTGACCGTGAAGGCCAGGACGATCCCGGCGGCGTGCCGGTCGCGCCGGTCGGCGGGCAGGACCTCGGTGCCCCGGCGCAGCAGGACGATGTCGACGGCCGCGTCGCCCCGGGTCAGTGAGGCGAATCCGTCGGCGGCGGCGATCTCCTTGTAGCCGAGGTGGGCGGTGAAGAACCGCCGCGAGGCACTCACGTCGTCGACGGTGAGCGACACGGTGGAGACGGTGATCCGCACGGCTGGGGTTTCGGTCATGGGTGCAGCGTGCCGGTGCCGAGGACTGGTGCGCTTGTGCAGGGTGCGGCAGTGTTGTGGCCGGTCACGTTGCCGACCGTGGTCACCGTCTGGTGGGGTGGTTCGGGGGGCCGAGCCCCGGGAAGGATCGACGACATGATCATTTTTGGCACCAAGGGGTACCTGTACCAGCTGGCGATACTGACGCTGGTGTGCGCCCAGTGCGGGAACCCCGCCGCGCACACGCTCAGGAAGCGGGTCACCAAGTTCACCCTGTTCTTCGTCCCGCTGTTCCCGGTCTCCACGAAGTACGCGACGCAGTGCACCTTCTGCGGCGCGGAGCAGAAGGTGACCAAGGAGCAGGCCGAGCAGCTCCAGGCGCAGGCGATCGGCGGTGGACAGGGCTACGGGCAGCAGTCGCAGCAGCAGCCGTACCAGTCCTAGCCGACTGCCGTCCCAGCCGCTCCACGCCTCGTCGTACGGGTCCTGCGGGACCGGGACCGGGACCGGTTCGGCGCGGGTGACCTCGAAGTACGGGACGGGGCCGTCGTTGACGGGATCCTTGGTGACCTGGAACCACCCGTCACGATGAGGCAGTCTCTTCCCCTGTGGTGAGCCTCCTTCCCAACCCGGCCCTGCCCGGCGACCCGTCGGCGCACATGGTGGTGTGCGGCGACGACGGTCTGGCGCACCGGCTCGCCGCCGAACTGCGCGGTGTGTACCGCGAGCAGGTGACCCTCGTCGTACCGCCGTCCGGGCGCAGCGGCCGGCAGCCGATGGCGGGACGGGCCCGCGCGGCCTCCGCCGCCCTGCTCGACCGGGTCGTGACCGCCGTCAACCGGGGCAACGGCGGATCCGACGACACCTTGGCGCCCGGCGAACGGGTCGTGGAGGCCGCCGAGCCGACCGAGGCCGTGCTCGCCGAGGCCGGGGTGGAACGCGCCGCCGCGCTGGCGCTGGTGTACGACGACGACGAGACCAACATCCGTGCCGCCCTGACCGCCCGCCGGCTCAACCCCCGGCTGCGGCTCGTCCTGCGGCTCTACAACCGGCGGCTGGGACAGCACATCGAGGAACTCCTCGACCAGGCCGCCGAGTTGGCGGGAGGTGGCGGCGCGGCAGGACATGGTGGGGACGGTGGGGCCGACATCGCCACGACCGTGCTGTCCGACGCCGACACGGCCGCGCCCGCGCTGGTCGCCACCGCGCTCGTCGGCACCAGCAAGGTCGTCGACGCGGAGGGGCTGCTGCTGCGGGCGGTGGAGCGCCGGCCTCCGGGGCCGGGCGAGGTGGCCGATCCGGGACTGTGCACCCTCGCGCTGCTCTCCGCGACCAGCAACGACCCCGCCGGGGACGAGGGTTCGGAGGACAGCGGCGAGCATGGACCGCAACTGCTGCCCGACGCGGCGGCGGTGGCGGCGGCGACCGGGCGCGGAACGGTGGTGCTGGAGCAACTGTCCTACTCCGGGCCGCCGTTGTCCGCCGGGCGGGGCGGGCCGCCGTTCGCCTCGCTGTTCTCGCGGCGGCTGCGGTGGTCGCTGGCGGGGCTGGTGGCGGCGGTGGTCGCGCTCGCCGTCGCACTGACGGTGGTGACACAGGACAATCCGCTGCACGCCACGTACGTCACCCTGCTCGACCTCTTCGCGATCAACGAGCCCGCGCACCACCAGTCCACCGGGCGACAGGTGCTGCAACTGCTGTCCATGGTCGTGGGGTTGCTGCTGCTGCCGGTACTGCTGGCGGCTGTGCTGGAGGCGCTGGGGACGTTCCGCACGGCGTCGACGCTGCGGAAGCCGCCGCGCGGGCTGGGCGGACACGTGGTGCTGCTCGGGCTGGGCAAGATCGGGACGCGGGTGCTGACGCGGCTGCGGGAGCTGCACATTCCGGTGGTGTGCGTCGAGGCCGATCCGGAGGCGCGGGGGATGGCCGTGGCGCGGCGGCTACGGGTGCCGGTGGTGCTGGGGGACGTCACGCAGGAGGGGGTGCTGGAGGCCGCGAAGATCCATCGTGCGGATGCGTTGCTGGCACTGACCAGTGCGGACACGACGAATCTGGAGGCGGTGCTGTACGCGCGGTCCGTACGGCCCGATCTGCGGGCGGTGCTGCGGCTGTACGACGACGACTTCGCGAAGGCGGTGTACCGGACGTTGCGGACCGCGCATCCGTCGGCGCTGACGCGGAGCCGGAGCGTGTCGCATCTGGCGGCGCCGGCTTTCGCCGGGGCGATGATGGGGCGGCAGATTCTCGGGGCGATACCGGTGGAGCGGCGGGTGCTGCTGTTCGCGGCGGTGGTCGTGGGCGGGTATGCGCAGTTGGAGGGGCGGACGGTGGGGGAGGCGTTTCGGGCGGGGGCCTGGCGGGTGCTGGCGTTGGACACGGCGGGGTCGGGGGACGGTGCGGGGGTGCCGCCGGGGGCGGGGCTGGTGTGGGACCTCCCTGACACGTATGTGCTGCGTGCCGAGGACCGGGTGGTGCTGGCCGCCACCCGGCGGGGGCTGGCGGAGTTGCTGGGGCGGCGGGCGCGGCCGCGAAGCACGCCGTGACGCTTGCCGCGTGCTGCTGGGCGGGGGTGGGCCGCGCCTGCGGGGTGCGCGGCGTTGCCACTGGGCGGGGGTGCGTTTCACTTGCCCGCGTTCGCGAGGTGCCGCTGCGCCCACCCGTGCCGCCCCAGCGGCACGACTGCCCGCAGCTACGACGACTCGGCACGCCCAGCAGCCACTGAAGGGTGGACCCCCGCCCCAGCGGCACGACTGCCCGCAGCTACGACGACTCGGCACGCCCAGCAGCCGCTGAAGGGTGGGCCCCCGCCCCAGCGGCATGATCGGCCGCAGCTACGACGACTCGGCACGGCCGGCCGCAGCTGCGGCGGTTCGGCGTGCTCAGCAGCCGCTGGAGGGTGGGCCCCCGCCCCAGCGGCATGATCGGCCGCAATCAAGTGCGGCTCGGCCGGCCGCAGTTATGCGGGCAGGTGGTTGGCTGCGAAGGTGAGTTCCAAGCGGACCTGTTTGATGCGTTCGTCGACCACCAGGGAGCCGTGGCCCGCGTCGTAGCGGTAGACCTCGTGGACGGCGTCGCGGGATTCCAGGCGTTTGACGTAGTTCTCGATCTGCTGGATGGGGCAGCGGGGGTCGTTGACGCCCGCCGAGATGTAGACCGGGGCCTTGACCCGGTCGACGTACGTGATGGGCGACGACGCCTCGAAGCGGTCGGGGACCTCCTCCGGGGTGCCGCCGAGCAGCGTGCGGTCCATCGCCTTCAGCGCTTCCATCTCGTCGTGGTACGCCGTGACGTAGTCGGCGACCGGTACCGCCGCGATGCCCAGCGCCCACGCGTCCGGCTGCGTACCGAGGCCGAGCAGGGTGAGGTAGCCGCCCCAGGAGCCGCCGGTGAGGATCAGCCGGGCCGGGTCGGCGAGACCGGAGGTGACCGCCCACTCCCGCACCGCCGCGATGTCCTCCAGCTCGATCAGGCCCACCCGGTGCTTCAGCGCGTCGGTCCAGGCGCGGCCGTAGCCCGTGGAGCCCCGGTAGTTGACGCGGACCACCGCGTAGCCGTGGTCGACCCAGGCGGCCGGGCCGGCCGCGAAGGAGTCGCTGTCGTGCCAGGTGGGGCCGCCGTGGATGTCGAAGACGGTCGGGAGCGGACCGCTCGCGCCGGCCGGCTTCTGGACGAGCGCGTGGATACGGCCGCCGGGCCCCTCCACCCACACGTCCTCCACCGGGACCGACCCCGGCGACTTCATCCCGGGCGGGTCGAGGACCACTCCGCCCGTCGTGGACCGCACCGCCGGCGGCCGGGCCGCCGACGACCACAGGTACTCCACGCTGCCGTCGGGCCGGGCCGTCGCACCCGAGACCGCGCCGCGCGGGGTGGGGATCTCCACCAGCCGGCGCCCGGCCAGGTCGTAGCGGAACAGCTCGCCACGGGCCTCGAAGCCGTGCACGACGAGCAGCCCCGTGCCGTCCGGACACCACTCGGCGCTCACGTCACCGGGCAGCTCCAGCGCGAGGTCGGTCTCCTCCCCCGTCGCCACGTCCCACACCAGCGGCTCCCAGCGTCCGCGCCGCTGGTGCCCGACGAGCAGCCGGGTGTCGCCCGCCACCGGCGCGAAGCCCAGCACCTCCAGGCCCAGCTCCCGGGTGCCGCCCTCGGTGTCGTCGAGCTCGGCGACCGTCGTGCCGTCGGGCCGCAGCACCCGCAGCGCGGAGTGCATCGCGTCACCGTGCTCGGTGTGCTCCACGGCGATCAGCGAACCGTCGTGGGAGAGGTCCCCGACGCCCGCCGACTCACGGTGCCGGTAGATCTCCACGGGCCCCTCTCCCGTGCGGGCCAGGTGGATCGTCGTACCGTCCTCGTCCGTGGAACGGCCCACGACCGCCGTACGGCCGTCCCGGCCCAGCGCGAGACCGGCGGGGTACGAAGGGTCCAGGCCCGGTGCCGCGAGCTCGTCCTCGCCGCCCGCGAACCGCTGCCGGCGCCACACGCCGAACTCGTCGCCGTCCTTGTCGTCGAACCACCAGATCCACTCGCCGTCCGGCGAGAGCACGCCGTCCGTCGTGCCGTTGGGCCGGTCCGTCACCTGCCGCTGCTCGCCCGTCGCCCGGTCCCAGGCGTACAGCTCGTACGTCCCCGTCGCGTTCGACACGAACAGGGAGCGGTCGGGGGCGTCCTCCGCCCAGTCGGGCAGGGACACCCGGGGCGCCCGGAAGCGCTTCTCCCAGTCGGGCATGTCCGCGCCCTGTTCCACTCGCTCGGTCTGGTGGTCCGCCCGGCCCGGCGCGTCGGACGCGTTGCTCTCAGTCATGACCCCATACTGCCCGTCCGGGAGGACATCGCGCCGCCGAGGTCCCCAGCCTGTGGACAACTTCTTCCCGATCCTTCACCGGCCCCTCGTGGAGACCGCCCGCCGCACGGCGACCCCGCGGGTCGGGAACCACCCGCGGACCCGTACCGTTGAAGGCGTGTACCGGTTTCTGCTGACGCCCCGCTGGTGGGGGATCAACGTCTTCCTGCTGCTCTCCATCCCCTTCTGCGTCTTCATGGGGTCCTGGCAGCTGGGCCGGTTCGAGGACAGGGTGGACAACCACCGCGACGCCGAGGCGCGCATCGTCACGGACAAGCGGGAGGCGGCCAGGCCGCTGGACGACCTGCTGCCCGTGACCAAGGCCACCTCCGGCAAGCAGGCCACGGTGAGCGGCCGGTACGACACCCAGCTGCTCGTGCCCGACCGCAAGCTGGACGACAAGGACGGCTACTACGTCCTGACCCTGCTGCGCACCGACACCGGCCGGGCGCTGCCCGTCGTCCGGGGCTGGCTGCCCGGCACCCCCGACCCGGCGAGGACGCCCGCGGCGCCCACCGGTGAGGTCACCGTCACCGGCGCGCTCCAGGCGTCCGAGACACCGGGCAGCAACGGCGTCAGCGCCCGCGGCGGCCTGCCCGAGGGGCAGACGGCGGCGATCAGCTCGGCGTCGCTGGTGAACCTCGTGGAGTACGACGTGCACGACGCCTGGCTCACGCTCAACCGCGGCGACTCCGGTATGAAGGCGGTGCCGGCGACCGCGCCGAGCGGCACCGGGCTGGACCTGAAGGCGTTCCAGAACCTCGGCTACACCGCCGAGTGGTTCGCCTTCGTGGGCTTCGTCGTCTTCATGTGGTTCCGCCTGTTCCGCCGCGAGCTGGAGTTCGTCCGCGACGCGGAACTGGGCCTGGTCCCGGACGGGGACCAGGGGAACGAGGACGGGAAGCGGGAACCGGAGCGGCCGAGTCCGTCAGCGGTCTGACACCAGGCCGACAGCCGACAACGGACCGGGGGCCGGAGGCCCGCCCCCGCCGCAGGGTCACACCGCCGACAGCAGCCCCGTGAAGTACACCGTGCCCGCGCACGCGTTGCTCACCGTCGTGGTGGCCGAGCCGGAGCCCGTGGGCGACGTGTACGTCACCGCCACGCTGCCGTCTCCCGTGCCGTCCTCCCTGACCAGCTGGGTGGCCGTGCCGCCGTCGGTGCCCGTGGACGCGCCGGTCGTCGTGGTCGGGGCGCCGGTCGGTGTCGGGTCGGGCGAGGGGCCGCCGGTGCCGCCGCCCGTGCTGTCGCCCGGAGCCGCGCAGGTCTCGGAGGGCACCCAGGCGAACTTCACCTCGTACGCCGCCCCCGGCTTGAGCACCAGCTCCGCGACCTCCAGGGAGGGGTCGGGCAGTCCGGCCGCCGCGTCCCCCGCCACGTGCCGCGCCGAGCCCACCTTGGTGGCGTCGGCCGCGCCCTGCGGGGTCGGGGTCACGCTCCCGACGCCCTCGACGGTACAGCTCGCGGTGGAGACGTTGACGACCCGGAAGGAGCCGTAGACCGCGCCCGTGGACTCGGGGGCGGTGCTGGACGCGGTCGCCGGGCCGAGCTGGGCGGCGGTGCAGGCGGGCACCCCGGCGGTGACGTCGGCCGAGGGGTCGGCGCCCTCCGTCGCCCCCGTACCGGAGCTGCTGCTCGTACTGCCCTCGTCCTGTTCCTTCTTGTCGCCCTTGTCGGTCCCCTCGACCTGGTTCGAGGCGCCGCCCGTGGTGCTCTCCCCGCCCTCCGGGTCCTTGCCCTGACCGGTGCCGCCCTGCGCCTGCGCGGCATGACCGACGGCGGAGGGGTCGGCGTCGGAGCCGGTGACGCCGGAGACGTGGACGAGGGCGGGGACGGCGGTGCCGAGGAAGAGGGCGGCGGCGGCCACGCCGACGAGGGCCTGGCGCTTGCGGGCCCGGCGGGCGGGGACGGCCCGGCGCAGATAGTCCAGGGTGCCGTCGCCCGGCTCCACCTCCCGCACCGCCCGGTGCAGCAGGGTGCGCAGTGCCAGCTCGTCCGCGTCGAGCCCCTCGGAGCCCTGTTCGTCCAGGCCGTCGTTCACAGTTCCGTTCCCAGCGTGCGTGTGCTCCGGCTCGTTCCCGTCGCCGGTTTCCCGTACGTCCTCGGGCGCGGGCACGCCCTCGGACTCCCGCGCGGCCCCGGACGGACGCGAGCCCTCCGGCCCGCGTTCCTCGTGCCGCGCGTCCTTGCCCTCGCTCATGCCGGCGCCTCCATGGCCAGCCGCAGCGCCGCGATACCGCGTGAGCCGTACGCCTTCACCGAGCCCAGCGAGATGCCGAGGGCCTCGGCGACCTGCGCCTCCGTCATGTCCGCGAAGTAGCGCAGCACCAGCACCTCGCGCTGGCGGCGCTGGAGCCCCTTCATCGCCTTGATCAGCGAGTCGCGCTCCAGCTGGTCGTAGGCGCCCTCCTCCGCGCTCGCCATGTCGGGCATGGGCTTGGAGAGCAGCTTGAGGCCGAGGATGCGGCGGCGCAGCGCGGAACGGGAGAGGTTGACGACCGTCTGGCGCAGATAGGCCAGGGTCTTCTCCGGGTCCCGGACGCGTTTGCGGGCGGAGTGGACGCGGATGAACGCCTCCTGCACGACGTCCTCGCAGGAGGCGGTGTCGTCGAGGAGGAGTGCCGCGAGACCCAGCAGCGAGCGGTAGTGCGCGCGGTAGGTCTCGGTGAGATGGTCGACGGTGGTGCCGGCCGCCACGACGTCGTCGGTGCCGTCACGCTGTCCTGGTATGCGGGCGGGGCGCGCTGCGGGCATGGGCGCGATCACCGGCATGCCGCCGCCGGACGCACCGGGCATGCGGGGTCGGCGAGCCTGACGGGGCGGCCGTAGGGCCGTGCCGCGCGGCGCTGTGAAGTCGAGTACCTCAGCCACGCCAGTTGGACACGCTTCCCCTCGTAAGGGTTGTACGTGCCGGGCGTCACTTTTGCGGCGGCCGGTGTGGCCGGCCGCCCGCCCGCGTCAGGCAGCACCACCGACAGCACATCAAATGCCCTCATGCGTCCCGCTCTTCCCCTGTATTCCATATGAACGGACGTCCCCACGCCCGGTTCCGGACGTCCCCACGTCCGGAGAGCAGCGCCCCCACGTCCCCCGGTAAGGGTGACCGCAAAGACGCTCCCCGCCCTCCGCGCGGTTGCGGAGGACGGGGAGGTGAATCCTCGTACAAGCCCCGTACAGGCCCTGCTCAATCCTCCGCCGCCGAAACGGCCTGATCAAGAGGCATCCGACCGGGAATCCGGCTCACAGGACTTACACAGATCCTACAAACGAATGCTGTGCGATCCAGAACTTTTCACCGTTCAACCGCCACGAGTTCGGCGATCTGAGCGGTGTTCAGCGCCGCTCCCTTGCGCAGGTTGTCCCCGCACACGAAGAGCTCCAGCGCGGTGGGGTCGTCCAGGGCCCGCCGTACCCGCCCGACCCAGGTCGGATCGGTGCCGACGACGTCGGCGGGGGTGGGGAACTCCCCCGCGGCCGGGTTGTCGAACAGGACCACGCCGGGCGCCGTGGCGAGGATCTCGCGCGCCTTGTCGACGGTGACCTCGCCCTCGAAGCGGGCGTGCACGGTGAGGGAGTGCGTGGTGACCACCGGGACGCGTACGCAGGTGACCGCCACGGGCAGGGAGGGCAGGCCGAGGATCTTGCGGGACTCGTCCCGGACCTTCATCTCCTCCGAGGACCAGCCGTCCTCGCGCAGCGACCCGGCCCACGGTACGACGTTCAGCGCGACCGGCTCGGGGAACGGCCCGGTGTTGTCCCCCACGGCCCGCCGTACGTCACCGGGGTGGGTCCCCAGCTCCGTGCCGGCCACCAGGGAGAGCTGCTCGCGCAGGGTGCGCACGCCCGCGTGCCCGGCGCCGCTGACCGCCTGGTACGAGGAGACCACCAGTTCGCGCAGCCCGAACTCGGCGTGCAGCGCGCCCAGCGCGACGATCATCGACAGGGTGGTGCAGTTCGGGTTGGCGACGATCCCGCGCGGGCGCCTCCGCACGGCGTGCGGGTTGACCTCGGGGACGACGAGGGGCACGTCCGGGTCCATCCGGAACGCGCCCGAGTTGTCGACCACCACCGCGCCCCGCGCGGCGGCGAGGGGCGCCCACCGCTCGGCGACCTCGTCGGGTACGTCGAACATCGCGACGTCGACCCCGTCGAAGGCCTCCTCGGTGAGCGCCATGACCTCGACCTCCTCACCGCGCACGGCCAGCTTGCGGCCGGCCGAGCGCGGGGAGGCGATGAGCCTGATCTCGCCCCAGACGTCCGCCCGCTGGGACAGGATCTGGAGCATGACCGTGCCGACGGCCCCGGTCGCTCCCACGACCGCGAGCGTCGGCCGCCCGGAACGTCCGGGTCCCTCGGTACCGGCCATCAGCGGCCGGTGCCTCCGTAGACCACGGCCTCGTCGCTGTCGGAGTCGAGACCGAACGCCGAGTGCACGGCGCGGACGGCCTCCGGCACGTCGTCCTTGCGGGTGACGACCGAGATGCGGATCTCGGAGGTCGAGATCAGCTCGATGTTCACGCCGGCGTCGCTGAGCGCCGTGAAGAAATCGGCGGTGACGCCCGGGTTGGTCTTCATACCGGCGCCGACCAGGGAGATCTTGCCGATCTGGTCGTCGTAGCGCAGGGAGTCGAAGCCGATGGCGCCCTTGTTCTTCTCCAGCGCGTCGATGGCCTTGCGGCCCTCGGTCTTCGGCAGGGTGAAGGAGATGTCCGTCAGGCCCGTGGACGCGGCGGACACGTTCTGCACGACCATGTCGATGTTGATCTCGGCATCGGCGATCGTGCGGAAGATCGAGGCGGCCTCGCCGGGCTTGTCCGGCACACCGACGACCGTGACCTTGGCCTCGGAGGTGTCGTGCGCGACACCGGAGATGAGAGCCTGCTCCACCTGCTTGTCCCCTTGCTTCATCGGCTCACTGCTGACCCACGTGCCCTGCAGTCCGCTGAAGGACGAGCGGACGTGGATCGGGATGTTGTACCGGCGGGCGTACTCCACACAGCGGTGGAGCAGCACCTTGGACCCGGAGGCCGCGAGTTCGAGCATGTCCTCGAACGCGATCCAGTCGATCTTCCGGGCCTTCGTCACCACGCGCGGGTCGGCGGTGAACACACCGTCCACGTCCGTGTAGATCTCGCACACCTCGGCGTCGAGCGCGGCGGCGAGGGCGACGGCGGTGGTGTCGGAGCCGCCGCGGCCGAGCGTGGTGATGTCCTTGGTGTCCTGGCTGACGCCCTGGAAACCGGCGACGATGGCGATGTTGCCCTCGTCCACCGAGGCCTTGATCCGGCCCGGCGTGACATCGATGATGCGGGCTTTGTTGTGGACCGAGTCGGTGATGACACCTGCCTGGCTGCCGGTGAAGCTCTGGGCGTTGTGGCCCAGGTTTTTGATCGCCATGGCCAGCAGGGCCATGGAGATCCGCTCTCCGGCGGTCAGCAGCATGTCGAGCTCGCGCCCGGCAGGGATCGGGGAAACCTGCTCGGCGAGATCGATCAGCTCGTCCGTCGTGTCGCCCATCGCGGAAACCACGGCGACCACCTGGTGGCCGTTCTTCTTGGCTTCCACGATCCTCTTGGCGACGCGCTTGATGCCTTCGGCATCGGCTACGGAGGAGCCTCCGTACTTCTGCACGACAAGGCCCACGTGCGCTCCTCGCTCAGTCCGTCGTTTTCCACAGTCCGCACACATATGTGTGCGCTGCGGTCGGCTCAGTCTATCGAGCGCCCGAAAAACCCCTCCGCGATATCGCATGGTGAGACTCCCCGGCGCCCGTGCAGGGGGCTCATGCCCATCCCGACGCCCCCCACTCGGGAAAGTGCCCCGCGTCACACGCGGACTCAGTCGACGAGGTCCTTGAGGGGTTCGGTGTCGAGGGCGATGTTCACGGGGTCGGGGAGCTTCACGGTGGCACCGAAGGGGAGTTTCTCCTGGTGACGGTAGCGGCCGTCCTCCGGCTGGTTGAACACGACGACCGAGCGGTCGTCCCGGTCGATGAGGAGGTAGACGGGGATGCCTGCGGCGGCGTAGCCGTCGGGCTTCTCGACTCGGTCGCGCTGGTGGGTGTCGGAATCGTGCGACGTGACCTCCACGGCCAT
Organism: Streptomyces sp. NPDC059787; assembly: GCF_042732315.1. Classification (NCBI taxonomy): domain Bacteria; kingdom Bacillati; phylum Actinomycetota; class Actinomycetes; order Kitasatosporales; family Streptomycetaceae; genus Streptomyces; species Streptomyces sp. NPDC059787. The sequence continues at coordinate 86,363 of NZ_JBHWHX010000022.1, forward strand.
GAGCACGCCCTCCGTCTCCGACCAGTCCCCGTGCCCCTTCGCGAACCCGAAGGGAGCCAGAACCCCGTCGGGGCGAGCCCTGCCCTTACGGTAGGTCTCGACCTTCATGCCACGATCCCCGTAAAGCCACAGCTCCGGGCGGTGCTGCATGCACAGCCTCTGCAACCAGGCCACGATCTGGTCGTGGTTACCATCCGTCACCGCCTTGACCTGGACCTTCCCGTTGATGAACTCCAGCCGCACGGTCTCCGGGGCATGGCGTTCCAGCTCCTCGAACTCCTCGACGGACATCTGCGGCCGGTGTTCGGTCATGGGGGTCATGGCGTCGCCTCCTCGACACCATGGTGCCCCGACCGGTACCTCCTGCACGCTCATTCGTCCCTCCTCTCCGGCCGGCCGTCCGTGCGAGGACCTTCGTGCTCGTCGTCCGCGGGACGGAAGAGCCGGTCGATCCGCGCGTCGGCCTCCGCGGTCTCCTCTTCGGTGAAGAGCCTGTGCTCCACCTCGTACTCCCGTATAGCCGTGAGCCCGGCGGCACGCGGCTGCTGGTGATCCGGACGCGCGTCGAGGTATTCCTCCACCGCGTCCGCGTCCGCGTCCGCGACCACGGCTTCGACCGGCCGCCGACAGGACTCGGCGTACGCCTTCAGGCGCTCGGTCAGGTCCCCGCCACCGGGTACGGTCACCTGTTCCGCCCCTTCGGCGAGGTCAGTCCCGCCGCGCGGCGGAGGGCGTCGACGCGTTCGGTGACGTCGATGACCTCGTCGGCACCTTCGAGCCCGCCGCCCTTCCGAGGGCCTGGGAGGAACGTGTCCGGGACAGCCCCGTAGAAGACCACCGGCCCCTCCGCCTCGATCTCGGCCATGCATTCCCGGCACAGGCCGTGCGTGATCTCCGTCGTCCGCTCGTCCGCGTCACACAGCCCGCAGGCCATGAGCACGCGGGTCACCTGCGCCGGACGGCCGGCCTTCTGCCGGATCTTCGCCTTCTTCGGGGGCATTTTCCTCTCCAATCGGTTGCGGGCGAGTCCGCCCGGGTTGTCGACGGCGGGCGGCAGCCCGTCGGTCAGTGCCTTCGTGATGTCCTGCGGGCTCGCGCCCTGGGCCAGCCACTGGGCGGCGAGGGGTTCGAGAGAACGGCAGTCGCCGGCGGACAACGGCATGCGGGCATCGACCGCACCGGCCTCGGCGAGGGCCTGGTACGCGGCGCTGGGCTGCTCGGCGACGGGTTCTTCCCGCTCGATCTCCGCAGCCGCTTCCGCCGCCACCTGCTCGGCCTCCGCCACGACTTCCGCGTCGGCCTCTTCCTCGATCCGCGTCAGCCCGGGGAAGTAGTGCTCGGTCATGTCCTTGCCGTGGCGCTCCCGTGCGAAGTTCTCCCACCACTCGGCCGACCTGCGGGTACGCGACCAGTACGTGCGGGTCACCCACCGCATCGAGTTGTCCTCGACGGTGATGTGCTCCCTGATCCAGCGCAGGTGCCCGGCGACCGTGATGCGGCCCAGCGAGACACGGACGGCCTGCTGGCCGTAGCGGGGGTGCGCGGCGGCGATGGCCTTGTGGCCCATCGCGTGTCCCTCTTCGAGGTGGTCGACGAAGACGGCGATCTCGGCGTCACGCGGGAGCAGATGTGCGAAGTCCGGGTCCGCGTGCGGGTCTTCGTCACCTGCGTGACGCTTTCCGTACCCCGTATTGGCCATGGGGTGGGACGGGGAGGGGAGGGCAGGACTAAGGTTGGCGTAGGCCACCATCGAAGGGTCTCGATTCGATGTGTCGGTCAGGCTCCGGATTGGTGTTGGCGCACCGCCGGAGCCGACTCATTTGCTGGTCGTTTGCCGCGAACCTAGAGCCGCCTCACTCATCGAAGCAAGCCGATCACGGAACGTCACTCTTACGAGGTACGCCGACTCAACTCACGTTCAGACTTGATTGGTTGGATATTTCAACCAAACCAGGAAACCCAGGGGAAGAGCTCGGAGCCCGAAGCTCAAGCTCCGGGCTGAACTGCGGAAACGAACGCCGACCAGGCAGGGGGGGTGACGTGGAGTTCGGGGCCCGTGGGGTTCTTGGAATCGCGGATGTGAATGGAGCCGTCCATGGCGACCTCGACGCAGTTGCCGCCCTCCGAGTCGCTGTAGCTCGACTTGAACCACGTCAGCTGGTCATCCATGGCGATCCACCATCCGCTCAATGAAACGGGCCGACTCGGCAGGACTGAGCGCCTGCGTGCGGATCATGCTAAGCCGCTCCGTCGCGAGGCTGACAACCCCTGGATCGGCCGAGAGTTCGCTCACCAACGGGCCTTCGGCGAAAGCGAACCGTTCGTGGTCACGAGTCTCCAGCAGGACCATCGGCCCCATCAACGCAACGGGAACGGCCCTATCGAACGGGAGCACTTGAAGCACGACGTTCCGCAGCCGAGACACTTCGAGTAGATGACGCAGCTGCTCCACGTCCACCTGTGGACTGTGCAGCGCTGCCTCGTAGACAACGAAGCTGAAGCCCACCGGCGGCTTCCGCTCGGTGAGGATGGCCTGTCGAGCCACGCGAGCGGTGACACGCTCTTCCGCCGTCCCGTCATCCAAGGGCGGGACGTGGTTCTCGATCAGGGCTCGTGCGTATCTCTCCGTTTGCAACAACCCAGGAATATACGTGGCTTCGTAGGACCAGTGACTGCTTGCCTCCCTCTCCCGCTCCATGAAGTCCTGCGCCCGCGCCGGGAACTTCTCCCGCTGCAAGTAGTCCTTCGCCGCGCTCAACAACCCTTCCGCACGGCACAGTTCGTCGGCGACGTCGAGCACGCGCGGGGTCGGCATCCGTACGCCCTGCTCCATGGACTTGATGGTGTCCGGCGAGTAGTTCGCGGCCTCGGCGAGCTGCTCGCGGCTGATGTTCGCCTTGGTGCGCCAGCGCTTCATCTGGTTGCCGCTGTAGCGCCAGGCGACGGGCGGCTGGGAGTTGTTCCGGCCAAACACGGCAACCACCTCCGACTGATACGCCCCGGCGTGTATCCCCAGGGTCACTACCGAGCGTAGAGATGCGAACGCCACTGTGTGACCATGACGAGTGCAATTCACCGCCCCGTATGGGTCCCTCTCCTCGGCCACCGACTGCACGTCGTCGGCGTCCACTTCGACGCCGTACGCATCGAGGGCCTGCGCGGGGAACTGGTCGCCGACCACCTGATCGAGGCGACGGACGAGGACGCGGGCCCGATCGTGTGCGAGGCGGCACGGGGCCGCTGGGTGTACTTCCTGCTCCCGCCCGGAACCGTACGGCGGTACGACTGGCCGCCCGGGGTGCAGCAGCTCGCCGGCCGGGGCGACCGCACGGTCACCTACATCGGCATCCCCGCCCTGGACGGCAACACCTGGCCCCTCCGCTGGTACAGCGAACCGACGCCCACCGCACCCCACGTCGACGCGACGGCGCTGCACATGGCCGTGGCCCGGCCGCACCGGTGACTCCGTCCGGCTCAGGCGCCCGTGGACGCCGAGCCGATGTCGCCGCCCGCCGCGATGGAGCCCTTGCCCGAGGCGGTCACCCCGCCGCTCGGCGGAGCGGGCAAAGACGAGGGAGAGGGAAGGGTCGACGGCACCGACGGAGGCGTGTGACCGCCTGTCGACGCCGTGCCGATGTTGCCGCCCGTCGCGATCGCCCCCTCGCCGGACGCCTCGACGTTCCGGCTCCCGGCGGCAGGAACAGGAGGGGCCGACGGAGGAGTGGCGGGCGTGGTCGCAGGACCGAACTGTGCGATGGCGGCGAGTGCCAGGCCGGCGAAGCCCACGCACCCTCCGGCCACGCTGGCGATCTGGTCGGCCTTCCCCAGGTCGACGAAGGCGAACCCGGTCAAGGCGACGACGCCTGCCCCGCAGATGGCGAGTCCGGCCCAAGCCCATGGCCTCAGTGTCATGCGGTCATTGTGACGTCAAGTAGGGACGCCGGGGGCGCGTTACGCCGGAACCGTGGTGCGGGGCTTCGGCGGACTCAGTCGGGGTCCTTGGTCCGTACGAGACCGATCCCCTTCGGCATCTCTTCAGCGAGCGTGAGCAGCGCTTGGAAGATGCCGAGCACCATGCCGGTCATCGGATGGTCCTCCCCCAGCGCCGTGAAGGTTTCGGCAAAGAGACGGACCGCCCGCTCGGTATAGCGCTCGTCCCCTGTGGCCGCGTACGTCTGGAGGAGCGCCATTCGCGCGGCCAGAGTGTCGGCGTGGCCGTCGTCCAGGACGCGCAGGCAGGTCTCGAGGTGTCGCTCCGCCGCGGCCACCTCCTCCTCGGTGGCGCGGGCCATCTCCACCGGTTCCATCCTTCTGACCTGTTCGACCACCTCGCGCAGCGCGGTGACGAGGTCTGTGCCGTTCTCCGCGGCGGCAACGACCTTGCTCATGGCGTCCATCGGGCCCGTCGGGATGAAAGAGTGGCGAACGAAGGCGGTGACCACACTCCTTACGGAGAGAGTCTCTGGATGCTCCTCACCCAGCACCCGAACGCAGTCGGCGAGCAACGTGTCGAACATGTCCTTGGCTCTCGCCAGGTCCCCCGTCTCGGCCACCGCCATGGCGACGGCGGTGCGGGCCTCGAAGGTCCGGGGGGCATCGTCACCCAGCACCCGCACACAGCCGGCGAGTGCCTCCTCGGCCAGTTGGAGGGCCTTCCCCCCGTCACCCGACAGGTTCGCCATCTTGAGCGCGTTCATCTGGGCCAAAATCGTCACTTCATGGTCGGTTCCCAGAATGCGCAAGCAGTCGGCCAGGACCTGTTCGGCGACCGGGCGAGCCTTTTCGATATGGAACAACATCCTTGTGGCGGAGGCCAGTTGGACGCGCACGTAGATGGTTTCCGGTGACTCGTGCCCGTACATGCGTACGCAGTCGGCCTCCGCACGCTGCAGCAGGGCCAGTGCGCGGGGCGCGAGCTTGAGGTTGGTGCCGAGCATGTAATCCCCGGTCCGGGTGAGCAGCCACGCCATCTCGGGGGTGTCCGTCTCCGGCGGAGCGTATCCGGCGAGAGCCTCGACGTGCGGCAGGAGGGCCCGCATGACGGGCCACTCGGACGGACTCTTGCCGTCGGCCGGTAGCGCTTGGGCCAGTGCGCTCATCGCCGTCGTACGCGCAGCGGCGATCGCCTCCGGTTTGCGGTGCCGGTCGCCGTTGTCCTCCACACGAGAGACGGCTTGCACGAGCCGGTGCACGGTCACTGTGTCACCGGACAGCGTGATCATGCTGTGCGCGGCAAGCCGACGCAGTGCCCGGCGCACGGTCGGCGGATCGCCGAGGGGTGCGAGAAGGGCGCGCGGGATTCCTTCGGACGCGTACCAGGCGAGTATCAGCAGGACCCGGACGGTCAGCGGTTCCTGTGCGAGACGGTCCAACGTGACGTGCCAGATACGGGCGATGGTGCGTTCGTGGTCGCCGCCCTCCTCCGTCTCCGCGTACATGGAGACCGGGTGGGCGGCGAGATCCCTCAGGTACTCGCGCGCGGGGCAGTCCGCCTCGTGGCAGTACGCGGCTGCCTGGGCCACGGCCAGTGGGAGGTGGCCGAGTTCCTCGCAGAGTTCACCGGCGTCCGGGTCCTCACCCCGGATCCTGGTGAAGAGGTCCACCGCCTCCTCACGCGACAGCACGTCCAGGGGCACCGGTTCGGCGATGCCCTGCCACCCGGTGGACAGTCGGCTGGTGATCAGGAACCGACCGGTGTTCGCCCGGGACAGCAGTGGTTCCACATCGGCGGGGTTCAGAACGTTGTCGAGGACCAGGAGCCAGCCGGTGTGGGTGGCGAGCCACTGCCGGCCCCACTCGCCCAACTGCTCCGGAAGCAACAGCTTCCTCAGAGACGGCTGCAGAGCGGTCGCCAGGTCGGCCAGGCCGTCCTCGATCGCGGCGCGACTGTTGGCGGTGATCCACCACACTGGCGCGTGGGACTTGCTGTGTTCGGCCGCCCAGCGGGCCGCCAGAGTGGACTTCCCGATGCCGCCGAGGCCATGCAGTACATGCACCGACGCCTGCCCCGGGGTGACTGACGCTCCGTTCAGCACGTCGAGTTCATCGTTGCGCCCTACGAAAAGCGCGGCGCGGGTGGGGAGACTGGTCAGCACCGACGGACAGTCGACGGACTCGGCCGACGGACACGCTTCGGGAAAGACCAAGTCTGCTTTCTCGATGTTCAGCGCGAACGAGCCGGCCCCTGACTGGGCCTGCGTGATGTCCCTGCCCGCGGCGATGGCGGAACTGCCGGAGGCCGTGACGGGGGCCTGGGTGCCCAGCCGGTTGTCGAACGGAGCGCTCATGGATCACATGATGGCCGCCTGCGCACCACGCGTCAGGCATGCGGAACAAAATGACTCGTCAACCCTTCCACCACGTGGCGGGGCACGGTGTCGACGCGACGAGGGCGACGATGCCTGGTCCGCTGCCGGATGCCGGTGCCGCATGATCACCCCATGAAAGAACCCGTGGAGAGGTCGGACGAACTGCTGCGGGCGGCGAGGGACGGTGAGACGGCGCTGGTGGCACGGCTGCTGGACGCGGGCCTCGGCGTGGACGCGATCGGCCGGGAGGGGCGGACCGCGCTGGACCTGGCGGTGCAGGAGGGACACGCGGAGGTGGTCCGGCTGCTGCTCGCCGCGGGGGCCGACGCCGAGGGGAACGCGGGGCCGTACCACGAGCTGACGCCGATGACCGAGGCGGCGATGTTCGGCCGCGCAGCGGTCGCGGAGGTGCTGATCGACGCCGGGGTGTCCATGGGGGCTCAGACAGACCGGATCCCCCATGTACCCCTGGTGCTCGCGGCGACCCTCGGGCACACGGACGTCGTGGAACTGCTGCTGGACCGCGGGGCGGACGTCGAGGACCGGGATTTCAAGGGCAGGTCACCCCTGGAGTGGACGGCCTCGTTCGGTCAGGTGGCGGCGGTGCGCCTGCTGCTCGACCGCGGCGCCGAACCCACGGCGAGGGCCTTGGCCGACGCGAGCGCGAACGCGGAGAGGCACCCGGAGCGGGCCGAGGACTACGCACGCGTCCTCGACGCCCTGCGTGCCGCCGGGGCCGTCGACTCCGAAGGGCGGTGAACCGCCGGTCCCGTCACTCCGCCACCGCGTATCCGGGTACGGACGGCCAGCGGACGGTCAGTACCACCGACTCCTCCTCCGCGAACCAGGAGTGGTCGGTTCCGCGTCCCCACACGACGTAGTCGCCCTGCTCCTCCAGAAGGACGCTGCGGCCGGGGAGTTCGACCCGGAAACGGCCGCTGACGAGGACCAGAAGGGCTGTGCGTTCCTCGCCCCTCACCCACTGCGTTCGCTCGTCGCCACGCGGGTGGACACCCCACTTGATCTCCACCGCCTCGCTGTGGCGAGGATCCCCGGCGTCCTTGAAGTGCCCGAGGAGCCAGCCCCGGTCCAGCGCCGCGTCCTTGCCCGCGTTGCCCACGTACACGCTGTCGGTCATGTGACCGGGCGGACGCCCAGCGGGGTGCCGATCTCCTCGGCCATGACCTGGCCCGCCTCGAACTCCAGGGTGTCGTCGCCCATGCCCTGGTCGGTGTCGAGGCCGTCGAGTTCCGCGAGGGGCTGGTTCAGGCGGACGTGGGCGACGACCGACTGCAACGCGCGCAGGGTCGCGGACGCCGTGGTGCCCCAGTTTGAGAAGTAGGAGAACTGCCACCACCACAGGGCCTCCGTGGTGCGGCCGGCCCTGTAGTGGGCCATGCCGTGGCGGAGGTCGGTGATGACGTCGGTGAGGTCGTCGGAGATGCGGGCCGGAACCGGGGCCTTGCGGGGCTCGTAGGGGTCGAAGACCTCCGAGTAGACATCGATCGGGTCGAGCATGCGGGCGAGGTTCTCGCGGAGTGTGTCCACGTCGGCCTCGGGGCCCAGGTCGGGCTCGTAGCGCTCCTCGGGGACGATGTCCTCGTGCGCGCCCAGGCGGCCGCCGGCCAGGAGGAGCTGGGAGACCTCCAGGAGGAGGAAGGGGACCGCCGAGTCCGGCTCGTCGCCCTTCGCGACCTCCGTGACGGCGACCAGGAAGCTCTCGATCTGATCCGCGATCTGGACCGCGAAGTCGTCCGGGTTCTGGTCGGTCGCGTGCAGCGTGGCATCAGACATCTAGGAGTCGTCTCCCCTCGAAGGCGCGGCCGAGGGTGACCTCGTCCGCGTATTCCAGGTCGCCGCCCACCGGGAGGCCGCTGGCCAGGCGGGTGACCTTCAGGCCCATGGGCTTGATCATGCGGGCGAGGTACGTCGCCGTCGCCTCGCCTTCCAGATTCGGGTCCGTGGCCAGGATCAGCTCCGTGACCGTACCGTCGGCCAACCGCGCGAGAAGTTCTCGTATACGCAGGTCGTCCGGGCCGACCCCGTCGATCGGGCTGATCGCGCCGCCGAGGACGTGGTAGCGGCCCCGGAACTCACGGGTGCGCTCGATCGCCACGACGTCCTTCGGCTCCTCCACGACGCAGATGACGGCCGGGTCGCGACGGGTGTCGCGGCAGATGTTGCACTGCTCCTCCTGCGCGACGTTCCCACAGGTCGCGCAGAAGCGGACCTTCGCCTTGACCTCCATCAGCGCGTGCGCCAGACGCCGTACGTCCGTCGGTTCCGCCTGGAGGATGTGGAAGGCGATCCGCTGCGCGCTCTTGGGACCGACGCCGGGCAGCCGCCCCAGTTCGTCGATGAGGTCCTGGACCACGCCTTCGTACAACGGACTGCCGTCCCTTCCTGGTGTTCCTTCAGTACGTACGGTAAAGGCCCGCGGGCCGTCTTCGAAAGGTTCGAGGGTTCGAGAGGTCAGAAGGGGAGGCCGGGGAGACCGCCGCCGCCCAGCCCCTGGGCCAGCGGGCCGAGCTTCTGCTGCTGAAGAGCCTGCGCGTTCTCGTTGGCCGCCTGGACCGCCGCGACGATCAGGTCGGCGAGGGTCTCGGTGTCCTCCGGGTCCACCGCCTTCGGGTCGATCACGAGGCCGCGCAGCTCGCCGGAGCCGGTGACGGTGGCCTTCACCAGGCCGCCTCCCGACTGCCCGTCGACCTCGGTCCTCGCCAGCTCCTCCTGGGCCCTGGCCAGGTCCTGCTGCATCTTCTGGGCCTGCTGGAGCAGCTGCTGCATGTTCGGCTGGCCACCACCGGGGATCACGATTCGGCTCCTTGGTCGGTCCGTCGGTAAGGGTTTTACCGTTCGGCACGAGCCTACGTGGTCGCGGGGGCCGCTGCCCCGACACTCTTTCGAGTGAGTCACGGTGGGGCCCTATACCTGATCACGGCCATCTTCCGGACGAAAAAGAGCCCGAACCCCCGGCGCCGCCACCCATTGGGCGGTAGGAAGGGTCAGGCGCGTGAACACCTGGCGTCACACTTCATGGACGGACAGTACGCGGAATCAGCAGGGGTCAGTAGGGAGATACCGGGTGGGTCAGCCGGAGATGCAGCCCGAGGGTCGGCCTCAGGACGGGCGGGGCGAAGGGGCGGCCGGGCCCTGGCCGGACGACCTGGAGGGGCGGGAGTTCCCGCTCGGGGACTGGGGCGAGCCGGCGGCCCGGCTGGACGAGCTGTACCGGTGGGTGGAGCGCGGCGCGCTGGACACGGCCGCCTGGTATCTCGCGGACCGGATGTGGAAGCGGCGGTGCGCGTGGGCGCTGCGGGCCGGGACGGCCGGGGGCGCGCTGACCGGGGCGGCGCTGCCGCTGCTCGATCTGACCGGGGTGGCCGACGGGGCCGCGCCCTGGGGTTATCTGGCGCTGCTGCTCGGGGTGGCCTGTGTGGCCGGGGACCGGTTCTTCGGGATGACGTCCGGCTGGATGCGGGACGTGGCGACCGCGCAGGCCGTGCAGCGGCGGTTGCAGGCGTTCCGGTTCGACTGGGCGTCGGAGTGCGTGCGCGAGGTGCTCGGCCCGGCGGACGGCACGGCGAGCGAGGCGGCCGAGCGGTGCCTGTCGGTGCTGCGGCGGTTCTCGGAGGACGTCACCGAGCTGGTGCGGGTCGAGACGGCCGACTGGATGGTGGAGTTCCGCACGGGGGGCGCGCCGCTGGGCATCCAGACGGCGGTGGCGGGCGCGGGACGCCCGGAGGGTTCCCTCCCGTACGGCCGCTTCCCGTCCCCACAGGGGCCGGCCCGCCCCAACATGCCGCGGCAGCGTCCGCCCGAGCCGCGCTGAGCCTGCTCGTCACGGCACGTCCCGTGCGCACGGCTCCGTCCTCTCCGGGGTCCGGCACGGCGGATGGCCGTGCGAAGCGGTCGGCGGTGTTCGTTCTCGGGCGTTCGCCGAACGTTCAATCCCGCGTGTAGGTGAGCTGTTCGCCGTTGCCGGTGGTCACGCGCTGGAGGGAGCCGTCGGGGAGCAGGGTGACCTCGCTGGCGGAGCCCGGAGTGCAGGCGCTGCGCGGCTGCCCGACCGTCACGGAGGACGGGCCGAGCTCCAGCCGGTCGCCGGAGCCGGCGGTGAGCCGGGCCTCGAAGACGCAGTGGTAGGTGCCGTCGCCGGTGGGCCCGTCGGCGACGAGGGACATGACCGTGTCACCGGCCTCGCCCTGCTGGATGGTCAGCCGGCGGGTGTGCTCACCGCTCGCGTTGTCGATGGTGGTGGACCAACTGCCCAGGTAGTCGGCGGGAATGGTGCCGTCCGCGGGGGCGGAGGTGCTGGGCGGCCGGGTGTCGTCGGGGGTGGTGGGGGCGGAACTCCGCGATGCGCCGCCGGGCGACGGGGGCGCGGTGGGGTCGCCACCGGCACGGTTGTCGGCGGTGCCGCCGCTCATCAGCGCGTACACGGTGCCACCGGCGGCGAGCGCGACGACCAGCGCGATCACCACGAGCAGCACGGTGGAACGGTTGTCCCGGCGCGGCTCGGACACCGGCCCGTACGGCGGCGGCCCGTAGGGCGGGGTGTGGCCGACGGCGGGCCCGTTGTAGGGGTAGCCGTACGCGGACTGCTGGGGGTGCCCGTACGGGCCCGGGGGCGAGGGCCGGGCGGGGGTGCCCTGACCGGCCACGAGGGTGGGCAGACGGTCCGCCCCCGGCTGCCCGGGCGGGGGCGGGGAGGCCGCACGCGGCCCGACGGAGTCGTCGGCGGCACGGGCGTGCTCGGGAGGACCGGCGTGGTGGCCCGCCCCGGGCGGCACGGGTCGCCCGACGGCGGGCACACCGGGGTACGCCCCGGGGGACACCGGTCCCCCGGCGGACGCGCCGGGATGCGCCGACCCGGGCGGCACCTGCTGCCCGGCAACGGGTGCACCGGGGTACGCCCCAGGAGACGCCGGCTGCCCGGCGGCGGGAGCGGCCGTTCCGGCGGGATCGCCGGGCCGCCCTGCGGGGCCGGCCGCACCGGCGGAGCCGCCCTGTCCGGCGGCGGGCACGCCCGGATACCCCGGGCCGGGAGCACCCGGCTGCCCGGCGGGACCTCCTGGCGCGGGTGCGTCGGATCCGGCCGGTCCGGGTGGTGTGGAGGGCCACGCCGCCGGCGCCGAAGCGGCGGCGGGGCCGCCCGGATGCCCGGCGGACGGCGTACCGGGGGTGGCCGCCCCGGGCGGTACCGGTGGCCGGGCAGCGGGAGGCGCACCCGCCGGTGCGGGAGGCGTCGGGGTTTCCGGGTCCTCCGCGTCGAGCAACCGCACCGCGTGGCGGCCGAGCTGGGCCACCAGGGCGCCCGGTAGCCAGGGGTCGCGGGAGCGGCCGCCGGTCACGGTGTCCTGCGCGCCGATGCGTTCCAGCACCCGGTCGAGGGTGGGCCGTGCCGCCGGGTCCTTCTTCAGGCAGTCGCGTACGAGGTCGGCGATCCCCTCGGGCACACCGGCCAGGTCGGGTTCCTCCTGGGCGATGCGGAACATCAGCGCGTGCACACCGCTGTTGGCGGTGCCGAACGGGAGTGTGCCGGTGGCGGCGTAGGCGAGCACCGAGCCGAGGCAGAACACGTCGCAGGCGGGCGTGATGCGGTCGCCGCGCACCTGCTCGGGTGCCATGAAGCCGGGCGAGCCGACGAGCGCGCCGGTGCGGGTGAGCCCGCCGTCGGTCACCGTCTCCAGCGCCCGCGCGATCCCGAAGTCGATGACGCGCGGACCGTCGATGGTGACGAGCACGTTGGACGGCTTGAGGTCCCGGTGGATGATCCCCGCGGCGTGGATGTCCTTCAGCGCGTGCGCGAGACCGGCGGCGAGGATGCGCACCGAACGCTCGGGCAGCGCCCCGTGGTCGTGCCCGACCACCTGCTGGAGGCTGGGCCCGGCCACGTACCCGGTGGCCACCCACGGCACGGGCGCCTCGGTGTCCGCGTCGAGGACCGGGGCCGTCCAGTCGCCGCCGACCTGCCGCGCGGCGTGCACCTCCTGGCGGAAGCGCGCCCGGAACTCCTCCTGCTGGGCCAGTTCCCGGCGGATCAGCTTGACGGCGACGGTGCGTCCCCGGTCGGAGCGGGCGAGGTAGACCTGCCCCATGCCGCCGGCCCCGAGCCGGGCCAGCAGCCGGTACGCCCCGATTCCCGGTGGATCCCCGGGCCCGAGCTTGTCCATCGCCACGCCGCCTCCCCCCGATGAGCAACATCCCGAGGATAGTGCGGGGCCGGTACCCGGTGAGCTGGGCGATGTCTACGGTTCCGTAACAGGCGGCCCGAGTGTGTCCAGCACCGTGGACAGGCGTTCCAGCGCCTCCACCGCACGGGCGAGTTCCGCCTCCCCGTACGCCGCTCCGTACGCCTGTGCCAGCCGCTCCGCGAAGGCCGCGTGGCCGGGGTCGATACGGCTGACCGCCGTGTGGCCCCGCTCCGTGGGGGCGAGGAGTTTGGCGCGGCGGTGGGCCGGGTTGGGCCGGTACTCGGCGAGTCCGCGCTCCACCAGCAGGTCGGCGACGCGCTGCACGCTCTGCCGGGTGATGCCCATGGCCCTGGCGATCCCGGAGACCGGCAGCGGCTCGCCGAGGACCGCGCCGAGCACCTGCCACCAGGCGGCGGTGAGCCCGGCGGGCCGGGCCAGCTCCTCGGCGACCGCGAGGAACTGGCCGTTCAGCCGGAAGGTGCCGAGCGCGCCCCGGCTGAGCAGGTCCTGACGTTCCTCGCTCACCGCGCCGTGGCCTTCATATACGTGGCGTACGCCTCGGGGTCCGAGTCGTGGAACAGCCGGTACCAGGCGTCGGTCACCGTGTCGTCGTGGACGCCGAGCAGCCGGAGGATCTCGCGGGCGAAGGCGACGGGCTCGGTCGGCCCGGCGGTGACGAGACCGCCGTCGGTGACCGCGTCGGCCTCGACGTACCGGTCGCCGCCCGCGTAGCCGGTCGCGGCGAGGTAGAAGGAGACGGCGCTGGTGTGCGCGCGCTCGTCGAGCAGCCCTTCGCGGGCGAGGCCGGCGGTGGCGCCGCAGATCGCGGCGACGGGCACGCCCGCGTCGAGGAAGGCGCGGGCGGCGCGGGCGAAGGGGGCGAGGTCGTCGCCCTCGTCCCAGCGGTCGGCGCCGGGGAGGATCAGCAGCGCGCTGTCCTCGGGCCGCAGCTCGTCGAGCGCGAGGTCGGACAGGACGCGGAGTCCGCCGATGCCGGTGACGGGCTCCCCGGCCGGGGTGACCGTACGCACCTCGTAGCCGGCGCGCGCGAGGTGCGCGGTGGCGTGACCGGTCTCCCAGTCGGCGAAGGTGTCGTAGAGGGCGAGATGCACGGGCTTGCGGGTCATGACCGCTCCCTTGTGGGTACGCCAGCAGATGACAGCATCTTGTCATTGTGACAGCTTCCTGTCAATCACTCCTGTCGACACCCTGTCGCGGAAAGTCCCCCACCGCAGACAGGCCGCCGATGTCGCGGCCCCACGGCCCCGGCCTACCCTCGGCCGTATGACCCCTCAGCCGAACCCCGAGGTCGGGGCCGCCGTCAAGGCCGCCGACCGTGCGCACGTGTTCCACTCCTGGTCCGCGCAGGAGCTCATCGACCCGCTCGCCGTCGCCGGGGCGGAGGGGTCGCACTTCTGGGACTACGACGGCCGGCGCTACCTCGACTTCACCAGCGGCCTCGTCTACACCAACATCGGCTACCAGCACCCGAAGGTCGTCGCCGCGATCCAGGAGCAGGCGGCGCGGATGACGACGTTCGCGCCCGCGTTCGCCGTCGAGGCACGCTCGGAGGCGGCGCGGCTGATCGCCGAGCGGACCCCGGGCGACCTGGACAAAATCTTCTTCACCAACGGCGGCGCCGACGCCGTGGAGCACGCCCTGCGCATGGCGCGGCTGCACACCGGCCGCCCCAAGGTGCTCTCCGCGTACCGCTCGTACCACGGCGGCACCCAGCAGGCGGTCAACGTCACCGGTGACCCGCGCCGCTGGGCCTCGGACAGCGGCACGGCCGGCGTGGTGCACTTCTGGGCGCCGTTCCTGTACCGCTCCCGCTTCTACGCGGAGACCGAGGAACAGGAGTGCGCGCGGGCGCTGGAGCACCTGGAGACGACGATCGCCTTCGAGGGGCCGTCGACCGTCGCCGCGATCATCCTGGAGACGATCCCGGGGACGGCGGGCATCATGCCGCCGCCCGCCGGCTATCTCGCCGGGGTGCGCGAGCTGTGCGACAAGTACGGGATCGTCTTCGTCCTCGACGAGGTCATGGCCGGGTTCGGGCGGACCGGGAAGTGGTTCGCGGCGGACCTGTACGACGTCGTCCCGGACCTGATGACCTTCGCGAAGGGCGTGAACTCCGGGTACGTGCCGCTGGGCGGTGTCGCGATCTCCGGGGCGATCGCGGAGACGTTCGGGAAGCGGCCGTACCCGGGCGGCCTGACGTACTCGGGACACCCGCTGGCCTGCGCCGCCGCCGTCGCGACGATCGACGTGATGACGCAGGAGGGCGTCGTCGAGAACGCGGCGGCCCTCGGCGCGTCCGTCGTCGGGCCGGGGCTGCGGGAGCTGGCGGAGCGGCACCCGAGCGTGGGCGAGGTGCGCGGGACCGGCATGTTCTGGGCGCTGGAGCTGGTGCGCGACCGGGAGACCCGCGAGCCGCTGGTGCCGTACAACGCGGCCGGTGAGGCGAACGCCCCGATGGCGGCCTTCGCCGCCGCCGCGAAGGAGGCCGGGATCTGGCCCTTCGTGAACATGAACCGCACGCATGTGGTGCCCCCGTGCAACGCGAGCGAGGCGGAGCTGAAGGAGGGTCTCGCGGCGCTGGACGCGGCCCTGTCGGTGGCGGACGGCTACGTGGAGTGACCACTCCGGGAGGCCGGTGAGAGCGGGCGCGGGAGGGTCCTCCCCTCGCGCCCTTTCGAACACCCCGGGGCCCGTCCGAACGCGTAAGGTGACGTGCTCGCGGACATCCGCGTGCACGCCACTCGAACGCGACGAGGGAGACGCCCCGACCATGCCCGGCTTCAGCGGCGGCGGCGCCGTGACCCGCAGCACCCTGCGGCAGCAGATCGCGGACGCGCTCCGTGACGAGGTGCTGGCCGGGCGGCTCCAGCCGGGGCAGGAGTTCACCGTCAAGGAGATCGCCGATCAGTACGGCGTGTCCGCGACCCCCGTCCGGGAGGCGCTGGTCGACCTGTCGGCGCAGGGGCTGCTCGACGCCGACCAGCACCGGGGTTTCCGGGTGCACGAGTACTCCGCCGACGACTTCCGGGGCATGATCGAGGCCCGCACCCTGGTGACCGACGGGATGTTCCGCGCGCTGACCGACGGCCACCTGGTCCACCTCCGGCCGGACGAGCCCCGGGTCGCCGCGGCCCTCGCCGGGGTGCGCAGACGCGGCGAGGAGGCGCAGCGCGCGGCCCTCGTCGGCGAGGTCACCGTCCTCATCGGCTACGACCTGCGCTTCTGGCGCGAACTCGGGTCCGTGTTCGGCAACCCGTACCTCACCGACTTCCTGCACCGGCTGCGCGTGCGGACCTGGGTGTGTGTGGTGCAGCGTCTGCGGCGGCTGCCCGATCTGCGCGGACACCTGTGGGCCGCGCACACCGATCTGGTCGACGCGCTGTCGCGCCGTGACATCGATGAGGCCCGCGCGGTCGTCGAGTCGTACGACACGCACGCACTCTCCCTCGTGGAGGGGCTGACGGGCGGTGGGATGGGTAAGGGACCTGCACAAGGGGCGGCACGGAGGGAACAGCCCGCGCCGGACGCCGATACGCTTCCCTGACCACGACGACCATCCCGACGACCGTGCTGTGTGAGGAGCCCTCTTTGGCCTGTGACCTGTGGCTGGTACCGCTCGTCGACGTGTTGTGCCACACGCCCGACAACCCGTTCGCCGAGGAACTCGCGCAGTACAACGCGGTGCTCGCCGAGGCCGGCCTGCCGCCGGTGCCGGTGTACCAGTACATGCCGGGACTGACCGGCGAGGTGGCCCCGGTCGCGGGTTTCGACTACGACGCGCTGCACTTCCTGCGGCGGGCGCACCTGCTCCAGGTGTGCGGGCTGCCGGTCACCCCGGTGGACGAACTGGGCGGTGACTACGAGCAGTTGCTGGAGATGTTCGAGGCGACGGCCCAGCAGTCCCACCTGGTCTGGCACTACGACCACGCGGGCGCGTACGTCCCCGTCGACTTCCCGCATCCCCTCGCCAACGACGAACTCCTCGCGGGCGGCGGCCCCTTGGGCTCCTCCCACGCGCTGCTGCGGGAGCTGGAGCTGGTCGCCCCGTCCATCGGCATCGACCCGGCGAACCCGCCGGCCGCACCCGAACCCCCGCGCGGCCCGACCGAGTTGGAGGAGCCGGCCGTCCCCGCCCCGTACGACCCCAGCCCCTTCGCCCGCGAACGCCACGTCTGGCTGGGCCTGCACGCGGCGGCGACCCGGAGCCTGGCGCAGGGGTCGATGATCGTGTTCAGCTGAGGCTCATCCCATTGCGGAGAGCCCCTTCCGCATGTCCTCCGCGTTCATGATCGGGGTCATTTCGACGCGGGCGTTCATCTCGGTGAAGAACGGTTCGTTGAGCGGGGGCATTTCGGAGCTGTCCGCCAGGTCGAAGACCAGCAGGGCCGTACGCTGCCCGCCCACCGGCCCGAAGTACGCCGCTTCCGGCTGGAGCCGGTCGAGCGCTTCCTTCATCACCTCGGTCATCTTCCCGCTGCGGATGAGCTCGTTCGTCTTCTCCGTGTCCATGGTCGCCTTGAGCAGCACGCGCATCGCACTCACCTTCTTCTGGTCGACGCACGCGGCGTACACAGTTTCAGGCTATGCCCCCTCACCGGCGCCCGCGCGGGCGCCGGTGAGGGGCGGTCCGGCTACAGGAACGAGTTGATCTCGATCGTCTCGGTGCGGCCCGGGCCCACGCCGATCGCGGAGATCGGGGCGCCGGACATCTCCTCCAGGGCCTTGACGTACGCCTGGGCGTTCTTCGGCAGGTCGGAGAACGACTTGGCGCCGGTGATGTCCTCGGACCAGCCCGGCAGCATCTCGTAGACCGGCTTCGCGTGGTGGAAGTCCGTCTGCGAGTACGGCAGCTCCTCGACGCGCTTGCCGTCGATCTCGTACGCCACGCAGACCGGGATCTGCTCCCAGCCGGTGAGGACGTCGAGCTTGGTGAGGAAGAAGTCGGTGAGGCCGTTGACGCGGGTGGCGTAGCGGGCGATCACCGCGTCGAACCAGCCGCAGCGGCGGTCACGGCCGGTGGTGACACCGCGCTCGCCGCCGATGCGGCGCAGCGCCTCGCCGTCCTCGTCGAACAGCTCCGTCGGGAACGGCCCCGCGCCGACGCGGGTCGTGTACGCCTTCAGGATGCCGATGACCCGGCTGATCTTCGTCGGGCCCACGCCGGCGCCCGTGCAGGCGCCGCCCGCGGTCGGGTTGGACGAGGTGACGAAGGGGTACGTGCCGTGGTCGATGTCGAGCAGCGTGCCCTGGCCGCCCTCGAAGAGGACCACCTTGTCCTGCTCCAGCGCCTGGTTCAGCACCAGCACCGTGTCGGCGACGTACGGGGCGAGCTTGTCCGCGTAGCCCAGCAGTTCCTCGACCACCTGGTCGACGGCGATCGCGCGCCGGTTGTAGAACTTGGTGAGCATCTGGTTCTTGACGTCGAGGGCCGCTTCGACCTTCTGGGTGAGGATCGACTCGTCGTACAGGTCCTGGACGCGGATGCCGACGCGGTTGATCTTGTCGGCGTAGGTCGGGCCGATGCCCCGGCCCGTGGTGCCGATCTTGCGCTTGCCGAGGAAGCGCTCGGTCACCTTGTCCACCGTCACGTTGTACGGCGTGATGATGTGAGCGTTTCCGCTGATCAGGAGCTTCGACGTGTCGACGCCTCGCTCGTTCAGCCCGCTCAGCTCGGAGAACAGGACCGACGGGTCGACGACGACGCCGTTGCCGATGACCGGCGTGCAGCCGGGGGACAGGATTCCGGAAGGGAGGAGGTGGAGGGCGTACTTCTGGTCACCCACGACTACCGTGTGGCCGGCGTTGTTGCCGCCCTGGTAGCGCACCACATAGTCGACGGAACCACCGAGCAGGTCCGTCGCCTTTCCCTTGCCTTCGTCACCCCACTGAGCACCGAGCAGCACAAGTGCGGGCACGCGCGTACACCCCTTCCGGGCGGGGCATGTCCATGGTCGAGGGCGTACGCGGTGGGTTTCCGCCACGTACACCGCGACCGTCGTTGGCCGCCAACCGTCGGACCGGATGCCCCGGAATAGACGAAGCCCCTGGCGCAACAGCGCAAGGGGCTCTTGCACAAAGATGCTACCCGAGGAAGCGAGGCATGGCCGAGGTGGCGACTTCCAGGACCTTTTCCGCGACGTCCGATCAGCTCCTGGTGGTCATCGATCCGGTCGCCCGACGGGCGGACGGCGAGTCCGTCCGGATCGCGAAGGACGTGCTCAGCGCGGGTGCGGCGGGCACGAAGGTGTGTCTGCCGGACGGTCCGGAGGAGTTCGCGCGGGCACTGGCGCGGCGCGGGTCGCGGCGGCCGGTGGTGGTGGGCGACGACCGGGCCCTGGTGCGGGCGGTGACGCTGCTGCACCGGCAGCGGGAGCTGGCCGACTGCGCTCTGTCGCTGGTGCCGGTGGGGGGCGCGGTCTCCCTCGCCCGGTCGCTGGGGGTGCCGGCGGGTGCGGTGGCGGCGGCGCGGGCGGTGCTGGACGGGGCGGAGCGGCGGATGGACCTGCTGGTGGACGACAGCGACGGGGTGGTGCTCGGCGCGCTGCGGATCCCGCCGCTCGGCGTCACGGCACGGGTGCGGGAGGCGGACGGCGGGGCGGGGCGCCCGTGGCTGCGGACGTGCCGGTCGCTGGTACGGACCCTGGTGCCGGCGCGGCCGTCCGGAACCGTCTCCGCGCCGGAGGCGGGACCGACGCGGCTGCGGGTGGAGGTGGACGGGGAGACACTCGTCGATCTGGGGCAGCCGGTGGAGGGCGTCTCGGTCGCGCCCGGTGTCTCCGGGGCGGCGCGGGTGGAGGTGCGTCCGGCGTCGGTGGGGGCGGAGGCGTCCCCGCTGTCCGCCGAGGGCCGCACGGTGACCGTGTCGGGCGCGCACTTCCGCTATCGCGCGGACGCGGCGGTGTCGGGGCCGGTGCGGACACGGACGTGGGTGGTGCGGGAGGCGGCTTGGGGGCTGACGGTGCCCGTATGAGTCAGGGCGCCTTGAAGCCGGTCGTGTCCAGTACGCAGTCGAACGGGGCGGGGACGGACAGCTTCTCACCGAAAGGCTTGGTTTCGCAGGCCTCGTAACCCTTGGCGGAGGGCATCGAGAAGACCGTGGTCTGCTCCTCCTGCATGTCGAGGAGCAGGTAGACGGGAACACCCGCCCTGCCGTACGTCTCGACCTTGCCCGTCAGGTCGTCGTCGCGGGTGGAGGAGGAGGTCAGCTCGGCGACGAAGGACAGGGCTTCGCCGTCCAGGTGATTGCTGGTGGTCTCGAAGACGTGTTCAGGCACGGCATGGATGTCCGGTCCGTACGCGCGTTCGTCCCCCGGGAAGACATACAGGAACGGACCGTAGCTGATGGAGTGCTCTGCGGGGAGATGCGGTTCGAGTTGCTCGCACACCAGGCGCATCACTCGGTGGTAATACCCCTTCGACCACGGCGACACGACGATGTTCCCCCTGATGATCTCGGCCTTGTAGCCGTCGGGCACGTCCAGCTCGTCGAGGGTCCTCAGCAGATCCTCGAAGCTGTTGGGTTCGCTGCCGTTTATCGTCGGTCGCTCAGCCATGACTGTCATGATGCGCTCTCCCCTGGAAGCGGACCAGCCGCCACTCAGAGTATCCGATCGGTCACGCTCCCGCGGTCGCTTCCCGATCACCTCTCACCCCCGCCCGAACCGCTCCTCCCGGTGCACCCGCCAGCGCTCCGTCATCGCCTCGACCTCCTTCTCCACGAACTCGAAGAAGGCCGGCGTCTCCGTCAGCCGGCGCCCCGCCGGGGACGTCGACCTGCCGAGCCGTCCGGGACCGGCCGCCGGGCGGCTGGGCAGCGCGGGCGCGCTGGCCCGGCGGTTGCAGCGGGGCGGTGTGCTCGGCTGGAGCATCGGGTTCCTGCTCGCGGGGCTGGTGTACGGCGGGATGGCCGAGGGGGCGGCCGAGCCGGTCGGCGACAACGAGGGCGCCCGCGAGATCTTCCAGCGGATGGGCGGTCAGTCGAAACTGACGGACGCGTTTCTCGCCACGATGGCCGGGGTGCTGGGGCTGGTGGCCGCGCTGTTCATCGTGGCGTCGGTGCTGCGGCTGCACGGCGAGGAGACCTCGGGGCGGGCCGAACCGGTCCTCGCGGGGGCCGTCGGACGGCTGCGCTGGGCGGCCGGGCACCTGACGGTGGCGTTCGGCGGGGCGGCACTGCTGATGCTGCTCGCGGGGGCGGGCCTCGCGCTCGGCCACGGTGAGCAGGCGGGCGCGGTCCTGGGCGCGTGTCTGGTGCAGGTCCCGGCGGTGTGGGTGATCGGCGGGGTCGCGGTCCTGCTGTACGGGCTGGCGCCCCGGGCGGCGACGGCGGCGTGGGGCGTGGCCGGGGCGGTGCTGCTGATCGGCTGGGTCGGCCCGGCGCTGGACGTGCCGCGGGCGGTGCTGGACCTGTCCCCCTTCGGTCATCTGCCGAAGCTGCCGGGCGGGGGGATGGCGTGGGCGCCGGTACTGGTCCTCACGGCGCTCGCGGTGGCACTTGTGGCGGCGGGGCTGACGGGGCTGCGGCGGAGGGACATGACGACGTGACGTCGTGTCAATCCACGTACCGCTTGAGTTCCTCGGTGTCGAGCTCGATACCGAGGGGTTCCGGCAGGGAGAGCTTGTGGCCGAAGGACTTCTTGACAGCGATCTGGTAGCCGTCGGTCGGGGACGGGTCGCTGAAGAGTGTGACGGAGCAGTCGTCGCGGTCGATCAGCAGGTAGTGCGGGATTCCGGCGTCGGCGTATCCGGCGGGCTTCTCCTCACGGTCCCGACGGTGGGTGTCCGAGTCGTAGGACGTGACCTCGACCGTCATGATCACGCCCTCCGTTTCGGCCCAGTCCCCCTTCCCGGCGAATGTCCCGCGAGGCGCGAGCACCGCGTCCGGGAGGGCCCGGCCCTTGCGGTACTTCTCGACCTTCAGCCCCAGCTCCCCGCCTCCGTAGAGCCACAGGCCGCTGCCCGCCAGAAGGAAGCACTCCTGCAGCCACCGGATGACCTCGCTGTGGTTGCCGTCCGTCATGCCCTTGATCCCGACCCGTCCGTTGATGAACTCCAACCTGACGGCGTCGAACCTCTTGGCCACGTGGGCGGCGAGCTCCTCGAACTCCTCCACGGACATCTGAGCCATGTGCTGCGTCATGACCGTCATGGTGCCCTCCTTCGCAGGCGCTCACCAGCCTGCCGGACCGCGGACGAGCGCCCGGGCGGATCGGCGACATGATCAGCCGAACGGGTGGTCACCCCACCTCCACGGCCAGCCCCTCCAGCCCTCTGATCACGAAGTTCGGCTTGCGCCTCGGCTCCGCCGCGAGCCGCAGCGTCGGCGCTCGCTCCAGCAGCGCCGTCATCGACGCCGCCAGCTCGATACGGGCCAGTGGTGCGCCGATGCAGTAGTGGATGCCGGCGCTGAAGGAGATGTGCGGGTTGTCGCGGCGGGTGAGGTCCAGGCGGGACGGGTCGGTGAAGACCGCCGGGTCGTGGTTGGCGGAGCCGAAGAGCATCGCGATCTCCGCGCCCCTCGGGATCACCCGGCCGTCGATCTCGATCTCGTCGAGGACCCAGCGTTCGAAGAGCTGGAGCGGGGTGTCGTAGCGCATCAGCTCCTCGACCGCCGTGGGGACCAGGGAGTGGTCCGCGCGCAGGGCGGCGAGCTGGTCCGGGTGGCGGAACAGGGCCCACCAGCCGTTGACCGTGGAGTTCACGGTGGCCTCGTGGCCCGCGTTCAGCAGCAGGACGCAGGTGGAGATCATCTCCTGCTCGGTGAGCCGGTCGTCGTCCTCGTCGTGGGCGGCGATCAGGCCCGAGATCAGGTCGTCGCCCGGGTTCTTGCGGCGCTCGGCGATCAGCCCGCGGAGGTAGTCGGAGAACTCGACCGACGCCCGGACGGCCTTGGTCGCCGTCTCCTCCGGCGGGTTCAGCTCGTACATGCCGCAGATCTCCGCCGACCAGGGGCGCAGCGGGGCCCGGTCGGACTCCGGGATGCCGAGCATCTCGGCGATCACCGCGACCGGCAGCGGCTCGGCGACGTCCTTGAGCAGGTCACCGCCGCCCGCCTCGACCAGCGCGGACACCAGGTCGTCCGCGAGATCACGGACGTACGGCCTGAGGCGCTCCACCGTGCGCGGGGTGAACGCCTTCGACACCAGGCGGCGGATGCGGGTGTGGTCCGGCGGTTCGAGGTCGAGCATGCCGTGGTCGTTGAGGGTGTGGAACGGCTCGTGCTCCGGCGGCGGGGCGGTGCGGCCGAACTCCTCGTGGGTGAAGCGGTGCTGGTACGTCCGTCCCAGGCGCCGGTCGCGCAGCAGCGCCGAGACGTCCGCGTGGTGCGCGACCAGCCACTGGCCCGTCGGCTCGAAGTACCGCACCCGGCCCCGCTCCCGCAGCTCGGCGTAGGCGGGGTACGGGTCGGCGACGAACGCGGGGTCCCACGGGTCGAACGCGAGGTCGTCAAGGGCTGCCATGAACGGACGTTAGCCCGGCAACCCGCCCCCTGGCCAGGGTCAGCCGGGGGTGACCAGCCGTGCCTCGTAGGCGAACACCGCCGCCTGGGTGCGGTCGCGCAGGCCCAGTTTCACCAGGATGCGGCTGACGTGCGTCTTGATCGTCGACTCGGCGACCACCAGCCGCCCGGCGATCTCCGCGTTCGACAGGCCCTGCGCGATCAGCACCAGCACCTCCGTCTCCCGCTCGGTGAGGTCGCCGTACGCCGCCTGCGCGGACGGCATCAGGCGCGGGCCCTCGGACAGCTTGGAGAACTCGGTGATCAGGCGCCGGGTGACCGTCGGGGCGAGCAGCGCCTCACCGGCGGCGACGATCCGGACCCCGTCGGCGAGCTGGCGGGCGGAGGCGTCCTTGAGGAGGAAGCCGGAGGCGCCCGCGCGCAGCGCCTGGTAGACGTACTCGTCGAGGTCGAAGGTGGTCAGCACCAGGACCTTCGCCGTGCCGTCGGCGGCGACGATCTCCCGCGTCGCCTCGATGCCGTTCAGCTCGGGCATGCGGATGTCCATGAGGACGACGTCGGGGGTGAGCTCACGGACCCGCTCCACCGCCTCCCGGCCGTTGACGGCCTCGCCGACGACCTCGATGTCGGGCATCGCGTTCAGCAGGACCGAGAAGCCCTCGCGCACCATCATCTGGTCGTCCACGATCAGGACACGGATCGTCATGCGTCACCTTCGTTCACCGTGGCGACCGGCAGGAACACGGCGACCTCGTAGCCGCCGTCGTCCGTCGGGCCGGCCGTCATCTCGCCGTTCAGCATGGTGACCCGCTCGCGCATGCCGGTGATGCCGTGGCCCGCGCCGGGCGAGGGCTTGATCAGGTTCGGTTCGGGAGCCGGGTCGTTGACCACACGCACGCCGAGCCCGCCCAGGACGTACCCGATCTCCACGCGGGCGCTCGCGCCGGGCGCGTGCCGCAGGCTGTTGCTCAGCGCCTCCTGCACGATCCGGTACGCCGACAGCTCCACCCCCTGCGGCAGCTCCCGCACCGCGCCGGTCACCACCTTCTCCACCCGCAACCCCGCGTCGCGCACGTTGACGAGCAGGGCGTCCAGGTCGGCGAGGGTGGGCTGCGGGGCGTCCGGGGCCTCGTAGTCCTCGGCGCGGACCACGCCCAGGATGCGGCGCAGCTCGGTGAGGGCGGCCACCGCGTTCTCCCGGATGGTGACGAAGGCGCGCTCCAGCTCCGGCGGCGGGTTCTCCACCCGGTACGGGGCCGCCTCGGCCTGGATGGCGACCACCGACATGTGGTGGGCGACCACGTCGTGCAGCTCGCGGGCGATGGTGGTGCGCTCCTCGAGGAGGGTGCGCCGGGAGCGTTCGTGCGCGGTGACGGTCTGCTGGGCGGTCACCTCCTGCTCGGCGGTGCGGCGGACGTGCCAGAGGGAGACCACGAGCAGGGCGAACGCGGACGTCACCATCATGGGCCCGCTGTTGGTGTAGTAGTACGACCCGCCGAACAGGACGTCCGAGAGGAAGGCGTACACGGCGGTCAGGACCCACATCCAGGCGGCCGTGCGGGGCCGGGTGCGCAGCGCCACGACGACCAGCACCGCCAGGTGGCAGACGAACGCGCCGGGCATCCACGGCCAGTCGGCGTCGCCGCTCTTGATCAGCGCGACCACCGGGGTCACCGCGAGGGACAGCCAGAACGCGCCGGCCGGCCGGACCAGCGTGGCGAGCACCGGGAGCGCGCACAGCAGGCCGATCAGCAGGGCCGCCACGTCCCCGCCGGGCAGGCCGCTCGACAGCGCACCGGCCATCAGGGCGATCAGCGCCATCGCCCCCACGACCGCGTGCGGGAGGTGCTGCGCGGCCGACCGCAGCCGGCCGGGCAGCCGGCGGACGAACGGTCCGTCCGTGCGCCGGGGCGGCAGCGGGCGGTAGGCGAAGGGGTCGTGGAACAGGTCCTGGCGCAGTCCCCGCAGGGAGTTCCGGGCCAGCCGGTACTCGGGGCTGCGGGTCCCGTTCCCGTGCTGCTGGTGAGTCGTCTCGGTCACGCTCACACGGTAGGCCGACCGGGTGAGGGCGGTCGTCCCCGCTGAGACGGGTTCCCGGGCGTCCGTCTCAGGTACTACGCGGGCCGCACGCCGGGCCACCCGTCAGTACCCGGAGGGACGCACCAGCCCCGACTCGTACGCGAACACCGCCGCCTGGGTGCGGTCCCGCAGGCCCAGCTTCACCAGGATGCGGCCGACGTGCGTCTTCACGGTCTGCTCGGCCACCACGAGACGTACCGCTATCTCCGCGTTGGACAGGCCCTGCGCGATCAGCGCGAGCACCTCCGTCTCGCGTTCGGTGAGGTCCCCCACGCGCTGCTTGAGGGGGCTGCGGGGGCGGGCGTCCAGCCGGGAGAACTCGGCGATCAGCCGGCGGGTGACGCCGGGCGCGAGGAGGGCGTCCCCGGCCGCCACCACCCGTACCGCCTCGGCGAGCTGGTCGGCGGAGGCGTCCTTCAGCAGGAACCCGGACGCCCCGGCGCGCAGCGCCTCGTACACGTACTCGTCGAGGTCGAAGGTGGTCAGTACGAGCACCCTGACGTCCGGGGTGGCGGTGGTGATGAGGGCGGTGGCCTCGATGCCGCCGAGTTCGGGCATGCGGATGTCCATCAGGACGACGTCCGGGGCGAGTTCGGCGACCCGCGCGACCGCGTCCACCCCGTTCACCGCCTGGCCGACGACCTCGATGTCGGGCTGCGTGTTCAGCAGCACGGTGAAGCCCTGCCGGACCATCTGCTGGTCGTCGGCGATCAGTACGCGGATCATGCGGTGCCGTCCTGGGGAAGGGGTTCGGTGGCGGGCGGGGCGGAGGCCGGGAGGTAGGCGTCGACCTTGTAGCCCTTCCCGGCCCAGGGGCCGGCCGTCAGTCTGCCGCCCAGCATGACGGCCCGTTCCCGCATGCCGAGCAGCCCGTGCCCGGCGCCGGCGGACGGCGGTGCCTCCCGGGTCGGGCCGGTGTTGACGACCGTCACCCGCAGCCCCCGCGGATCGTAGGCCAGGGTGACGTGGGCGGTCGCGCCGGGCGCGTGCCGCAGCACGTTGCTCAGCGCCTCCTGCACGATCCTGTACGCCGACAGCTCCACGCCGGGCGGCAGCGGGCGGTGTTCCCCGCTGGTCCCGGTGGTCACGGTCAGTCCGGTGGCGCGGGTGTTCTCCACCAGCGATTCCAGACGGTCGAGGGTGGGCTGCGGGGCGTCCGAGCGCTCGCCGGGGGCGGGGTGTTCGGACCGGAGCACGTCGAGGACGCGGCGCAGCTCGGTCAGCGCCTCGACGGCGTTCTGGCGGATGCCGGCGAGGTTCTCCCTCAGCTCGTCGGGCGGGCCCTGGACCAGGTGCGGGGCCACCTGCGCCTGAATGGAGATCACCGACATGTGGTGGGCCACCACGTCGTGCAACTCCCTTGCGATCCGGCTGCGTTCCTCCAGGAGGGTGCGGCGGGCGCGTTCCTCGGCGGTGAGGGTGGTCTGCCGCCCCAGTTCGGCGCGGGCCTCACGGCGGCCGCGCAGGGCGGCGCCGAGGACGACGGCGACGGCGGACAGGACGACGGCGGTCTGGCCGGTGGACGAGTAGTTCCACGCGCCCCAGAGGCCCTGGAGGACGTAGGTGAGCAGCCCCGTCAGCGCCAGCGCCTCGACGGAGACACGGGTGGGCACGCGCAGGGCGAGCAGCAGCAGCACGAGCAGGTGGGTCGCGATCCCCCAGGCGTGCCAGGGCCATGGGAATCCGTCGATCTGACCGGCCATCAGCATGCGGCGCGCCAGGACTGCACCCGCCAGCGAAGCGGTGAGCGACAACCACAGCGCCGGCACCGGACGCCGCAGCGCGAGAACGGCCGCCCCGCACTGTCCGACCGCGATCATCAGGGCGTTGCTGTGGCCGATCTTCCCGTATCCCTGGAGCTGGTTCAGGTCGCCGAAGAAGACGACGAACGCGGCCAGGCACACGAATCCGTGCGGCACCCAGCGCAGCCACTCCGACGGCGGCAGCGGGTCCGCACGCACTGTCAGCAGGTCGCCCCGCAGCACCCGAAGCCACCGCGGAACGGTCTCCGCCCCCTTGCCCGTCACGCGGTTCAGCCTAGACATGTCGTACGTCCTTCGTCGTGGAGCGGTGCGTACGGACGACCCGGGACCGTCCCCCGTGTCCGCCACCCCGCTCCCAGGCCCGGAACGCCGACCGGCAGACCGCGAGGGCGAGGACGAACACCGGCAGCCACACCAGCCGGGCGGCGACCCAGCCGAGGCCGTCGGGGACGGTGTGCAGGCCGGGGAGACGGCCGGCCAGGAGACCGGTGGCGGTGGTCGCCATCAGGGCGGTCTGGTGCCAGAGGAAGATCGTCATCGCGGAGAGGTTGACCAGCGCCACCGCCGCCCACGCGACGGGACGCCGCATCGCCGTGCGCAGCCGGTCGCGCAGCAGCAGCGCCAGCCCGCACTGGGCGAGGCCGAAGGTGACGGCGGCCAGCGTCGGCGGGTTGAGGTTGGACACCCCGGCGCCCGGGACGCCGACCATCGACGCCGGGTAGCCGGCCCGGGCGACGAGCGCGGCCGTGACGGCCGTACCGGAGAGGAGGAGAACCCAGCCGGTCCTACGACGCTCCAGCTCGCCCCGTGTCCAAGCCGCGCCCAGGGTGTACGGCACCAGCCAGCCGGCCGCCAGGTTCAGCCAGCCGAGCCGGGCGGGGGCGCCGAGGCCGAAGCGGAGCAGGTCGACGTGGAGGACGACGGCGAGCGGCCACAGCGGGTGGAGCCGGGTGAGCAGCGGGGTCGCGGCGGTGAGGGCGGCGAAGACCAGCAGGAACCACAGCGGTGACAGCGCCAGCTTCACCAGCGTGCGGACGGTCGCGTACTCGGCCCCGGAGAGCAGCAGTACGGCGGTGACGGCCGTCCACAGGAGGAGGACGGCGACGACCGGCTTGAACAGTCGGGCCAGCCGGCCGTGCAGCCAGCGGCGGTACGGGATGCCGCGGGCGCGGGAGGAGGCGTACCCGCGGGTCGCCACATGACCGCCGACCAGGAAGAACACGGCGAGGGTCTGGAACGCCCAGGAGACGGGTGCCAGCCACGGCAGGTGCTGGAGCGGGCTGGCCGTGCGCAGGGTGCGGCCGTCCGCGACGAGGGCGGTGACCAGCCAGTGGCCGAGGACGACACCGAGGACGGCGCCGGCGCGCAGGGCGTCCACGACCCGGTCGCGCCGGCCGGGGGTGGCCGCGTCGACGCGCCCGGCGGCGCCGCGTATCGCGGTGGTGAGGCGGCTCATGAGGTCACCGCCCGGGTCTCGCCGAGGACGATCCGGGTGAGGTTGGCCAGGGAGACGGAGCCGGGGGCGAAGTAGTCGCTGTGACCGCCGTCGCCGGCCGCGAAGACCCGGGCGCCGAAGGCCGGGGAGACGGGGTCGGTGCCGAAGCCGACGGTGGTGCCGAGGAGGTCCACGCCGAGGTGCGGGACGTTCCCGACCCAGTCGTCGGCGCCCCGGGCGGCCCAGATCCTGGCCCGGGTGCGCAGGCCGGCGGCGGTGTCGGAGCCGGTGCCGGGGCTGCCGAGGAGGACGATGTCGCCGACGTCGAGACCGTCGGCGGCCTCGGCGCAGACGACGGAGCCGTAGGAGTGGCAGAGGAGGGAGATACGGGCGCGCGGCCCGGCGACATCACGCAAGTCGCCGACCAGCTGCCGCAGTTCGGGGGCGGCTTCCTCCGCCCTGTCGGTGGTGGCGACGGTGGCGCTGACGGTGGCGGGGGTCTCGTAGCCGAGCCAGGCCACGACGGCGGCCCGCGTACCGAGCCGCTCGTGCAGGGCGAGGGCGGCGGCACGGAACCGGCCGTAGGTGTCGATGCCGGTGTCGGAGCCGGGAACGAGGACGGCGACACGGTCGGCGTGCGCGAGGTCACCGAACACCTCGGTGACCAGCCCGGCGCCCCGCCCGTCGAAGTCCAGCAACTGCCGCCCGGCCAGCGCACGATCGGCCCCGGCCCGCCGCCGGTCCCCGTACTCGGCGGCCATACGGGCGGCTTCCTCGGCGTTGGCCCGGTTGGCGGCGTAGACCGCGTCGAGGGTCGCCGCGGAAGGCGTCGCGAGCACGGCGGGCACCGGCGCGGGCACCCGCGGCCGAGCCGCCCCGGCCAACGGCACGGCAACGGCCCCGGCGACAAGCAACGCGAGCACCCCACGCAAACCCCGCGACCCGCGCCACCCGCGCCACCCGCGCGATCCGCGGGCAGCCGTACCGCCGCTCCCGCCATCCCCGCGGACGCCCACGCCACCACCCTCGCCGCTCCCACGGACAGCCGTACCGCCGCTCCCGCGGGCAGTCGTGCCGCTGGGGCGGCACGGGTGGGCGCGACGGCACCCCGCAAGCGCCGGGCAGCGCGAACGCCCCCCGGCCCACACCAACGCCGGTTCCCCTCCACGCCCGCGCACCACGATGGCCGTACCTCCCCGTCCGCTCACCCGCCCACCGGGCTCGACAGAAAGGGAAGTTACGGAGCGCCGCGGGTAACCCGCGTCCCGCCGGGGGACTCACCTGCGAAGTAGCTCTCAGGTACTACGGGTATGACCGGCCGGCCCGGTCAAGAGAGCCGCTCACCAAGCGAGTTGAGCGATCTCCTCCGCCACCACCGCACACGCGTCCGCCCCCGGATCGATCAGCGGGAAGTGCCCCACGTCCTCCAGCAACGTCACCCCCACCACCTCCCCCGCCTTCGCCGCCGCCTCCGCGTACGCCTCGGCGACCGCCTGCGGAACCACGTCATCGGTACGCCCCTGCACCAGGGTCGTGGCGATCCCGGTGGGCAGCAGCAGCCCGGGATCGGCGTGCGGCCGACGCTCGGCGAAGTGATCGTCACCACCGAGCAACTGCCGCGCCGCGCCCCCGCACACACCCAGCTTGTCGGCGATCTCGAAGTCCGCGATCGGCGCGAGGGCGACCACACCGCGCAGCGGCGCGGGCCCGTCCGTCCGCCAGGGGGAGCCGGCCGGCAGGACGTGCCGCGCGGCGGCCCACAGCGCCAGGTGGCCACCGGCCGAGTGACCGGTGAGCACGACGCGCCGCGGGTCGGCCCCCGGCACCCGCTCCCGTATCAGCCCCGGCAGCGCGTCCATCGCGGCGGCGACGTCGTCGAAGGTGTCGGGCCACCGCCCCGCGACCGGATCAGCACCGCCCGGCTCCCCCGCTCCGCGCCGGTATTCGACACTGGCCACGGCGAACCCCCGCCCGGCCAGGAAGGCGGCGAACGGGCTGATGTGGCGCCGGTCGTACGGCGCCCGCCAGGCACCGCCGTGCAGCACGACCACCACCGGCGCGGGCCCGCCCTCCGCACGCGGCGCGTAGAAGTCGACGATCTGGTCCGGGTCGTCGCCGTAAGCCACCGTGGCGTCGGGGTCCACGGGCGGGTGGGAGAAGGCCGACTCCTCCTCGGCGGCGGCCCGGGCGGCTGCGACGTCGTCCGTCATTGCTTCAACCTCTCAGCGACAGAACACGGGTGACGGGCCGACGGGAACGCGGCCGTTCGGCCGGGACGGTATCAGCACGCCCACGTACGCCGACATGCGGATGTCACGCTCGGTCAGCGGACCCGGGGGGCGACACCGTACGACGTCACCCCCCGGCCCCGGAGGGCTACGCCAGCACCTCCGCCAGCACCCGCGCCGCCCGCTCCACGTCCGCGAAGCCGACGTACAGCGGGGTGAAGCCGAACCGGAGCACGTCCGGATGGCGGAAGTCCCCGACCACGCCCCGCTCGATCAGCCGCTTCATCACGTCCCCGGCGTCCGGGCAGCGCAGGGCGATCTGGCTGCCCCGCTCCCCGTGCGCACGCGGCGTCACGCACTCGACCCTGCCCTCGGGGACGTACTCCCCGACGCACTCCAGGAAGAAGTCCGTCAGCGCGAGGGACTTGGCGCGCACCGCCTCGACCGTCACCCCGTCCCAGACCTCGAGCGCCGCCTCCAGGGCGAGCATGGAGAGGATGTCCGGGGTGCCGACCCGTCCGCGCACCGCGCCCGCCGCCGGTTCGTACGCGGAACGCATCCCGAAGGGTTCGGCGTGCGAGTTCCACCCCGGCAACGGGGAGTCGAAGCGGTCCTGCAGGTCCGCGCGCACGTACAGGAACGCCGGCGAGCCGGGCCCGCCGTTCAGGTACTTGTAGGTGCAGCCGACCGCCAGGTCCACGCCGTGCTCGTCCAGGCCGACCGGCAGCGCGCCCGCGCTGTGGCACAGGTCCCAGACCACCACCGCCCCCGCCGCGTGCACGGCGGCCGTCAGCGACGGCAGGTCGTGCAGCCGGCCGCTGCGGTAGTCGACGTGGTTGAGCAGTACGGCGGCCGTACGGTCACCGAGCACGTCCGGCACCTCGGACGGGGTCACCGGACGCAGCGTGCACCCGGTCATCCGGGCCGCCGACCCGGCGATGTAGCCGTCCGTGGGGAAGGTGGTCGCGTCGACCACGATCTCGTCCCGCTCCGGGCCGGTCAGCCGTGCCAGCCGCACCGCGCCCACAAGTGCCTTGAACACATTGACACTTGTCGAGTCACCGACCACGATCTGCCCGGCCGCCGCGCCGACCAGCGGCGCGATCCGGTCACCGATCCGTTCCGGCGCCGTCCACCAGCCGCCCTCGGTCCAGGACCGGATGCGCAGCTCGCCCCACTGCCGGCGCACCACGTCCTCGACCCGGCCGGGCACGACGGCGGGCAGCGCGCCCAGCGAGTTGCCGTCGAGATAGACCACGTCGTCGAGCACGAACCCGGCCCGCCGGGCGGCCAGTTCGTCGGAGGCGTCCAGCTTCTCCGCCTTCATCGCGAGCTCAGACATAGGACCGCGCCGTCCACAGCTCGGGGAACACGCTCTTCTGCGCCCGCTTCTCCAGCCAGGCCACCCCGGCGGAGCCTCCCGTGCCGGTCTTGGCGCCCATCGCGCGGCGGGTGGCGACCAGGTGGTCGTTGCGCCAGCGCCACACCAGTTCGGCGACATCGGTCAGCGCCTCGCCGAGACGGGCGACCTCGTCCCGCTCGTCGCCCGCGTAGACGGCCGTCCAGACCGCCTCCACCTCCGCCGACGGCTCGTGCCTCCGTGACACGTCGCGCCGCAGCACGTCCTGAGGGATCGCGTGCCCGCGCCGGGCGAGCAGCCGCAGCACCTCGTCGTACAGGCTCGGCTCGTGCAGCGCCTTCTCCAGCTCGGCGTGCACGCGCGGCGCGCCCCGGTGCGGGACCAGCATGGACGCGGACTTGTCGCCGAGCAGGAACTCCAGGCGCCGGTACATCGCCGACTGGAATCCGGAGCCCTCACCGAGGGCGCCGCGGTAGGAGTTGAACTGCGCCGGGGTGAGCCCGCTCAGCGGCTTCCAGGAGGCGTTCAGCGCCTCCAGCTCCCGTACGGACCGCTTCAGCGCGTCGACCGCGACCGGGACGTCGTCCTGGCGCAGCGCCTTCGCCGCGGTCTCCCACTCGTGGACGATGACGGTGAACCACAGCTCCATGACCTGGGTGGTGACCAGGAAGACCATCTCTCCGGGATC
This sequence comes from Streptomyces sp. NPDC059787, assembly GCF_042732315.1. Classification (NCBI taxonomy): domain Bacteria; kingdom Bacillati; phylum Actinomycetota; class Actinomycetes; order Kitasatosporales; family Streptomycetaceae; genus Streptomyces; species Streptomyces sp. NPDC059787. Next base: position 118,901 of record NZ_JBHWHX010000022.1, read on the forward strand.
GTCGGAGAGGGTGTGCTGCAGGTGGGTGAGGACATCGGCCTTGACGTAGTCCTCGTAGGGGGTCGTCCCCTCGAAGTCGAGATGCGGGGTCTCGGGCTGCTCGTGAGCCTCGTGGGACATCGCTGTCTCCTGTACATGTACTCCGGGTAGCGGTCCGCCCCTGCCGTTACCGGCACGGGGGCCCCGGTCCCCACGGTGCATCCTGCGCAATCGTCCCCCACGACCGCAAGGCCCGCCCGCTCACGGACGGGCCCCGGAGACATCACAGGTCAGCCGGTCAGCCCAGGACCTGGGCCGCCGTCGGCGAGGAGTCCTTCAGGAACTGCGCGCAGCGCTCGTGCTCCTCCTGCTCGCCGATCGACTGCGCGGCGCGGGCGAGGGCGTGCAGGGCGCGCAGGAAGCCGCGGTTGGGCTCGTGCTCCCACGGCACCGGGCCGTGGCCCTTCCAGCCGCTGCGGCGCAGCGCGTCCAGTCCGCGGTGGTAGCCCGTACGGGCGTACGCGTACGACTCCACGACGCTGTCCCGCTCGAAGGCCTCGTCGGCCAGCCGGGCCCAGGCCAGCGACGAGGTGGGGTACCGGGCCGCGACGTCGGCGGGCGTGGCGCCGGAGGCGAGCAGCTCGCGCGGGCCCGGGTCGTCGGGGAGGTGGGTCGGGGGCGGGCCCCCGAGGAGGTTCTCGTGAATCGACATGGGTCCAGTCTCGTACATCAGCGGGACCGGCTCCCGCCCTCCTCCCCCGCCTCCAGCGGGGGCACCGCCACACTGCCGTGGGTGTGGCACTCGGGGTGCAGGCAGTCGGGTGCCGGGCGGCGTACGGTCGTGAAGGCGATGGCGGAGCCCACCACGAGGACGCCCGCGCACAGGACCATCGCCCGCCGGAACGCGTCGTCGAAGGCGTCGGGGAGCCGGTACGCCTCCGGGCCCATCCCGGCGAGCAGCGGCAGCGCGGCCACCGCGACCAGGCCGGCCGCGCGGGCGGCGGCGTTGTTGATGCCGCTGGCCAGGCCCGCCCGCGCGGTGTCCACGGAGGCCAGGACGGTCGCGGTGAGCGGTGCGACCAGGGTGACCATGCCGAGGCCGAGCACCAGCAGCGCGGGCAGCACCTCGGTGGCGTACGAGGCGCCGGGCCCGACGCGCAGCATCAGCAGCATCCCGGCGGCGCACAGCAGCGGTCCCACGGTGAGCGGGATGCGCGGGCCGATCCGGTCGCCCAGTTCGCCCGAGCGGGCGGAGAGCAGCAGCATCAGGGCGGTCGTCGGCAGCAGCGCCGTACCGGCGGCGAGGGCGGACCAGCCGACGACGACCTGGAGCTGGAGCGCGGCGAGGAAGAAGAACCCGCCGAACGCCGCGTACACGCACAGGGTGACCACGTTGACCGCCGAGAACTGGCGGGAGGCGAAGATGTCGAGCGGCATCATCGGGTGCGGGCGGCGCTTCTCGACGAGGACGAACGCGACCGCGGCGGCCAGTCCTGCGACCGCGGAGACGGCGACCAGGAGGGATCCCTGCTCGGCCTCGATCAGCGCGTACGTCACCAGCGCGAGCGCGATCGCGCCGAGCGCGGCGCCGAGGACGTCGAACCGGCCCTCGGCCTTCCCGCCCGTCGACTCCGGCACGTGCCGTACGGCGACGGGGGCGCAGAGCAGGGCGAGCGGCACGTTGAGGAGGAACACCCAGCGCCAGCCGGGCCCGTCCACCAGCCAGCCGCCGACGAACGGGCCGACGGCCGCGCCGATGCCGCCGAAGCCGGACCACAGGCCGACCGCGCGGCCCCGGTCGTCGGGGTGGAAGGAGGCCTGGATGAGGGCGAGCGAGCCGGGGGTGAGCAGCGCGCCGCCGACGCCCTGGAGGGCACGTGCGGCGACGAGGACGCCGGCGTTCGGGGCGATGCCGCACAGCAGCGAGGCCGCCGCGAACCACAGCACGCCGACGACGAACACCTTCCGCCGCCCGAACCGGTCGCCCAGCGCCCCGCCGAGCAGGATCAGCCCGGCCAGCGTGACCATGTAGGCGTTGACGGTCCACTGCAGCGCGGCGAGGTCGGCGTCCAGGTCGCGGCCGATGCGCGGGAGGGCGACGTTGACCACGGTCGAGTCCAGCAGGGCCATGCTGGAGCCGAGGACCGTGGTGAGCAGGATCCACTTGCCCTGCGGGGAGGACAGCCGGACGTCGGGCATGCGGCGAGCATACGGAAGGAGCCCGGCACCGCGTGCGGTACCGGGCTCACACTCCAGGAGGTGTTACTTGAGGCGGGTGCCCGTGGAGCGCAGGTTCCGGCAGGCCTCCACGACGCGGGCCGACATGGACGCCTCGGCCAGCTTGCCCCAGGTGCGCGGGTCGTAGGTCTTCTTGTCGCCGACCTCGCCGTCGACCTTCAGGACGCCGTCGTAGTTGCGGAACATGTGGTCGGCGACCGGACGGGTGAACGCGTACTGGGTGTCGGTGTCGATGTTCATCTTCACGACGCCGTTCTCCAGCGCGGTGAGGATCTCCTCCGGGGTGGAGCCGGAGCCGCCGTGGAAGACGAAGTCGAACGGCTGCGAGCCGGCCGGCTTGCCGTACTTGGCGGCGACGCCCTCGTTGAGCTCCTTCAGCAGCTCGGGACGGAGGACGACGTTGCCCGGCTTGTACACGCCGTGCACGTTGCCGAAGGACGCGGCGAGCAGGTAGCGGCCCTTGTCGCCGAGGCCGAGGGCCTCCGCGGTGCGGACCGCGTCGTCGACCGTGGTGTAGAGGGAGTCGTTGATCTCGTGCGTGACGCCGTCCTCCTCACCGCCGGTCGGGGTGATCTCGACCTCCAGGATGATCTTCGCGGCGCGGGCGCGCTCGAGGAGTTCCTGGGCGATGGAGAGGTTGTCGGCGAGGGTCTCCGCGGAGCCGTCCCACATGTGGGACTGGAACAGCGGGTTGCGGCCGGCCTTGACGCGCTCCTCGGACACCGCGAGCAGCGGACGGACGTACCCGTCGAGCTTGTCCTTCGGGCAGTGGTCCGTGTGCAGGGCGATGTTGACGTCGTACTTCTCGGCGACGATGTGCGCGAACTCGGCGAGCGCGACCGCGCCGGTCACCATCTCCTTCTTGTGCTGGCCGCCCAGGAACTCGGCGCCGCCCGTCGAGATCTGGACGATGCCGTCGCTCTCCGCCTCGGCGAAGCCGCGCAGTGCCGCGTGCAGGGTCTGGGACGAGGTGACGTTGATGGCCGGGTAGGCGAACTTCTCCGCCTTCGCCCGGTCGAGCATCTCGTTGTAGACCTCGGGAGTTGCGATGGGCATCTGTCCGCTCCTTATGCGTGCGGTGTGGCGTACTGCGTACGGTCGGCCCTGACCTGGAACCTTGGATGCGACGTCATTGTCGGGGCCATCTTCCCAGACTTGTCCGGCCGGTCGACGGCGCAGGTCAAGTCGTTATGCGGGAGATGCGAGGGATGCGGGGAGCCCCGGGAGAGCCGGGGCGTCCTGGAGGCCGGGGCGCCCGGTGGCCTCAGTCGAGGCCGAGCTCGTCCTTGGAGTAGGCGAACAGGTACGGCACCCCGGCGCCCTCCTGGATCTTCTCGGCGGCGCCGGTCGCCCGGTCGACGATCGTCGCCACGGCCACGACCTCCGCGCCCGCCTCGCGCACGGCCTCGACGGCGGTGAGCGGGGAGCCGCCGGTGGTGGAGGTGTCCTCGACGACGAGGACGCGGCGGCCCTCGATGTCCGGGCCCTCGACGCGCCGCTGCAGCCCGTGCGCCTTGGCGGCCTTGCGGACGACGAAGGCGTCCAGCTTCCGGCCGCGCGCGGCGGCGGCGTGCAGCATGCTCGCCGCCACCGGGTCGGCGCCCATGGTCAGCCCGCCCACCGCGTCGAACTCCAGCTCCGCGGTCAGGTCCAGCAGCACCTGCCCGACCAGCGGGGCGGCCTCGCCGTCGAGGGTGACGCGGCGCAGGTCGACGTAGTAGTCGGCCTCCAGACCGGAGGAGAGGGTCACCTTGCCGTGCACCACGGCCTTGTCCTTGATCTGCTGCAGCAGCGCGCCACGTACTTCGCTCATGGAAGCCAGCTTAGAGGCGGGTCCAGGTCCAGGTCGTCGAGGCCTCCAGCGGCTCCAGCGGGGTGACCAGGCGCGGGTGGGTGTTCAGCCCGTTCGGCGGCCCGGTCTGCGGCTCCACGCACACGGCCTCGCGCTGCTCGTCGTAGACCACGACCCACTCCTCGCGGCTGGTCACCTTCAGCTCCAGCTGCCCCGGCCAGGTGAGGGTGACGTCGACACCGCCGGGCATGCCGAAGCAGTCGTCCCACGGCCCGGGCTTCGGGTCGATCCGCCGCCCGGTCGGCAGGTGGTCCTCCCCGCGCTCCTCCTGCCAGGCGGCCTCGAAGCCGATCGCCACGTCCTCGCCGCCGAGGTTGCGGTTGAACCACGGGTGCCAGCCGATCTGCGCCGGGAAGGACGACTCGTACGTCTCCACGCTCATCGTCAGCGTCAGGGAGTCCCCGGTCAGCGCGATCTGCTGGGTGACGCGCCCGGAGTACGGCCACGGCTCGACGAGGTCGTACGTCATCACGGCCTCGTCGGTGCTCGTACGGGCGGTGCGCCAGACGGTGTCGCGGGCGGTGCCGTGGATGGCGTTCGGCGGGGCGTTGAGCGGCATCTGGTGCACGGTCGCGCCGTCCCGGAACCGTCCGTCGCGGATCCGTCCGCACCAGGGCACCATCGGGAAGCACCCGAACCGCTCCCCCTGCCGCAGCAGCTCGACGCCCCCGACCCGCAGCCCTCCGACCCGTCCGCCGTTCCCCGGCAGCACGGTCACCTCCGCGTCACCCGCGGTCAGCGCGATCTCTCCGTTACTCACGCAACGACCCTACTGGGACGATCAAGAGCACGTCGCCGGCCGCAGGCAGTCGTGCCACCGCCCGGGGGCGGTCTCGCTCACCGGCGCCGGCAGGGTGCCGTCGCGCCCACCCGTGCCGCGGGAACGGCGCCCACCCCTCAGCCGCGGGCAGTCGTGCCGCTGGGGCGGCACGGGTGGGCGCGGGAACGCCGCAACTGCGGGCAGTCGTGCCGCTGGGACGGCACGGGTGGGCGCGGGAACGCCGCAACTGCGGGCAGTCGTGCCGCTGGGACGGCACGGGTGGGCGCGGGAACGCCGCAACTGCGGGCAGTCG
>NZ_JBHWHX010000023.1:0-120911 GCF_042732315.1 Streptomyces sp. NPDC059787
GTGGGAGAGCGCTTCGTTCACACCGAAGAGGTCACTGGTTCGAACCCAGTATCGCCCACCGGATCATCAGGCGGCCCCGCGCACCAATACTGAGCCGGGGCGCCTCGTCGTGTGCGGCCGGCCGGCGCGTCCGCGGCGGGGTGCCGCCGGGCGAGGACCCTTCCCGTGTCTCCGAGGCGTTCCGCTTCCGGCCGTCTTCATCCAACCGTGACCTTCCGCCGCGCCCGTCCCGGTAGGCTCCGACATGTTCGGCGGGTCGGCCGCAGGGCTGCCACCTGGGATTTTGTGGCCGGCCCTGGCTCTGCGGGCGAGGTGACCGCCGCCGGTGCCGGATCGCGGCGCACATGAATTCCTGTCCGAATCATTGACGTGCCCGTAGGCCCTCCGTAACTTGTGCCAGCAAGCGCTTACTTGAAACGATTCATGAGGCGGACGCGAACGTCGCGGGGAGGCTCATATGCAGCAGGGTGGGAATGTGGAGAGGCGGACGATCCTCAAAGCGGCGGGGGCCTCGCTGGCCGTCGCGGGGATCGGGGCGACGGCCACCGCCTGCGGTGGCGGCAGCGGTTCGGGAGACGGAACGGTCACGATCCGTTACGCGTGGTGGGGTGGCGAGCCGCGCACCATCGCCATCAAGAAGACGATCGCGCTCTTCGAGAAGAAGTTCCCGAAGATCAAGATCAAGCCTGAATTCACCGACTACGAAGCGTTCTGGGAGAAGTTCCAGACCCAGGCCTCCGGCGGGAATCCGCCGGACGTTTTCCAGAATGCGGTCGGCTTCCTGCGCAAGTACGACAAGCGCGGTGTTCTGCTGGATCTCAAGTCGCAGGCGGACGCCGGAAACCTGAGCCTGGAGAACTTCCGCAACGGCGTGCTGGCGAACGGTCAGGTCGACGGCAAGCAGATCGCCGTCCCCGTCGGTGCCAACACCATGTCGCTCGTCATCGACCTCAAGGCCTTCGAGAAGGCCGGCGTGGAGGCGAAGTTCGGCTGGACCTGGGACGAGTACTTCGACGCGCTGCAGACGATCCAGGACAAGCTGAAGATCGCCGGCGACACCGGCTACTTCAGCATCATGTACCTCTACGACCTCTACCTGCGCCAGAACGGCAAGGCCTTCTTCACGGACACCGACCTCGGCTTCACCGAGGACGACCTGACGCAGTGGTGGGAGGACGGCTACAAGCGCGTGCGGTCCGGGCTCGTCGCCGACCCGAAGAAGGTCGAGCAGGTCAAGCCCAAGTCCGCGCTCTCGGCGGGCCTCGCGGCGTCCGAGTTCACCTGGGACAACTTCTCCATCCGCTACGAGGGCGAGGGCGAGTCGGACTACGGGCTCGCGCCGATCCCCACCACGGACGGCAAGGAGACCGGCCAGTACCTCGGCTCGCTGATGCTGAGCGCCTTCTCCGGGACCGAGCACCCCAAGGAAGTCGCCCAGTTCATCGACTTCATGGTCCACGACCCCGAGGTCGGCAAGATCATGGGCTACGACCGCGGCATCCTCGCCACCACCGAGCAGTACGAGGCGTTCAAGCCCACCGACGACAACAACAAGGGCGTCGCGGCCTACGAGGAGGAGGTCGCCGAGGCCGGCGTCCTCGGCAAGATCACCCCGCACCCGTCGGGTGCCGACGTCATCGAGGCCGCGTTCCTGCGCATCGGTGGCGAGGTCGCCCAGGGCAAGACCAAGCCGGCCGACGCCGCCAAGGCACTGTTCGGCGAGGCCAAGGCCGCGTTCGCCGGCTGAGGGGACGTACCACCATGACGCTCGTCAAGGAAGCGCCCGCGCGCCCGGCCGGGAAGCGGCCCGCCGCCCCCGCCGCCGGGCGGCGCGGGCGGCGCCGCGAGACTCTCGTCGGCTATCTGTTCATGTCGCCGTGGATCGCGGGGTTCCTGCTGCTCACGGCGGGGCCGATGATCGCGTCGCTGTACTACGCGTTCACCAGCTACAACCTGTTCTCGCCGCCCAAGTGGATCGGCCTGGACAACTTCACGACGATGTTCCAGGACCCGCGCTGGCAGAAGTCGGTCGAGGTCACGCTCAAGTACGTCGTCGTGGCGACTCCCCTGAAGCTGCTGCTCGCGCTCGGTGTCGCGCTGCTGCTCGCGCAGAAGCGGCGCGGACAGGGCCTGTACCGGGCCGCGTTCTACATGCCCTCGCTCGTCGGCGCCAGCGTCTCCGTCGGCTTCGTGTGGCGGGCGCTGTTCTCGGACGACGCGGTCGTGGACCGTACGCAGAAGGTCTTCGGTTTCGACGTGGGCGGCTGGATCGGCAACCCGGACTACGTCATCTACGCCCTGGTGGCCCTGAGCATCTGGCAGTTCGGCGCGCCCATGGTCATCTTCCTGGCCGGCCTCAAGCAGGTCCCGCAGGAGCTGTACGAGGCCGCCGAGATGGACGGTGCCGGACCGCTGCGCAGGTTCTGGAACGTCACGCTGCCGATGATCTCCCCGGTGCTGTTCTTCAACGTGCTGCTGGAGTCCATCCACGCGTTCCAGGTGTTCGGCTCCGCCTACGTCGTCTCCGACACCCGGTGCGGGCCCGCCGACGCCACGCTCGTCTACACCTGTTACCTCTACCAGAAGGGCTTCAAGGAGGCCCAGATGGGCTTCGCCTCCGCGATGGCCTGGACGCTGGTGATCGCGGTGGCGCTCGTGACGGCGGTCCTGTTCTGGTCGCAGAAGAAGTGGGTGCACTACGAGGAGGCCGCCAAGTGACCAGTGCCACCAGCCCTGCCCTGCCCACCGCGAACGAGCGGCGGCGCTTCGGATCGATCGCCTGGCACGTGGGCGCGCTTCTCGTCCTCGCGGTCGTCCTCTATCCCGTGATCTGGGTGGTCGGCGCCTCGTTCAAGCCGAGCAAGGACATCATCGCCAGCCTCGACCTGCTGCCCACGAAGCCGGTCTGGGAGAACTTCTCCGGGCTCGCCGACGGCATCTCCGGCATCTCCATCGGCAGCTTCTTCTGGAACTCGCTGGTGTACGCGCTCCTCGCCGTGGCCGGTGTCGTCCTGTCCAGCTCGCTGACCGCGTACGCCTTCGCCAAGATCCGGTTCGCCGGACGGAACCTGCTCTTCACGCTGATGATCGGCACGCTGCTGCTGCCGTACCACGTGCTGCTCATCCCGCAGTACGTGCTCTTCCGCAACCTGGAGCTCACCGACACCCTGGTGCCGCTCGTCGCGGGCAAGTTCCTGGCCACGGAAGCCTTCTTCGTGTTCCTGATGGTGCAGTTCATGCGCGGACTGCCCAGGGAGCTGGACGAGGCCGCCAAGCTCGACGGCTGCGGGCACCTGCGCACCTACTGGTCGATCGTGCTGCCGCTGAGCCGGCCCGCGATCATCACCAGCGCGATCTTCACCTTCATCAACGCCTGGAACGACTTCATGGGACCGTTGATCTACCTCAACACCCCCGAGAAGTACACCGTCTCGCTCGGCCTGATGATGTTCCGCGACCAGGAGGGCGTCTCCAACTACGGCAGCATGATCGCGATGTCGCTGGTGGCGCTGGTGCCCGTCATCGCCTTCTTCATGGCCTTCCAGCGCTACCTCATCGACGGTATGGCGACCTCCGGACTGAAGGGCTGAGGCGGTCACCATGGCGCAAGCACGCGTGAAGGCGCGCACCTCGCGCAGGGAGTCGGTCTTCGGCGAGCGCTTCTCGGTCTTCGCCGAGTGCCTGCTCACCGGCGTGTGGATCGCCGTGGCCTGTCTCGGGGTCGTCACCTACCCCGCGGCCTTCGCCGCCGGCGCGCGGCATCTGCGGCGCCGTACCACCCACCAGGGCGGCGGCCTGCGGGAGTTCGTCACGGACTTCCGTACGGCCGTACGCGGCGGGTGGGCCGTCGGGCTCGCCGGGTGGGCCGTGGCCGCCGCGGTGTGGGTGGACGTCCTGGCCGCGCGGGCCGGACTCCCCGGTGGACCGCTCGTCGGGGCCGTCGGTGTCCTCGCGCTGATCGGGGCCGCCGTGGCCCTGTTGCGGGCGGCCGCCCTCTGGGCGCCCGGCACCACCTGGCGGGCGCTGCTCGCGGACGCCGGCCGGCGGACCGTGCTCGACCCCGCCGGGTCCTTCCTGGTCGTCTGCGGGCTGGCCGTCGTGGTCCTGTCCGCCTGGTTCGTCCCGCCGCTGGCGGTCCCCGTCCTGGGGGCCGTCGCGGCGGCGGCCGTCGCCGTGGAGACGCGGTACCGGCACCGCTGAGAGGCGGTGCCCCTCTTTCCAGGTCGGCGCTTCGGCGCCGCACCTCTCTCTGTCATGCCCTTGACATCACCTTGCGGTGTCGCAACGGAAAGGAAAGGCCATGTCCCCCATTCCCCGCAGATCCCTGCTCAAGGCGGCCGCCGTCGCCGGAGCCGCCGCCCAGTTCAGCTGGGCCCTGGGAACACAGAACGCCGCCGCCGCGCCCCGCGCGGAAGCCGCCGACGCCGACCCGGTGACCCTCGACTGGCTGGAGGACGGCGGTCTCGGCGCGGCCCCCGGCTCCACCGTCGGCGTGCCCTGGCCCAAGGGCGCCCACCAGGAGGACCAGACCTTCGCGCTGACCGACGCCGACGGAAAGTCCGTCCCCGTCCAGTCCTGGCCGCTCGCCTACTGGCCCGACGGCTCCCTCAAGTGGACCGCGCACGCCGTGAGTTCGGGCTCCGGCAAGCTCACCCTGACCACCGGGGCGCCCACGGCGCCCGAGAAGAAGGTCACCGTCGACAAGCGCGGCGGCACCATCGACATCTCCACCGGTGTCATCACCGCCAGGATCGGCAAGTCCGGCTCCACGATCGTCAAGTCGGTCCGTCGCGGCTCGACCGAGATCGCCCGCGACGGCCGCCTCGTCGTACTGCGCCAGCCCGAGTACGAGGACGGCGACCAGACCACCGTCAGGACCGAGCGCTTCGACGGCGCCATCTCCGACGTCACCGTCGAGCAGGAAGGCCCCGTCCGCGCGGTCGTCCGCGTCGACGGCAAGCACCGCAAGGGCCACCGCGACCTGCTGCCCTTCTCCATCCGCCTCTACTTCTACGCCGGCGCCGACTCCTTCCGCATGGTGCACACCATCACCTACGACGGAAAGCAGGAGCCCGGCAAGGCCAGTGGCGACTTCGTCCGGGGCCTCGGCGTCCGCTTCACCGTGCCCATGCGCGACGAGTCCTACGACCGCCACATCCGCCTCGGCGGCGAGGGCACCGGCCTGCTCCGCGAGGCCGTCAAGGGCATCACCGGACTGCGCCGCGACCCGGGAGCCGCCGTCCAGGCCGCCCAGTTCGCCGGCGAGAAGCTGCCCGACCCCGCCACCTGGGACCAGCGGGTCACCACCCGCCTGCAGTACATCCCCGAATGGGGCGACTACACCCTCTCCCAGCTCTCCGCCGACGGCTTCACCCTGCGCAAGCGCACCAAGAAGGGCCACGGCTGGATCGGCGCCGGCGGCGGCCGGCGCGCCTCCGGCTTCGGCTACGTCGGCGGCGTCACCGGCGGCCTCTCCTTCGGCCTGCGCGACTTCTGGGAGAAGCACCCCGCCCAGCTCGACATCCGCGACGCCCAGACCGACGAGGCCGAGGTCACCCTCTGGCTCTGGTCACCCGAGGCCCAGCCCATGGACCTGCGCTTCTACCACGACGGCATGGGCCAGGACACCTTCCCCGAACAGCTCGAGGGCCTCAACATCACCTACGAGGACTACGAGCCCGAGTTCGGCACCCCGTACGGCATCGCCCGCACCTCCGAACTCCTCTTCTGGGCCAACGAGTCCACCCCGAGCGCCGACAGGCTCGCCGAACAGGTCGAGGCGGTCCGCGTCCTCCCGCAGCTCGCCGCCCCGCCCAAGCAGCTCGTCGCCGCAGGCGTCTTCGGCAAGGGCCTGTTCGCCGAACCGGACCGCTCCACCCCCGCCAAGGCCAGGATCGAGGACCACCTCGACTTCCTCTTCACCTACTACAAGGACCAGGTGGAGCAGCGCCGCTGGTACGGCTTCTGGGACTACGGCGACATCATGCACACCTACGACACCGTGCGGCACCAGTGGCGGTACGACGTCGGCGGCTACGCCTGGGACAACTCCGAGCTCTCACCCGACCTGTGGCTCTGGTACGCGTACCTGCGCTCCGGCCGCGCCGACATCTTCCGCTTCGCCGAGGCGATGACCCGCCACACCGGCGAGGTCGACGTCTACCACATCGGCAAGTGGGCCGGCCTCGGCACCCGCCACGGCGTCCAGCACTTCGCCGACAGCGCCAAGCAGCAGCGCATCGCCAACACCACCTACCGGCGCTACTACTACTTCCTCACCGCGGACGAACGCGTCGGCGACCTCATGCACGCCAACGTCGACTCCGACGAGACCTTCCTGGTCCTCGACCCCATCCGCAAGATCCGCACCGAGCCGTACACGCCGGACCGCAACGCCCTGTCGATCGGTTTCGGCACCGACTGGAGCGGACTGGTCTCCGCCTGGCTCACCGAGTGGGAACGCAGGGGCCCGAAGTGGGAGAAGGCCAAGGCCCGCGTGCTCTCCACCATGGAGACCATCGCCGCCCAGCCCAACGGCTTCGTCCAGGGCACCGGCCTGTACGACCTCGACACCGGGAAGTTCGCGATCGCGGACGAACCCGTGGTGGGCGTCTCCCACCTGTCGGCCGTCTTCGGCCTCAACGAACTCTGCGCCGAACTCATCGACCTCGTCGACATGCCGAAGTTCAACGAGGCGTACTACGACTACTGCCGCTACTTCAACGCCAGCAAGACGGAACAGGCAGCCCGCTACGGCTCCAACTTCGGCAGCCTGATCCTCTTCCAGGGCCACTCCCGCCTCGACGCCTACGCCGCCGTACAGACCGGCGACGAGAAGCTGGCCGAGAGGGCCTGGCAGAAGTTCTACGACTCCGACGGCTACAAGGAGTCGGCACCCTGGAAGACCGAGAAGGTCAGCGGCCCGACGGCCCTGGTCGCAGGCAGTGAGGCCACCTGGGTGTCCACCAACGACACCGCGCTCTACGGCCTCGCCGCCATCGAGCTGCTGTCGCTGCTCGGGGACCGGATGCCGTAGACGCACACAACGGGCGCGGACGGGAACACGACGTCCATGGACTGGAACCATCACCGCTTCCGCAGTCTGTGGACCCTGTCCGCGCCCGCCCCGGTGGTCTACCGCGTCCTGGAGCGGATCGAGGACTACCCCCTGTGGTGGCCCCAGGTACGGGACGTCACCCGGCTCGACGACACCAGCGGGATCATCACGATCCGCTCCCTCCTGCCGTACGACCTGACCTCGACCGTGCGGGAGGGCCGGCGCGACCCGGAGACCGGGATCCTGGAGGCCGGCCTCTCCGGCGACATCGACGGCTGGGCCCGCTGGACCGTCACCCGCCTGGGGCCCCACGGCTGCCTCGCCCACTACGAGCAGGAGGTCGACGTCCGCAAACCACTGCTGCGCCTGCTCGCCGTGCCCGGACGGCCCGTCTTCCGCGCCAACCACGCGCTGATGATGCGGGCCGGCCGGCGCGGCCTGGCCGCCCACCTGGAAGCGGTTTGAAGGAACCGTCCCCGGACCTGTATTGTTCAGTGCGTTCCCGGGCGATTAGCTCAGTGGGAGAGCGCTTCGTTCACACCGAAGAGGTCACTGGTTCGAACCCAGTATCGCCCACCGGGAAAGCCGGTCCGTCCCCGACGGACCGGCTTTTTTTATGTGCCCACCCGATGCCTCATGCCGCCGCCGACAGATCCGGACGCAGTGGCCACGCCGGGTCCACCACCTCGTCCGTGCCCGTGCGCGCGAACCACGCCTGCAGCCCCCGCGCCTGTGCCGCGTGCCACACCGCCTGCAAGGGGTGCAGCTCGGCGGGGGACAGCCGTTCCAGCCGGGACGCGAAACGCCGCCCCACCGCCCGGGTCACCTCCAGCGCGGCCGTCGCGTCCGCCGCCGCGTCGTGCGCCCCCTCCAGGGCGACGCCGTAGTGCGCGCACAGATCGGTCAGCGTGCGCCGGCCCTTGCGATAGCGGTCCAGGTGCTTGTCCAGCACCCACGGGTCCAGCACCAGCAGCGGCGTCCGCTCGAACCAGCGGCCCAGCGACGACGCGCGATGCCGGCGCAACTCCCGGTCCAGCAGCGTCAGATCGAACGGCGCGTTCATCACCACCAGCGGCCGGCCCACCCTGGCCTGCTCCGCCAGCGCCTGAGCCATCTCGTACATCACCGGCGCCGGCCAGCGGCCGTTGCGCTGCAGGTGATCGTCGGTCAGCCCGTGCACCTCCGTCGCCGCGGCCGGCACCGGCACCCCCGGATTCACCAGCCAACGGGTCACCCGCGGCCGGGCGCCCGGCGCGTCCTGCACGACGAGGGCGGCCGACACGATCCGGTCGGTCTCGACGTCCACACCCGTCGTCTCCGTGTCGAAAGCGGCCAACGGCCCTTCGTACCAGCACGCCATACCCAACAACCCCTCGTTCACCGTCGGCAGTCGACGCACCGTCCGCTGCCCGATCCGGTGATACCCGGCCTGTTTGCGCCGTACGCCGGAAGGAGACAACAGGAGTACGGGTCTTTGCAGTTCAACGACCCACAGCGGGAAAACACTTGTTCTGGAAGGCTGTTGGTCATGGCCATCGCGCAGCCCGAACGGGGCGGGCTGCTGCCCGAGCGCACGCCACCCACTCGCGGCACTCTCGCCACCACCGCCTGCATGGAGACACTGCAGGTCGGCTATCTGCACGCCGTCGCCGCCGCCGCGGGCTGCTCACTGTCCCAGCCGTTCCCGGACAACGGCATCGACTGGCACGTCAGCCACAGCGCCGCCGGGCACGTCGTCGACGACGAGGTCACCATCAAGGTGCAGCTCAAGGCGACCTACCAGCTCCGCCCCCACCCGCCGGGCCACTCCTTCTCCTTCACGCTGGACAACGCGCACCTGGAGAAGCTCGCCCGCACCCCGGTCTCGGTGCACAAGATCCTGGTCGTGATGATCGTGCCGCGCTCCCAGGACGACTGGCTGCGCGCCGGCCACGACCGGCTCGACCTGCGGCACTGCTGCTACTGGACCAACCTCGCCGGACACCCGGTCACCGGCCGGCGCCGCACCACCGTACGGATCCCCACCTCACGCATCTTCGACGACCGGGCGCTGTGCGAGATCATGACGCGGGTCGGGACGGGAGGAAAACCGTGACGCACCGCCCGACCGGGGAACCCTTGAGGCCCGTACGCCCCCATCCCGCCGACGCCGCCCACGACGGCCGGCCGCCCGAGCCCGCCGACATCGACCCCGCCGTGCTCACCGCCCTCCTGTACCGGCACGGCTGGCAGCGACGCGGCGGCGCCATCGGACGCTACGGCCGCTGGACCCCGCCCGGACCCGGCACCGGCACCAGCCTGCTGGTACCGGCGAGCCGCGCCTTCCCGGACAGCGAGGACCTGCTCACCGAGGCCCTGCAAGCACTGTCCCGCAGCGGCACACCCTCCGCCCGCGAGATCCTGCTCGCCCTCGCCGTACCCAGCGACGAGATCCACTGGTGGCGCGACATACCGGCGGGACCCGGCGGCGCCACCGCCTGGACCGCGGAGGAACAGCTGCGCTCCGCCGCCCGCCGGACCCTCCTGGCCGCCGCACTCGCCACCCGCGCGCGAGCCGGCTTCCACGGCGCCCGGCACCGCCGCCAGGCCGCCGCCGCACTGGACGCCGTCCTCGTCGGACCCGCACCCGGCGGGCGCCGGCTGACCGCGTTCGCCCCCGTCACCACCGGCCGCCCCCTCGCCGTACGCCTCCACCACGCCCTGTACGCCACCCGTGAGGCCATCGACTACCGCCGCGCCACCGGCGGCATGGACGCCTTCGACACGGCCGTCACGGCGGGCGTCAGCCATGAGCTGACCGAGGCCCTCGTCGCCCTGGTCCGGGGCACGGAGGGCGCCCGGATCGCCGTGGCCTGGGCCCCGGCGGCCGGTGTGCCCGAGGGCTGCGCCGCCGCCGCGGAACCCGTCGAGTTCTCACCCGGCGACCTGCCCGTGCTGCTCGAGGCCGGCCTGCGCTACCGGCGCGCGGAGCCGTCGACGACGGTGCGGATCACCGGCACGGTGGTCCGGATGCACAGGTCGGGGCACCGCGGCGAGGGCACGGTCCGGCTGCGCGTACTCGCCGGGGCCGAGGTCGGTCACGTCCGGATCGCACTCGGCGAGGAGGACTACCGCGTCGCCGGACACGCCCACCTCGTCGGACTGCCGGTGCGGGTGCGCGGGCGGCTGGAGAGCCGGGGCGGCTTCCGCCGGCTCACCGACGTCGGCGAGCTGGCACCGGTGCAGGTCGACGAGGCCGAGCGGGACCGGCTGGCGAAGGCGCTCCAGGCGAACGCGGAGACCGCGGCCTTCTTCGGTGAGGCCTGCGGACCGGACTGCGAGGACTGACACCGGACCGCGGGGACTGATTTCGCGGTCGGCGGGCCCGGGTCGGTACGATCGCACCCATGCGTGCGCTCCGGTATGGCGCCGCGACCACAGCCTTCAGTCAGGAGAGACCGGTGTCAGACGTCCGTGTGATCATCCAACGCGATTCCGAGCGGGAAGAACGCGTGGTGACGACGGGCACTACGGCCGCCGAGCTCTTCGCCGGCGAGCGCTCGGTCATCGCCGCGCGCGTGGCCGGGGAGCTCAAGGACCTCGCCTACGAGGTCAAGGACGGCGAGACCGTCGAGGGAGTGGAGATCTCCTCCGAGGACGGTCTGAACATCCTGCGCCACTCCACCGCGCACGTCATGGCCCAGGCCGTGCAGGAGCTGTTCCCCGAGGCCAAGCTGGGCATCGGCCCGCCCGTCAAGGACGGCTTCTACTACGACTTCGACGTCGAGAAGCCCTTCCACCCCGATGACCTCAAGGCCATCGAGAAGAAGATGCAGGAGATCCAGAAGCGCGGGCAGAGGTTCTCCCGCCGCGTGGTCACCGACGAGGCCGCCCGCGAGGAGCTCGCCGACGAGCCGTACAAGCTGGAGCTGATCGGCCTCAAGGGCTCCGCCTCGCACGACGACGGCGCGGACGTCGAGGTCGGCGCCGGCGAGCTGACCATCTACGACAACCTGGACGCCAAGACCGGCGAGCTGTGCTGGAAGGACCTCTGCCGGGGCCCCCACCTGCCCACGACCCGGAACATCCCGGCCTTCAAGCTGATGCGCAACGCCGCCGCCTACTGGCGCGGCAGCGAGAAGAACCCGATGCTCCAGCGCATCTACGGCACCGCCTGGCCGACCAAGGACGAGCTGAAGGCACACCTGGAGTTCCTCGCCGAGGCCGAGAAGCGCGACCACCGCAAGCTCGGCTCCGAGCTGGACCTGTTCTCCATCCCGGAGCAGATCGGCTCCGGCCTCGCCGTCTTCCACCCCAAGGGCGGCATCATCCGCCGGGTCATGGAGGACTACTCGCGGCGCCGCCACGAGGAGGAGGGCTACGAGTTCGTCTACACCCCGCACGCGACGAAGGGGAAGCTCTTCGAGACCTCGGGCCACCTGGACTGGTACGCCGACGGCATGTACCCGCCCATGCAGCTCGACGAGGGCGTGGACTACTACCTCAAGCCCATGAACTGCCCGATGCACAACCTGATCTTCGACGCGCGCGGCCGCTCGTACCGTGAACTGCCGCTGCGGCTCTTCGAGTTCGGCACCGTGTACCGGTACGAGAAGTCGGGCGTGGTGCACGGCCTGACCCGGGCCCGCGGCTTCACCCAGGACGACGCGCACATCTACTGCACCCGCGAGCAGATGTCGGAGGAGCTCGACAAGACGCTCACCTTCGTGCTGAACCTGCTGCGCGACTACGGCCTGAACGACTTCTACCTGGAGCTGTCCACCAAGGACCCGGAGAAGTTCGTCGGCTCCGACGAGGCCTGGGAGGAGGCCACCGAGACGCTGCGCCAGGTCGCCGAGAAGCAGAACCTGGAGCTCGTGGCGGACCCGGGCGGCGCCGCCTTCTACGGCCCGAAGATCTCCGTCCAGGCCAAGGACGCCATCGGCCGCACCTGGCAGATGTCGACCATCCAGCTCGACTTCAACCTGCCGGAGCGCTTCGACCTGGAGTACACCGGCGCGGACGGCTCCAAGACCCGCCCGGTCATGATCCACCGCGCGCTGTTCGGAAGCATCGAGCGGTTCTTCGCGGTGCTCCTGGAGCACTACGCGGGCGCGTTCCCGGCGTGGCTCGCCCCGGTCCAGGCGATCGGCATCCCGATCGGCGACGCGCACGTCGAGTACCTGGAGAAGTTCGCGGACACGGCCCGCAGGCAGGGGCTGCGCGTCGAGGTCGACTCCTCCTCGGACCGCATGCAGAAGAAGATCCGCAACGCCCAGAAGCAGAAGGTGCCCTTCATGGTCATCGCGGGCGACGAGGACATGGCCAACGGTGCCGTCTCCTTCCGCTACCGCGACGGCTCCCAGGAGAACGGCATCCCCGTCGACGAGGCCATCGCGAAGATCGCGAAGGTCGTCGAGGAGCGGACCCAGGTCTGACCGCGCGGATGACTCCGAGGCCCCCGGGAGCGATCCCGGGGGCCTTTTCCGCGGTCCTCCGATGACGCCATATGCTGCACGCATGACGAGTGAGCCGGAGCAGCAGTTGGGAGTGGGCACGCAGGACGCGTTCCAGCGTCTGTGGACGCCCCACCGGATGGCGTACATCCAGGGCGAGAACAAGCCGAGCGGCCCGGGCGCCGACGACGGCTGCCCCTTCTGCTCCATCCCGGCCAAGTCCGACGAGGACGGGCTGATCCTGCGGCGCGGCGAGCGGGTCTACGCGGTGCTCAACCTCTACCCGTACACGGGCGGCCATCTGATGACCGTGCCGTACCGGCACGTGGCCGACTACACGGACCTCACCGCTCAGGAGACGGCGGAGCTCGCCGAGCTCACCAAGCAGGCGATGACGGCACTGCGTACCGCGTCGGGCGCGCACGGCTTCAACATCGGCATGAACCAGGGCACGGTCGCGGGCGCGGGCATCGCCGCCCACCTCCACCAGCACGTCGTCCCCCGCTGGGGCGGCGACACGAACTTCATGCCGGTGGTCGGCCACACGAAGATCCTGCCCCAGCTCCTGGCCGACACGAGGAAGATGTTGTCGGAGGCGTGGCCTGCGTCGGCCGGCCCGTCCGGCGTCTGAGGACGAGGCCGTTCAGGCCGGTGGGGGTCTGGGGGCGTAGCCCCCAGTGACCGTCACCGCAGCCGCCTGACCGCCGGAGGCCTACGCGTCGTACACGTCGGCCTTCCGAGGCGAAGCGTCCTGCACCGCCGTGCTGAGGAACGACGACCGCGACCCGAACTTCTCCGTGTCCACCCCGTTCTCCTCCAGCACCTTGATCGCGGCGGAGTGCACCACCCGCAGCACAGGCGCGGCCGCCCGCAACGCGTCGTCCGCCATGAACCGGTGCCGCCACGGCTTGTCCGCCCACGCGTGCCGCAGACCGAACGGCTCCGGCAGGCTCAGCTTGCCGCCCAGCCAGTACAGCAGCGGCGGGTACCAGGTCAGCGGCGCCCGGGCGGCCAGGCGTACCACCTCGTCCGAGTCGACCAGCGGGAGCTTCACCTTCCGGGTCTCCCAGAACCTGATCGACTTCTGGACCTCCTTCTCCTTGGCCGCCGGCTTGCTGGTGAACAGCGAGTGCACCGGCCCCAGCGCGTGCCCGGTGACCTCGATGCGCAGCGTCTCGTGCAGCACGGTCACGGTGATCAGCATGGTGATCACCAGCTGGCCGTCCCACAGCGTCCACTGCACGCCCAGATAGTGCCGGTCGCCCGCGCCGAACTGCTGCTTGTTGCAGATGTCCTGTATGGCGTGCGACTTGACCTGGTACGCCTCGACGTCCGTGCCCTCGGGCCGGGAGACCGCGTCGGCGTTCTCACCGATGGGGGTGACGATCCAGTGCCGTACCGACGGCTTGGGGAAGCCGCCGGTGTGCAGCGGCCCGCGCTCCAGCATCCGCAGCCGGTCGTGGATGGACTTGATGACGTCCCAGCTGCGGAACGGGTTGATCTCCCGGTCCGGGTGGAGGGGCACCAGGTCCTCGGCGAGCTGCCAGCTGCCCCAGCGGGTGCCCATGCCGAGTATGCCCTTGGGGCCGGCGTAGAAGACGGAGTTGGACTGCTGTTCGGCGCTGAGCCGGGCCAGGGACTGGCGCAGTTGCTCGGCGGCCGTCTCGCCGGGGCTGCTCGGCACCGCCTCGGGCACCTTGGCGCCGATGCTGCTGCCGGAGAGCAGGCCGCTCCAGCGCTCGCGCAGGTCCCTCGCCGTGCGCTCGCAGATCTGCTTGGCCCAGAACCAGCCCAGCACCGGGGCGACGACCGCCGCGCGCGCGTACCAGCCCCAGAATCCGTCGAACGGCATGCGGATCAGGAACAGCACGGCGAGGGCACCCACCGCGACCAGCAGGGTGGTGGCCAGCGCGCCCGCCCGCTTGTCCTCCCGCCTGGACATCGTCGTACGGATCTGGAAGACCAGCAGCCACACCAGCAGCCCCGGCAGGAAGAGCAGACCGCACAGGACCATGACGGCGCTCAGCCAGTTGTCCCGCTCGCGGCGGATGCGGTGCGCCGCCAGTGAGTGCTCGACCACCACCTGCGGCTGGGTGCCGAAGGACTGGATGAGCGGCGCGCGGCCGGAGCCGAGCATCCGGTCGATGATCGCCCTGGAGTACGCCTCGCCCAGGTTCGGCCGGAACAGCTTCAGCCTGGGTGCGCTCACGGCCGACTTGTGCCACTCGTTGTTGGCCTTGAGTATCTCCTCGGCCTCGTTGTCCCGGTAGGCCGCCGAGGCCAGCGCGAGCGTCGGCGTCTGCCCCTCGTCGCCCGTGCGCGGCACCTGCGGACCGAAGAAATCCGCGTAACCGCTCTCAACGGTCATTCCCGCCCCCGATCGCCGCGACTGTCGTCTTGCGGCCTTCCCGACTTCCTTGCTGCGCACACCTGTTGATCAGGTCTTCAGCGTATCCGTACCCGCCGTCGTCCGTCGGCGGACGGCCGAAGCCGTCCGCCGCCACGGAGTGAAGCACTCCGGAGTCGTCCCGGTGCGAGGGGCGTACGCGGGCGCCCGCCGGGTCTCCCGGGGGCGCCCGTCGCCGGTTACGAGGCGGTACGCGCCTCTTCCTTGACCCGTTCCGCCACGTTCGACGGCATGGGTTCGTGCCGCGCGTACCGGCGGCTGAACCGGGCGGTGCCGTGCGAGAGGGAGCGCAGGTCGACGGCGTACCGGTCGATCTCGATCTCGGGAACCTCGGCCTTGATGAGGGTGCGTCCACCGGGTGACTGCTCGGTGCCGAGCACCCGGCCGCGCCGGCCGGACAGGTCGCTCATCACGGGGCCGACGTAGTCGTCGCCGACCAGGACGCTCACCTCGGCCACCGGCTCCAGCAGATGGATCTTCGCGTCCGCGGCCGCCTCCCGCAGGGCCAGCGCGCCGGCCGTCTGGAACGCGGCGTCGGAGGAGTCCACGGAGTGCGCCTTGCCGTCGAGGAGTGTCACGCGGACGTCGATCAGCGGATGTCCCGTGGCGATTCCCTTGACGGCCTGGGCCCGTACGCCCTTCTCGACGGAGGGGATGAACTGGCGCGGCACCGCGCCGCCGACCACCTTGTCGACGAACTCGATGCCCGAGCCGTTCGGCAGCGGCTCCACCTCGATCTCGCAGATGGCGAACTGTCCGTGCCCGCCGGACTGTTTGACGTGCCGGCCACGCCCGGCCGCCTTGCCGCCGAACGTCTCCCTGAGCGACACCCGGTGCGGTACGACGTCGACCTGGACGCCGTAGCGGCTGCGCAGCCGTTCCAGGGCCACGTCCGCGTGTGCCTCGCCCAGGCACCACAGCACCACCTGGTGGGTGTCCTGGTTCTGTTCCAGCCGCATCGTCGGGTCCTCGGCCACCAGCCGGGACAGGCCCTGCGAGAGCTTGTCCTCGTCGGGTTTGCTGTGCGCCTGGATGGCCAGCGGCAGCAGCGGGTCGGGCATCTCCCAGGGCTCCATGAGCAGCGGGTCGTCCTTGGCGGACAGGGTGTCGCCGGTCTCCGCGCGGCTGAGCTTCGCCACGCACGCGAGGTCGCCCGCGATGACATGGGAGACGGGCCGCTGCTGTTTCCCGAACGGTGTGGACAGGGCGCCGATCCGCTCGTCCACGTCGTGGTCCTCGTGGCCCCGGTCGGCGAGCCCGTGTCCGG
The DNA here is from genome assembly GCF_042732315.1 of Streptomyces sp. NPDC059787. Classification (NCBI taxonomy): domain Bacteria; kingdom Bacillati; phylum Actinomycetota; class Actinomycetes; order Kitasatosporales; family Streptomycetaceae; genus Streptomyces; species Streptomyces sp. NPDC059787. Next base: position 16,167 of record NZ_JBHWHX010000023.1, read on the forward strand.
AGACGTGCACGGTCTGGTCGGCGCGCAGGGTGCCGGAGAAGAGCCGGATCAGGGAGAGCCGGCCGACGTACGGGTCGGAGGAGGTCTTCACGACCTCCGCGACCAGCGGGGCGTCCGGGTCGCACGGTTTCAGCTCGCGCGGCCTGCCGTCGACGGTGGTCACGCTCGGGGTGCCGTGCTCCAGCGGGGTCGGGAAGCCGCCGGTGACCAGCTCCAGCAGCTCGACCGTGCCGAGTCCCTGGCGGGCGCCGTCGGTGGCCGGGGCGGCGGCCAGGACGGGGAAGAACACCCCGCGCGCGACCGCCCGTTCCAGGTCCTCGATCAGCGTCCGGACGTCGACCTGCTCGCCGCCGAGGTAGCGGTCCATGAGGGTCTCGTCCTCGCTCTCGGCGATGATCCCCTCGATGAGCCGGCCGCGGGCCTCCTCGATCAGCGGGAGCTGGTCCTCGCCGGGTTCGGACTCCTTGCGTTCGCCGGTGGAGTAGTCGAACAGCTTCCGCGACAGCAGTCCGGTCAGACCCGTCACGGGCGCGTGCCCGTCGGGTCCCTCCGGGCCGTGCAGCGGCAGGTACAGCGGCAGCACGGCGTCGGGGTCGTCGCCGCCGAACGTCTCCGCGCAGACGCGGGTCATCTCCTCGAAGTCCGCGCGGGCCGCCTCCAGGTGCGTGACGACGATGGCGCGCGGCATGCCGACCGCCGCGCACTCGTCCCACACCATGCGGGTCGAGCCGTCCACGCCGTCCGAGGCCGAGACGACGAAGAGGGCCGCGTCCGCCGCCCGCAGACCGGCCCTGAGTTCCCCGACGAAGTCGGCGTATCCGGGGGTGTCCAGAAGGTTGACCTTGATGCCGTCCCATTCGAGGGGCACCAGGGAGAGCTGTACGGAGCGCTGCTGCCGGTGCTCGATGTCGTCGTAGTCGGAGACGGTGCCGCCGTCCTCCACACGGCCCGCCCGGTTCACCGCCCCCGCGGTCAGCGCGAGGGCCTCCACCAGGGTCGTCTTGCCCGATCCGGAGTGGCCGACCAGCACCACATTCCGTACGGACGTGGGATGGCCGGCCGCCTGTGCCCTGCCGGCGGCTCCGGGATGTGTGTGTGCCTTGTCGCCCATGATCCTGCCTCCCGTGCACGGTGAGGTCACTGTGGGCGCGGACCCGCGGAATCCGCGTGCGGTGCGGCTCCGGCGACGCCCGCGGTCCTTCGAGCTTTCCACTCCCGTCACGGCGCGTCCATACGAACGACGCGGTCCCGACGCCCGTCCCTGCCCGCAGCGGTGCGAACCGCGTCGCCGGCCAGGGCCTGCCCGACGGTCGAGCCGGAGAAAACCGGCGACGCCTCGCGGCCCGGGTGAGCGGGAGCGACGGGGCCCCGCGTGCGAGGTACCGCTCGAGCGGAGCCGGGAGCGGGGGAGCGCGCGCAGCCGCGAGGCGGGGGAAGGAGCCGACGAGACGGGGGTTCCTCCCGCGCGGCGGAGATCTCCTCCGCTCGAGCGGAGCCGAACGTGGGGGAGCCGGAGAGTGACGACAAAGCGGCCCGGGGTGTCCCACCCCCTTCGGGCAGTGGGGGAGTGCGTACCGGGCCCCGCGTCCGCGGAGTGGTCCGCCGGACGGACCCGCTCCCGCTCCCGCTCCCGCGCGGGCGTGGCGGGCGGCGGGTGGTGCGTGCCGGAGCGAGGGCATCGTGATCCTGCCCTCGCGTGGGTGTGACGGGTGGGCATCGGCACCGGTCGGCGCCGGTGAGTCCTGCCCTCGCGCGGGGCGTGGCGGGTGGTGCGTGCCGGAGCGAGGGCATCGTGATCCTGCCCTCGCGTGGGTGTGACGGGTGGGCATCGGTACCGGTCGGCGTCGGCGAGTCCTGCCCTCGCGCGGGGCGTGGCGGGTGGTGCGTGCCGGAGCGAGGGCATCGTGACCCCGCTCCCGCGCGGGTGTACGGGTGCCCCGCCGTCGCCCGCGCGCGTGCGTGGCTACGATTGGGCCCGCCGGGTGGCCAGCAGGGGCCACGCGGCCACACCGACCGTCGGGAAGGCCATGCTGAACAAGTACGCGCGTGCATTCTTCACGCGTGTCCTCACACCGTTCGCCGCGTTTCTCATCCGGCGGGGGGTCAGCCCCGACACGGTCACGCTCATCGGCACCGCGGGAGTGGTCGCGGGCGCGCTGGTCTTCTACCCCATGGGCGAGTTCTTCTGGGGCACGGTCGTGATCACGCTGTTCGTGTTCTCCGACCTCGTCGACGGCAACATGGCCCGCCAGCTGGGCCGCTCCAGCCGCTGGGGCGCCTTCCTGGACTCCACCCTGGACCGGGTCGCCGACAGCGCGATCTTCGGCGGCTTCGCCCTCTGGTACGCCGGGGGCGGCGACGACATCGCCCTGTGCGCGGTGTCGATCTTCTGCCTGGCCAGCGGCCAGGTGGTCTCGTACACCAAGGCGCGCGGCGAGTCGATCGGCCTGCCGGTCGCCGTCAACGGGCTCGTCGAGCGGGCCGAACGGCTGGTGGTCTCGCTGGTCGCGGCCGGTCTCGCGGGCCTGCACGCGTTCGGTGTACCCGGCATCCAGTACCTGCTGCCGGTCGCCCTGTGGATCGTCGCCGTCGGCAGCCTGGTCACGCTGATCCAGCGGGTGGTCACCGTGCGCCGCGAGTCCGCCGAGGCGGAGGCCGCGGAGCGGCAGGAGGCCCAGGGGAGCGAGGCCGCGAAGTGAGCGCCCAGGAGCGGCTGACCGACGCCTTGTACGGCGCCGGCTGGGGCACCGTCAGGAAACTCCCCGAGCCGGTCGCCGTGCGCCTCGGGAGGACCATCGCCGACCTCGCGTGGAAGCAGCGCGGCAAGGGCGTGCTCCGCCTGGAGAGCAACTACGCGCGCGTCGTGCCGGACGCGGGCCCGGAGCGGCTGGCCGAACTCTCCCGCGCGGGGATGCGGTCGTACCTGCGCTACTGGATGGAGTCCTTCCGGCTGCCCGCCTGGAGCCCCGAGCGCGTCGCGTCCGGGTTCGACCCCAAGGACCTCCACCACCTGACCGACGGCATGGCGGCCGGCAAGGGCGTCGTCCTGGCGCTGCCGCACCTCGCCAACTGGGACCTCGCCGGCGCCTGGGTCACCACGAAGCTCGGCATACCGTTCACCACCGTCGCCGAGCGGCTGAAGCCGGAGACGCTGTACGACCGTTTCGTCGCCTACCGCGAGGGCCTCGGCATGGAGGTGCTGCCGCACAGCGGCGGCTCCGCCTTCGGCACGCTGGCCCGGCGGCTGCGCGACGGCGGACTGGTCTGCCTGGTCGCCGACCGCGACCTGTCCGCCTCCGGTGTCGAGGTCGGCTTCTTCGGCGAGACCGCCCGGATGCCGGCCGGACCCGCCCTGCTCGCCCAGCAGACCGGGGCCCGGCTGCTGCCGGTGACCCTCTGGTACGACGACTCGCCGGTGATGCGGGGCCGGGTCCACCCGCCGGTCGAGGTCCCCGGGTCAGGCACGCGCGCCGAAAAGACGTCTGTCATGACACAGGCGCTGGCCGACGCCTTCGCCACGGGGATCACCGACCATCCGGAGGACTGGCACATGCTGCAGCGCTTGTGGCTGAGGGACCTCGACCCCGCGCGGGACCCCGCGACCGCCCCCGGGCAGGACCGGAAGGGGACCTCGTGAGGATCGGCATCGTCTGCCCGTACTCCTGGGACGTGCCGGGAGGCGTCCAGTTCCACATCCGTGACCTGGCCGAGTACTTCATCCGGCTCGGTCACGAGGTGTCCGTCCTCGCCCCGGCCGACGACGACACCCCGCTGCCCCCGTACGTCGTCTCGGCGGGCCGCGCGGTGCCGGTGCCGTACAACGGCTCGGTGGCCCGGCTCAACTTCGGCTTCCTGTCCGCCGCGCGGGTACGGCGCTGGCTGCACGAGGGTGCCTTCGACGTCGTCCACATCCACGAGCCGACCTCGCCCTCGCTCGGCCTGCTGACCTGCTGGGCGGCCGAGGGGCCGATCGTCGCGACCTTCCACACCTCCAATCCGCGCTCCCGCGCGATGATCGCCGCGTACTCGATCCTCCAGGCCGCCCTGGAGAAGATCAGCGCGCGGATCGCGGTGAGCGAGTACGCCCGCCGCACCCTCGTCGAGCACCTGGGCGGCGACGCGGTGGTCATCCCGAACGGCGTCGACGTCGACTTCTTCGCCAAGGCCGAACCCAAGCCCGAGTGGCAGGGCGGCACCATCGGCTTCATCGGCCGGATCGACGAGCCCCGCAAGGGCCTGCCGGTGCTGATGAAGGCCCTGCCGAAGATCCTCGCCGCCCGGCCGCGGACGCGGCTGCTGGTCGCCGGGCGCGGCGACGAGAAGGAGGCGGTCGAGTCGCTGCCCCGGGAGCTGCGCCCGCGCGTGGAGTTCCTCGGCATGGTCAGCGACGACGACAAGGCCCGCTTCCTGCGCAGCGTCGACCTGTACGTGGCGCCCAACACCGGCGGGGAGAGCTTCGGCATCATCCTGGTCGAGGCGATGTCGGCGGGTGCGCCGGTGCTCGCCTCCGACCTGGACGCGTTCGCGCAGGTCCTCGACCAGGGAGCGGCGGGCGAGCTGTTCGCCAACGAGGACGCGGACGCGCTCGCCGAGGCGGCCGTACGGCTCCTGGGGGACCCGGAGCGCCGCGCGGAGCTCCGCGAACGCGGCAGCGCCCACGTCCGCCGCTTCGACTGGTCGACGGTCGGCGCGGACATCCTGTCGGTCTACGAGACGGTGACGGCGGGCGCGGCGGCGGTGGCGACGGACGACCGCGCGACGGGCCTGCGGGCACGGTTCGGCCTGGCACGGGAGTAGAGCCTGCCCGGACCGTTCCCGCCCGCCGCGCGACGCCCGGCGCGTACTCCCGCGGAGGGGACCCCAGCCGTGTGGCCTGCCCTTCGGGCGGGCGACGGGAAGGGAGCGGACAGGCCCCGGGGACGAGGCCGTCCAGGCCGAAGGGGGTCCGGGGGCGCAGTCACCGAAGAGCGCCCCCGGTAGCCTTGCCGCCCGTGACCGCAACCCTCATCTGGATCCTCGTCGCCCTCGTCGTCATCGGCCTCTACCTGAGCTGGACGGCGGGACGCCTGGACCGGCTGCACGCCCGGATCGACGCCGCCCGGGCCGCGCTCGACGCCCAACTGCTGCGCCGTGCCTCCGTGGCGCAGGAACTGGCCACCTCGGGCGTGCTCGACCCCGCCGCGTCGATCGTGCTCTACGAGGCCGCGCACGCCGCGCGGCAGTCGGTCGAGGAGCAGCGCGAGGTCGCGGAGAGCGAGCTCAGCCAGGCGCTGCGCGCGGTGTTCGGCGACGCGCGGCAGGTGGACGCGGTCCGGGAGGCGCCCGGCGGCGAGGAGGCGGCCCTGGAGCTCGCCGAGGCTGTGCGCAGGGTGCCGATGGCCCGCCGCTTCCACAACGACGCCGTACGGGCGGCACGGGCGCTGCGCCGGCACCGCAAGGTGCGCTGGTTCCGGCTGGCCGGACACGCGCCCTTCCCGATGGCCTTCGAGATGGACGACGAACCGCCGGCCGCCCTGGTCGAGCGGGCCGCGTAACGGCGGGATCCGGCCACCCGGCCGGACCGCCGCCGACCGAAAAGGATCCACCGGCTTCTCATTGGCCCTTGCTGTGGCCTGGTCCGCTCACGTTTCCTCAGTGCTGCAGAAACCCCCTCCTTCCCCTCAGCGAGGTCATTCGTGTCCAGCACGCTCTCCGAAAACCAGGGTCCCGAGACCGGCACCGCCCGTGTGAAGCGCGGCATGGCCGAGCAGCTCAAGGGCGGCGTGATCATGGACGTCGTCACGCCGGAGCAGGCCAAGATCGCCGAGGACGCCGGCGCCGTCGCCGTCATGGCCCTGGAACGGGTCCCCGCCGACATCCGCAAGGACGGCGGCGTGGCCCGGATGTCCGACCCGGACATGATCGAGGGCATCATCGGCGCGGTCTCCATCCCCGTGATGGCCAAGTCCCGCATCGGCCACTTCGTCGAGGCCCAGGTGCTGCAGTCCCTCGGCGTCGACTACATCGACGAGTCCGAGGTCCTCACCCCGGCCGACGAGGTCAACCACAGCGACAAGTTCGCCTTCACCACCCCCTTCGTCTGCGGCGCCACCAACCTCGGCGAGGCCCTGCGCCGCATCGCCGAGGGCGCCGCCATGATCCGCTCCAAGGGCGAGGCCGGCACCGGCAACGTCGTCGAGGCCGTCCGCCACCTGCGCCAGATCAAGAACGAGATCGCCCGCCTGCGCGGCTACGACAACAACGAGCTGTACGCCGCCGCCAAGGAGCTGCGCGCCCCGTACGAGCTGGTCAAGGAGGTCGCCGAGCTGGGCAAGCTCCCGGTGGTCCTCTTCTCCGCCGGTGGTGTGGCCACCCCGGCCGACGCCGCGCTGATGCGCCAGCTCGGCGCCGAGGGCGTCTTCGTCGGCTCCGGCATCTTCAAGTCCGGCGACCCGGCCAAGCGTGCCGCCGCCATCGTCAAGGCGACCACCTTCTACGACGACCCGAAGATCATCGCGGACGCGTCCCGCAACCTCGGCGAGGCCATGGTCGGCATCAACTGCGACACCCTGCCCGAGACCGAGCGCTACGCCAACCGCGGCTGGTGACCGTGATCATCGGTGTCCTGGCCCTCCAGGGCGACGTACGGGAGCACCTCGTCGCCCTGGCCGCGGCCGACGCCGTGGCCAGGCCGGTCAGGCGCCCCGAGGAACTCGCCGAGGTCGACGGCCTGGTCATCCCCGGCGGGGAGTCCACCACGATCTCCAAGCTGGCGGTCCTCTTCGGCCTGATGGAGCCCCTCCGCGCGCGCGTGCGCGAGGGCATGCCCGTCTACGGCACCTGCGCCGGCATGATCATGCTGGCCGACAAGATCCTCGACCCGCGCTCGGGCCAGGAGACCCTCGGCGGCATCGACATGATCGTGCGCCGCAACGCCTTCGGCCGACAGAACGAGTCCTTCGAGGCCGCGGTCGACGTCAAGGGCGTCGAGGGCGATCCCGTGGAGGGCGTCTTCATCCGCGCCCCCTGGGTGGAGTCCGTCGGCGCCGGCGCCGAGGTGCTCGCCGAGCACGGCGGCCACATCGTCGCCGTCCGCCAGGGCAACGCGCTGGCCACGTCGTTCCACCCGGAACTGACCGGCGACCACCGTGTGCACGGCCTCTTCGTCGACATGGTGCGCGCGTGCCGGGCGACCGAGTCCTTGTAGGATTCCTGCGTTCGTTGCAGAGATGGGTTACGCGAAGGAGACAGGCAGATGTCCGGCCACTCTAAATGGGCCACGACGAAGCACAAGAAGGCCGTGATCGATGCCAAGCGCGGCAAGCTCTTCGCGAAGCTGATCAAGAACATCGAGGTCGCCGCGCGTATGGGCGGTGTCGATCTGGAGGGCAACCCCACCCTCTACGACGCCGTCCAGAAGGCCAAGAAGCAGTCGGTGCCGAACAAGAACATCGACTCCGCCATCAAGCGCGGTGGCGGTCTCGAGGCCGGTGGCGCCGACTACGAGACGATCATGTACGAGGGCTACGGTCCGAACGGTGTCGCGGTGCTCATCGAGTGCCTCACCGACAACCGCAACCGTGCCGCCTCGGACGTGCGTGTCGCGATGACCCGCAACGGCGGCTCCATGGCCGACCCGGGCTCGGTGTCGTACCTGTTCAACCGCAAGGGCGTGGTGATCGTCCCCAAGGGCGAGCTGACCGAGGACGACGTCCTCGCCGCCGTCCTGGACGCGGGTGCCGAGGAGGTCAACGACCTCGGCGAGAACTTCGAGGTGCTCAGCGAGGCCACCGACATGGTCGCCGTGCGCACCGCTCTGCAGGACGCCGGGATCGACTACGACTCCGCCGAGGCCAACTTCGTCCCGACCATGCAGGTCGAGCTGGACGAGGAGGGCGCCAGGAAGATCTTCAAGCTCATCGACGCGCTGGAGGACAGCGACGACGTGCAGAACGTCTTCGCCAACTTCGACGTGAGCGACGAGATCATGGAGAAGGTCGACGCGTAACGCGTCCACTGCTCAGCGGGCCGGCGGGACACTTCCGTCGGCCCGCCGCTCTGTCAGTGGCACCCGATAGCCTGCACAAACAGGTGATCGAGGGAAAAGGGGTGGCACGTGCGGGTACTGGGGGTGGACCCGGGACTGACCCGGTGCGGTGTGGGAGTCGTGGAGGGCGTCGCCGGGCGGCCGCTCACCATGCTCGGCGTGGGCGTCGTCCGCACGCCGGCCGACGCCGACCTCGGCCACCGCCTCGTCGCCGTCGAGCAGGGCCTCGAACAGTGGCTGGACGAGCACCGGCCCGAGGTCGTCGCCGTGGAGCGCGTCTTCAGCCAGCACAACGTGCGTACGGTGATGGGCACCGCCCAGGCCAGCGCCGTCGCCATCCTGTGCGCCTCCCGCCGCGGCATCCCCGTCGTCCTGCACACGCCCAGCGAGGTCAAGGCCGCCGTCACCGGCTCGGGCCGCGCCGACAAGGCGCAGGTCGGCGCCATGGTCACCCGCCTGCTGCGGCTGGACGCGCCGCCGAAGCCCGCCGACGCCGCCGACGCCCTCGCGCTCGCCATCTGCCACATCTGGCGTGCCCCCGCGCAGAACCGGCTCCAGCAGGCCGCCGCCCTGCACGCCTCCAGAACCTCCCGCGCACCACAAGCCCCGCGCGCATCGAAAGGCCGTACGACATGATCGCCTTCGTCAGCGGCACGGTCGCCGCCCTCGCTCCCGACACCGCGGTGGTCGAGGTCGGCGGGGTCGGCATGGCCGTCCAGTGCACGCCGAACACGCTCTCCACGCTCCGCGTCGGACAGCCCGCGAAACTCGCCACCTCCCTCGTCGTCCGCGAGGACTCGCTGACCCTCTACGGCTTCGCCGACGACGACGAGCGCCAGGTCTTCGTGCTGCTCCAGACCGCCAGCGGCGTGGGCCCCCGGCTGGCCCAGGCGATGCTCGCCGTGCACACCCCCGACGCCCTGCGCAGAGCCGTGGCCACCGGGGACGAGAAGGCGCTGACCGCCGTCCCCGGCATCGGCAAGAAGGGCGCCCAGAAGCTGCTTCTGGAGCTCAAGGACCGCCTCGGCGAGCCGCTCGGCGCCCCCGCCGTCGGCGCGCCGGTCACCAGCGGCTGGCGCGACCAGCTGCACGCCGCCCTGATCGGTCTCGGGTACGCGACCCGTGAGGCCGACGAGGCCGTGTCCGCCGTGGCACCCCAGGCGGAGGCCGCCGAGGGCACCCCGCAGGTGGGGCAGCTGCTGAAGGCGGCCCTGCAGACGCTGAACCGCGCCCGATAGCCCGTACGGAGAGCTGAGGCATACGCACATGAACTGGGACGACACCACCGACACCGACGCCACCGGCGAGCGGCTGGTGGGCTCTGTCGCCGACCGCGAGGACCAGGCCGTCGAGGCCGCCCTGCGCCCCAAGGACCTGGGCGAGTTCATCGGCCAGGAGAAGGTCCGCGAGCAGCTCGACCTCGTGCTGCGCGCCGCCCGCGCGCGGGGCGCCACCGCCGACCACGTGCTGCTCTCCGGCGCCCCCGGCCTCGGCAAGACCACCCTCTCGATGATCATCGCCGCCGAGATGGAAGCCCCCATCCGCATCACCTCGGGCCCCGCCATCCAGCATGCGGGCGACCTCGCGGCGATCCTCTCCTCCCTCCAGGAGGGCGAGGTGCTCTTCCTCGACGAGATCCACCGCATGTCCCGGCCCGCCGAGGAGATGCTCTACATGGCGATGGAGGACTTCCGCGTCGACGTGATCGTCGGCAAGGGCCCCGGCGCCACCGCCATCCCCCTCGAACTGCCCCCCTTCACCCTGGTCGGCGCCACCACCCGGGCCGGCCTGCTGCCGCCCCCGCTGCGCGACCGCTTCGGCTTCACCGCGCACATGGAGTTCTACGAGCCCGCCGAGCTGGAGCGGGTCGTCCACCGCTCGGCGAGCCTCCTCGACGTGGAGATCGACCCGGCCGGCGCCGCGGAGATCGCCGGCCGCTCCCGCGGCACGCCCCGTATCGCCAACCGCCTTCTGCGCCGCGTCCGGGACTACGCGCAGGTCAAGGCCGACGGGGTGATCACCAAGGACATCGCCGCGGCGGCCCTCGCCGTCTACGAGGTCGACGCCCGGGGCCTCGACCGGCTGGACCGGGCCGTACTGGAGGCCCTGCTGAAGCTGTTCGGCGGCGGACCGGTCGGCCTGTCCACGCTCTCCGTCGCGGTCGGGGAGGAACGTGAGACCGTGGAAGAGGTGGCCGAACCCTTCCTCGTACGGGAGGGCCTGCTCGCCCGCACCCCGCGCGGGCGGGTCGCCACCCCGGCGGCATGGGCGCATCTCGGCCTCACGCCGCCCCGCTCGGGGACCCCTGGAAACGGACAAGGGGACCTGTTCGGGGCGTGACGGCGAGGACGATGGCCCGGGCAGGAACCCCGGTGCCATGCTGAGCGTTGTTCCCTGCGCGCGGACTCGCTTAGACTCCGCCGATGCCACCCTTGTCGGCGGCAGTACATACCCCCAACCATCAGGCCGTTCACCATCGCGGTCGTGTGAAGGAAGTTCCGACCCGTGAGTCTCCTGACCCTCCTCCCGTTCATTGTGCTCATCGGGGCCATGTTCCTGATGACCCGGTCGGCCAAGAAGAAGCAGCAGCAGGCCATCGACATGCGGAACCAGATGCAGCCCGGTTCCGGCGTCCGCACCATCGGGGGCATGTACGCCACGGTCAAGGAGGTCAGTGAAGACACGGTCCTCCTCGACGCCGGTCCGGGTGTGGAGCTGCTGTTCGCCAAGAACTCGATCGGTGCCGTCCTGACCGACGAGGAGTACAACCGCATCGTCCACGGCATCGAGCACGACCTGAAGTCCGACGCGGACGTCGTCCCCGACGACGCCTCCTCCCTCACCGAGACCGACGACTCCTCCGACGCTGCCGCCGCCTCCGACGACACGCCTGTCGACCTCGGCAAGAAGGACGCGGCCGACGAGCCGGCCGACGCCGACGAGGCGAAGGCGGACGCGCAGTCGAAGAAGTCCGACGGCGACTCCGACGCGAAGTAGTCGTGGCCCGGGGCGCGCGGGTGCTGCCCGCGCGCCCCGGGACATGCCCGACTCGCACGGAGTCCCGACACCATGTCATGGCCGCCCGCCCGCCGATCCGGCGCGAGGCGGCCCGAGAGGGAGTACGAGAAGGTGGCAGCACTCAAAAAGGGACGGAACGCGAGCGCCACAAGTAAGCCGTGGCGCTCGCTCGCTCTGATCCTGATCGCCATCGTGGCGCTCACCGGCGGCATGTTCGCATCCGGGCACACCACTCCGCGTCTCGGCATCGACCTGGCCGGTGGTACGAGCATCACGCTGGCGGCGGTCCCCGAGGCCGGCCAGGAGTCCGCGATCAACAAGACCAACATGAACACCGCGGTCTCCATCATGGAGCGGCGTGTCAACGGTCTTGGCGTCTCGGAGGCCGAGGTCCAGACGCAGGGTGACCGCAACATCATCGTCAACATTCCCAAGGGCACCAATTCCAAGCAGGCCCGGGACCAGGTGGGCACCACCGCCAAGCTGTACTTCCGCCCGGTCGTCGCCACCGAACTCGCCGGTGGCGGCGCCGCTCCCACGCCCAGCGCGACCAGCGACGGCGCGGAGCAGGACTCCGACAAGGACAAGGCGACCGACAAGGCCACGGAGAAGGCGACCGACGGTTCCTCCCCGTCGGCGAGCGCCACCACCCAGGGCCGTGCCGTCACCGACGCGCTGAAGGCCGACGAGACGCCGTCCGCCTCCCCGAGCGGCACGGCCGAGGACGGGGCCAGCCCCTCCGCGTCCGCGACCGGCGGCACCTCCGGCGACGCCGACAGCAAGCTCCAGGCCCAGTACGCCGCGCTCGACTGCACCAAGGAGAGCGTCCGCGCCAAGGCCGGTGACGGTTCCAAGGCCGGCGACTCGACCGTCGCCTGTGGCCAGAATTCCCAGGGCCAGTGGCAGAAGTACATCCTCGGTCCCGCCGCGGTCGACGGCACGGACGTCGACGAGGCCGACGCCGTCCTGAACACCCAGACCGGTGCCGGCTGGACCGTCACCATGGACTTCACGGACAAGGGCGCCAAGAAGTTCGCCGACATCACCGGCCAGCTCGCCCAGAACCAGTCCCCGCAGAACCAGTTCGCCATCGTCCTGGACAACGAGGTCGTCTCCGACCCGTACGTCAGCCAGGCCCTGACCGGCGGCAACGCCGAGATCTCCGGCAACTTCACCCAGCAGTCGGCCCAGGAACTGGCCAACATGCTGTCCTACGGCGCCCTGCCGCTGACCTTCCGCGAGGACAGCGTCACCACCGTCACCGCCGCGCTCGGCGGTGAGCAGCTGAAGGCCGGTCTGATCGCCGGTGCCATCGGCCTCGCCCTGGTCGTCATCTACCTGCTGGTCTACTACCGCGGCCTGTCCTTCATCGCGATCCTGTCGCTGCTGGTGTCCGCCGCCCTCACCTACGTGATCATGTCGCTGCTCGGCCCGACCATCGGCTTCGCGCTGAACCTGCCGGCCGTGTGCGGTGCCATCGTCGCGATCGGCATCACGGCGGACTCGTTCATCGTGTTCTTCGAACGGGTCCGGGACGAGATCCGCGAGGGCCGCACCCTGCGTCCCTCCGTGGAGCGGGCCTGGCCGCGCGCCCGGCGCACCATCCTGGTCTCCGACTTCGTGTCGTTCCTCGCCGCCGCGGTGCTCTTCGTCGTCACCGTCGGCAAGGTCCAGGGCTTCGCGTTCACGCTCGGCCTGACCACCGTGCTCGACGTCGTGGTGGTGTTCCTCTTCACCAAGCCGCTGCTGACGCTGATGGCCCGCCGCAAGTTCTTCGCGAGCGGCCACAAGTGGTCCGGTCTCGACCCGGAGGCGCTGGGTGCGAAGCCGCCCCTGCGCCGCACCCGCCGTCCCTCCGCCCCCACCCAGACGAAGGAGGCGTGAGATGTCGAAACTCGGCACCCTCGGGGCCCGGCTGCACCACGGCGAGGTCGGCTACGACTTCATCAAGAACCGCAAGATCTGGTACGGCATCTCCATCCTGATCACCATCACGGCCATCCTCGGCCTGGCGGTGCGCGGCCTGCACATGGGCATCGAGTTCCAGGGCGGAGCGGTCTTCACCACCCCGAAGAACATGAGCGTCTCGGTCGCCCAGGCCGAGGGGTACGCGGAGGACGCCTCCGGTCACGACGCGATCGTCCAGAAGCTCGGTGACGGCAGCCTGCGCATCCAGGTCGCGGGCATCGACACCAAGACCTCGGACAGCATCAAGGACAAGCTCGCCGAGGACCTCAAGGTCGACGACGAGCGGATCAACGCCGAGCTGGTCGGCCCGAGCTGGGGCGAGCAGATCGCCAACAAGGCCTGGCAGGGCCTCGCCATCTTCATGATCCTGGTCGTGATCTACCTGGCGATCGCCTTCGAGTGGCGCATGGCACTCGCCGCGTTCGTCGCCCTGATCCACGACATCACCATCACCGTCGGCATCTACGCCCTCGTCGGCTTCGAGGTCACGCCGGGCACGGTGATCGGTCTGCTGACCATCCTCGGTTACTCGCTCTACGACACGGTCGTCGTCTTCGACAGCCTCAAGGAACAGACCAAGGACATCACCAAGCAGACCCGCTGGACCTACAGCGAGATCGCCAACCGTTCCATCAACAGCACCCTGGTCCGCTCCATCAACACCACGGTGGTCGCGCTGCTGCCGGTGGGCGGCCTGCTGTTCATCGGTGGCGGTGTCCTCGGCGCCGGCATGCTGAACGACATCTCGCTGTCGCTGTTCGTCGGCCTCGCCGCCGGCGCGTACTCCTCGATCTTCATCGCCACCCCGCTCGTCGCCGACCTCAAGGAGCGCGAGCCGGCGATGAAGTCGCTGAAGAAGCGCGTCCTGGCCAAGCGCGCCCAGGGCGCGACCGCGGACGGGACGCAGGAGGCCCCGGTCACCGGCGAGGACCACGACGACGAGCCCGAGGACGCCGCACCCGCGGTCGTCGGCCCGCGCGACCAGTCGGCCACCCGCACCCGCGGCCGGGGCCGTCCCTCAGGGAAGCGCCGATGACCGAGATCAGAGAGCTGCTGCTCAGCCGCATCCGGGACGTGGCGGACTACCCGGAGCCGGGCGTGATGTTCAAGGACATCACCCCGCTCCTGGCGGACCCCGCGGCGTTCTCCGCGCTCAGCGACGCCCTCGCCGACATCGCCCGCGCCACCGGCGCCACCAAGGTCGTCGGCCTGGAGGCCCGCGGGTTCATCCTCGGCGCCCCGGTCGCCATCCGCGCGGGCCTCGGCTTCATCCCCGTACGCAAGGCGGGCAAGCTCCCCGGAGCCACCCTCAGCCAGGCGTACGACCTGGAGTACGGCTCCGCCGAGATCGAGGTGCACGCCGAGGACCTGAGCGCCGCCGACCGCGTTCTGGTGGTCGACGACGTCCTCGCCACCGGCGGCACCGCCGAGGCGTCGGTCCAGCTCATCCGCAGGGCGGGCGCCGAGGTCGCGGGCCTGGCCGTACTGATGGAGCTCGGCTTCCTCGGCGGCCGCGCCCGGCTGGAACCGGCCCTGGCCGGCGCCCCGCTGGAAGCGCTGCTCACGGTCTGACCAGCGGCGCCGCACGCGAACCGCACACAGGGAACACCACTCGGGCGGGCCCGGAGGAATCCGGTGCCCGCTTGGGGTGTTTCCGGGGGCGGGCCGTCTTTCAGGGGCCCTCTTCACGGTCCGGCCTGCGGCGTCGCACGTGGACCGCACAGGGAACACCGTTCGGGCGGACTCGGAGGAATCCGGTGCCCGCTTCGGGTGTTTCCGGGGCGGGCCGTCTTTCAGGGGGTGCTGTTCACGGTCCGGCCTGCGGTGATGCACGTGGATCGTGCACGGGGGACGCCGTTCGGGCGGGCCCGGAGGAATCCGGTGCCCGCCTCGGGTGTTCCGGAAGTAGACCGTCCTCACATCCGCCCGCAGGCGATCCACGGGCACGGGATCGCTACCATGGGGTTTCCGGAGCCTGACCGGGGGACCCGGATCGCGCACGAGGAGCCCTCTTGCCAGACGAGGCCCAGCACCTGACCGCCGCCAAGCCCGAGTCCGCCTCGGCGGCCGCGGCCAAGCCCGCGCCGAGCGCGCCCCACGCGAAGAACGACACGCGCGGGCCGGTCCAGCACGCCCAGTCCGCGCCGGTCGACAAGCCCGAGCAGCCGCGCCCCAAGCCGGCCCCGCCCGAGCGCTCCGCGCCCCTGGCCCGC
Organism: Streptomyces sp. NPDC059787; assembly: GCF_042732315.1. Taxonomy (NCBI): domain Bacteria; kingdom Bacillati; phylum Actinomycetota; class Actinomycetes; order Kitasatosporales; family Streptomycetaceae; genus Streptomyces; species Streptomyces sp. NPDC059787. The sequence goes on from NZ_JBHWHX010000023.1 coordinate 31,392, forward strand.
CCGAACACCGGCCAGCCGCGCTCCGGCTCCTCCAACCGCGTCCGCGCCCGCCTCGCCCGGCTCGGCGTCCAGCGCGCCAACCCGTACAACCCGGTCCTGGAACCGCTGCTGCGGATCGTCCGCAGCAACGACCCCAAGATCGAGAACGCCACGCTCCGCCAGATCGAGCGCGCCTACCAGGTCGCCGAGCGCTGGCACCGCGGCCAGAAGCGCAAGAGCGGCGACCCGTACATCACGCACCCGCTCGCCGTCACCACCATCCTCGCCGAGCTCGGCATGGACCCGGCCACGCTCATGGCCGGACTGCTGCACGACACCGTCGAGGACACCGAGTACGGCCTGGAGGACCTGCGCCGGGACTTCGGCGACGTGGTCACCCTCCTCGTCGACGGCGTCACCAAGCTCGACAAGGTCAAGTTCGGCGAGGCCGCGCAGGCCGAGACCGTGCGCAAGATGGTCGTCGCCATGGCCAAGGACCCGCGCGTCCTGGTCATCAAGCTCGCCGACCGCCTGCACAACATGCGCACCATGCGCTACCTCAAGCGCGAGAAGCAGGAGAAGAAGGCGCGCGAGACCCTGGAGATCTACGCGCCGCTCGCCCACCGCCTGGGCATGAACACCATCAAGTGGGAGCTGGAGGACCTCGCCTTCGCGATCCTCTACCCCAAGATGTACGACGAGATCGTCCGCCTGGTCGCCGAGCGCGCCCCCAAGCGCGACGAGTACCTCGCCATAGTCACCGACGAGGTGCAGCAGGACCTGCGCGCCGCCCGCATCAAGGCCACCGTCACCGGCCGCCCCAAGCACTACTACAGCGTCTACCAGAAGATGATCGTCCGCGGCCGCGACTTCGCGGAGATCTACGACCTGGTGGGCATCCGCGTCCTGGTGGACACCGTCCGCGACTGCTACGCGGCACTCGGCACGGTGCACGCGCGATGGAACCCGGTCCCCGGCCGGTTCAAGGACTACATCGCGATGCCCAAGTTCAACATGTACCAGTCGCTGCACACGACGGTCATCGGGCCCGGCGGCAAGCCCGTCGAGCTGCAGATCCGCACCTTCGACATGCACCGCCGCGCGGAGTACGGCATCGCCGCGCACTGGAAGTACAAGCAGGAGGCCGTCGCCGGCGCCTCCAAGGTCCGCACCGACGCGCCCAAGTCGTCCGGCAAGGGCAAGGACGACCACCTCAACGACATGGCCTGGCTGCGGCAGCTCCTGGACTGGCAGAAGGAGACCGAGGACCCCGGCGAGTTCCTGGAGTCCCTGCGTTTCGACCTGTCCCGCAACGAGGTCTTCGTCTTCACCCCCAAGGGTGACGTCATAGCGCTGCCCGCGAGTGCCACCCCCGTGGACTTCGCCTACGCCGTCCACACCGAGGTCGGCCACCGCACCATCGGGGCGCGGGTCAACGGCCGCCTCGTACCGCTGGAGTCGACCCTCGACAACGGCGACCTGGTGGAGGTCTTCACCTCCAAGGCGGCCGGCGCCGGCCCCTCCCGCGACTGGCTCGGCTTCGTCAAGTCGCCGCGCGCCCGCAACAAGATCCGCGCCTGGTTCTCCAAGGAGCGCCGCGACGAGGCCATCGAGCACGGCAAGGACTCCATCGTCCGCGCGATGCGCAAGCAGAACCTGCCGATCCAGCGCATCCTCACCGGTGACTCGCTGGTCACGCTGGCGCACGAGATGCGCTACTCGGACATCTCCGCGCTGTACGCGGCGATCGGCGAGGGCCATGTCTCCGCGCAGAACATCGTGCAGAAGCTCGTCCAGGCCCTCGGCGGCGAGGAGGCCGCCACCGAGGAGATCGACGAGTCGGTCCCGCCGGCCCGCAGCCGCAAGCGCCGCTCCAGCGCCGACCCCGGTGTCGTCGTCAAGGGCGTCGAGGACGTCTGGGTGAAGCTGGCCCGCTGCTGTACGCCGGTGCCCGGCGACCCGATCATCGGATTCGTGACCCGGGGCAGCGGCGTATCGGTGCACCGCAGCGACTGCGTCAACGTCGACTCGCTGTCCCGGGAGCCCGAGCGGATCCTCGACGTCGAGTGGGCGCCCACCCAGTCCTCGGTCTTCCTGGTCGCCATCCAGGTCGAGGCCCTCGACCGGTCCCGGCTGCTGTCGGACGTCACACGCGTACTGTCCGACCAGCACGTCAACATCCTCTCCGCGGCCGTCCAGACCTCCCGCGACCGTGTCGCCACCTCCCGCTTCACCTTCGAGATGGGCGACCCCAAGCACCTCGGTCACGTCCTGAAGGCCGTACGCGGCGTGGAGGGCGTCTACGACGTCTACCGGGTGACCTCGGCCCGCAACCGCACGTAGCGGACGGCAGACGCACGAAAGGGGGCTCCCGTACCTCGGGTACGGGAGCCCCCTTTCGTGTGCCGTGCGCGAGTTCAGCCGCCGAACTCGTGCAGACCCTTCAGCGCCTGGTCCAGCAGGGCCTGGCGGCCCTCCAGCTCCCGCTCCAGCTTCTCCGCCTTGGCGGTGTTGCCCTGCGCCCTGGCCTGCTCGATCTGGCCCTTCAGCTTGTCCACGGCGGCCTGGAGCTGACCGGTCAGACCCGCGGCACGCGCGCGCGCCTCCGGGTTCGTCCGGCGCCACTCGGCCTCCTCGGCCTCCTGCAGGGCCCGCTCCACGGTGTGCATCCGGCCCTCGACCTTCGGGCGGGCGTCCCGCGGCACATGGCCGATGGCCTCCCAGCGCTCGTTGATCCCGCGGAACGCGGCCCGCGCGGCCTTCAGTTCCGTGATCGGCAGGAGCTTCTCGGCCTCCTCGGCCAGCTCCTCCTTGAGCTTGAGGTTCTCGGTCTGCTCCGCGTCCCGCTCGGCGAAGACCGAGCTGCGGGCGGCGAAGAAGACGTCCTGGGCGCCGCGGAAGCGGTTCCACAGGTCGTCCTCGTGCTCGCGCTGGGCGCGGCCCGCGGCCTTCCACTCCGACATCAGGTCGCGGTAGCGGGCGGCCGTCGGCCCCCAGTCCGTCGAGCCCGACAGCGACTCGGCCTCCGCGACCAGCCGCTCCTTGGCCTGACGGGCCTCCTCGCGCTGCGCGTCCAGCTGCGCGAAGTGCTGCTTGCGCCGCTTGGAGAACGCCGACCGCGCGTGCGAGAACCGGTGCCACAGCTCGTCGTCCGACTTGCGGTCCAGCCGCGGCAGGCCCTTCCAGGTGTCCACCAGCGCCCGCAGCCGCTCACCGGCGGCCCGCCACTGGTCGGACTGCGCCAGCTCCTCCGCCTCGACGACCAGCGCCTCCTTGGCGTGACGCGCCTCGTCGGACTGCTTGGCCCGCTGTGCCTTGCGCTCCTCGCGGCGCGCCTCCACCAGCTCCACGAGCTTGTCCAGCCGGGCCCTGAGGGCCTCCAGGTCGCCGACCGCGTGGTGCGCGTCCACCTGCTCGCGCAGGTGCCCGATCGCGGTCTGGGCGTCCTTGGACGACAGGTCGGTGGTCTTCACTCGCTTCTCGAGGAGGCCGATCTCGACAACCAGGCCCTCGTACTTGCGCTCGAAGTAGGCCAGCGCCTCCTCGGGGGAGCCGGCCTGCCAGGAACCGACGACCTGCTCGCCGTCGGCCGTACGCACGTACACGGTCCCCGTCTCGTCGACGCGGCCCCACGGGTCGCTGCTCACAGCGCCTCCTCCACATGATGCCGTCGAGGGGGCCTCGAAGCTCCCCCGGGCATCGTCCACAGTTTCGTCACGGCCAACATAGGCGACCGACGGGATGCCTGTCCGCATCCCGCGCGACCGAAATTTCGCAGTTGGGGGTCAGGATTCGGTGACGGTCGCCTTGTCGATCACGACCGTCGCGTTGGGCGCCCCGTCACCCGCTCCGGTGTTCTCCCCGGCGTCGGCGATCTTCTTCAGCACCTCCATGCCGGCGTCCGAGACGGTGCCGAACGGGGTGTAGCTGGGCGGAAGCTGGCTGTCCTGGTAGACCAGGAAGAACTGACTGCCGCCACTGTCCGCCTGCCCGGTGTTGGCCATCGCGACCGTGCCCGCCGGGTAGATGTTGTCCTTCAGGCTTTTGTCCTTCAGGTTCTCGTCCGGGATCGTGTAGCCGGGACCGCCGGTGCCGGTGCCCGTCGGGTCACCGCACTGCAGCACGTAGATGCCGTTCGTGGTGAGCCGGTGGCACTTGCTGTGGTCGAAGTAGCCCTTCTTCGCCAGGAAGTCGAACGAGTTGACCGTGTGCGGGGCCGCCGACGCCTTCAGCGCCACGTCTATCCCGCCGCAGGTCGTGTCCAGCTTCAGGGTGTACTTCGCCGACTTGTCGATGGCGACCGCCGGCTCCTTCTTCCAGGTCTTCGACGCGACCTTGCCCTCGGCGGGCTTGTCGCACGGGTCCGGAGCCTTGCTGGTCGGTGCGGCGCTCGGTGTGACCTCCGCGTTCGCGTTGGTCTTGTCGTCGTCCTGCTCGAACGCCCCGGTCGTGTACAGCGCGCCGCCGCCCACGAGGACCACACCGAGCACGGACGCGATCACCGAGTTGCGCGTCCGCGACTTCCGCCGTGCTTCGGTGCGCCGCTGCTGCTGCCGCAAGAACTTCTCCCGGGCGAGCTGACGCCGCCGCTGCTCCTGGCTGACCACCGGATTCTCTCCTCATGCGTCTCGTGTGCCGGCCGGTACGCGTGCGTGCGTGCGGTGAGCCGACCGCCTGCGTGTGCCCCGTACCGTATATGGGTTCGCTGAGGAATCGGCAGCGCCGGTAGGCTCTGACCACGGGCGCAGCCCCGTCGCAAGCCTCCCGTATCGACACAACGAAGGACGATCGTGCTCATTGCCGGGTTCCCCGCCGGGGCCTGGGGGACGAACTGTTATCTCGTCGCCCCCGCCGCCGGTGAGGAGTGCGTGATCATCGACCCCGGCCACCAGGCCGCCGACGGCGTCGCGGAGGCGGTCCGCAAGCACCGGCTCAAGCCCGTCGCCGTCGTCCTCACCCACGGTCACATCGACCACGTCGCCTCGGTCGTCCCGGTGTGCGGGGCGCACGACGTACCGGCCTGGATCCACCCCGGGGACCGCTACATGATGAGCGACCCCGAGAAGGGCATCGGCCGCGCCATCGGCATGCCGCTGATGGGCGAGCTGACGGTGGGGGAGCCGGACGACGTCAGGGAACTCACCGACGGCACGCGGCTGGACCTCGCGGGCCTCACGTTCTCCGTCGCGCACGCGCCGGGCCATACCAAGGGGTCGGTGACCTTCGGCCTGCCCGAGGCGGCGGACATCCCGCCGCTCATGTTCTCGGGCGACCTGCTGTTCGCCGGCTCCATCGGACGCACCGACCTGCCGGGCGGCTCCATGGACGACATGCTCGAGTCCCTGGCCCGCGTGTGCCTGCCGCTCGACGACTCGACCGTGGTGCTGTCCGGCCACGGCCCCCAGACGACCATCGGCCAGGAGCGCGCCACCAACCCGTATCTGCGGCAGGTGGCCGCCGGCCAGGGAGCCACCACCGAGGCTCCCCGACGAGGAATGTGACGAGACCTTCCGTGAGCACCTTCAAGGCCCCCAAGGGCACGTACGACCTGATCCCGCCGGACAGCGCCAAGTACCTCGCCGTCCGCGAGGCCATCGCCGCCCCGCTGCGGGGCTCCGGCTACGGCTACATCGAGACGCCCGGCTTCGAGAACGTCGAACTGTTCGCACGCGGTGTCGGTGAGTCCACCGACATCGTCACCAAGGAGATGTACGCCTTCGAGACCAAGGGCGGCGACCGGCTCGCCCTGCGTCCCGAAGGCACCGCCTCCGTGCTGCGCGCGGCCCTGGAGGCCAGCCTGCACAAGGCGGGCAACCTCCCGGTCAAGCTCTGGTACTCCGGCTCCTACTACCGCTACGAGCGCCCCCAGAAGGGCCGTTACCGCCACTTCTCCCAGGTCGGCGCCGAGGCGATCGGCGCGGAGGACCCGGCCCTCGACGCCGAGCTGATCATCCTCGCCGACCAGGCGTACCGCTCGCTGGGCCTGCAGAACTTCCGCATCCTGCTCAACAGCCTCGGCGACAAGGAGTGCCGCCCGGTGTACCGGGCCGCGCTGCAGGACTTCCTGCGCGGCCTCGACCTGGACGAGGACACCCTGCGCCGCGCGGAGATCAACCCGCTGCGCGTCCTGGACGACAAGCGCGAGTCGGTGCAGAAGCAGCTCACCGGCGCGCCCCTGCTGCGCGACTACCTCTGCGACGCCTGCAAGGCGTACCACGAGGAGGTCCGCGAGCTGATCACGGCGGCGGGCGTGGCCTTCGAGGACGACCCCAAGCTGGTGCGCGGCCTCGACTACTACACCCGTACGACCTTCGAGTTCGTCCACGACGGTCTCGGCTCCCAGTCCGCGGTGGGCGGCGGCGGCCGTTACGACGGCCTGTCCGAGATGATCGGCGGCCCCGCGCTGCCGTCCGTCGGCTGGGCCCTCGGCGTCGACCGCACCGTGCTGGCCCTGGAGGCGGAGGGCGTCGAGCTCGAAATCCCCGCCGCCACCAGCGTGTTCGCCGTCCCGCTCGGCGAGGAGGCCCGCCGGGTGCTGTTCGCCAAGGTCACCGAGCTGCGCAAGAACGGCGTGGCAGCCGACTTCAGTTACGGGAGCAAGGGCCTCAAGGCCGCGATGAAGGCCGCCAACCGCTCGGGCGCCCGCTACGCCCTGGTCCTGGGCGAACGCGACCTCGCCGAGGGCGTCGTCCAGCTCAAGGACATGGAGTCCGGCGAGCAGACGGCGGTCGGCGTCAACGAGATCGTGGCGGAACTGGAGTCACGGCTCGGCTGACCCCTCGTACCGACGAAGGCGCCGGAGGCCCGCGCGGGGCACCGGCGCCTTCGTCGTCAACGCCTGCGGGCGGCTTCACCCGGCCGGATGATCCCGGGCGGAGCGCATGTGCGACCGTCCCCCGGACATCGGCCGAAACCGCACGCTCACGGGCGGACGCCGGTACGCACTTATGTCCGCACAACGGCGGACCCACAGCCCCGTACGGCACAATGGCCCCTGCCCGAAGCAGGTCCACACTCCCCAGTGACGGAATCGGCGTGATGAGCAAGACGACAGTCAGGGACGTCGACATGGATCCCGAACCCCCGGCCGCACCGCAGCGGGCCGCCTCCGCGCCGCGCACGGAGGGCGCGAGCCGGGCCTTCGCCCTGCTCCTGGTGATCACCGGCGCCGCCGGCGTGCTCGCCGCGTGGGTGATCACACTCGACAAGTTCAAGCTGCTCGAGGCCAAGGTCAAGGGCGAGACGTTCGTCCCCGGGTGCAGCCTCAACCCCGTCGTCTCCTGCGGCAGCGTCATGGAGAGCGACCAGGCCTCCGTCTTCGGCTTCCCCAACCCGATGCTCGGCCTCGTCACCTACGGCATCGTCGTCTGCGTCGGCATGAGCCTGCTCGCCCGGGCCCGCTTCCCGCGCTGGTACTGGCTCACCTTCAACGCGGGCACCCTCTTCGGCACCGTGTTCTGCGCCTGGCTGATGTTCCAGTCCCTGTACCGGATCAACGCCCTGTGCCTGTGGTGCTGCCTGGCCTGGGTCGCCACGATCATCATGTTCTGGTACGTGACGTCGTTCAACATCCGCCAGGGCTTCCTGCCCGCCCCCGGCTGGCTGAAGGGCTTCTTCGGCGAGTTCACCTGGGTCATGCCGGTCCTGCACATCGGCATCATCGGCATGCTGATCCTGACCCGCTGGTGGGAGTTCTGGACCAGCTGACCGCCCGCCCGGGCTGTCGGTGCGGTGCTTTAGGGTTTCAGCGTGGAGCCCGACCTGTTCACCGCCGCAGCAGAAGAACGCCAGGAGAAGGACCCGACCGGCAGCCCCCTGGCGGTCCGGATGCGCCCGCGCACCCTCGACGAGGTGGTGGGCCAGCAGCACCTGCTGAAGCCGGGCTCCCCCCTGCGCAGACTGGTGGGCGAGGGCGCCTCGGGCCCCGCGGGACCCTCCTCGGTGATCCTCTGGGGTCCGCCCGGCACCGGAAAGACGACCCTGGCCTACGTCGTCTCCAAGGCCACCAACAAGCGCTTCGTCGAGCTGTCGGCGATCACCGCGGGCGTCAAGGAGGTCCGCGCGGTCATCGACGGCGCCCGCCGTGCCTCCGGCGGGTACGGCCAGGAGACGGTCCTCTTCCTCGACGAGATCCACCGCTTCAGCAAGGCCCAGCAGGACTCCCTGCTCCCGGCCGTGGAGAACCGCTGGGTCACCCTGATCGCCGCGACCACCGAGAACCCCTACTTCTCGGTCATCTCCCCGCTGCTCTCCCGCTCCCTCCTCCTCACCCTCGAACCGCTCACCGACGACGACATCCGGGACCTGCTGAAGCGCGCCCTCACCGACGAGCGGGGCCTGAAGGGCGCCGTCACCCTCCCCGAGGACACCGAGAACCACTTCCTGCGCATCGCGGGCGGCGACGCCCGCCGCGCGCTCACCGCCCTGGAGGCCGCCGCGGGGGCCGCGCTCGACAAGGGCGAGGCGGCGATCACCCTGGCCACGCTGGAGGAGACGGTCGACCGGGCCGCGGTGAAGTACGACCGTGACGGCGACCAGCACTACGACGTCGCCAGCGCGCTGATCAAGTCCATCCGCGGCTCCGACGTGGACGCCGCCCTGCACTACCTGGCCCGCATGATCGAGGCCGGCGAGGACCCCCGTTTCATCGCCCGCCGCCTGATGATCTCCGCCAGTGAGGACATCGGCCTCGCCGACCCGAACGCGCTGCCGATCGCCGTCGCCGCCGCCCAGGCCGTCGCCATGATCGGCTTCCCCGAGGCCGCCCTCACCCTCAGCCACGCCACCATCGCCCTCGCCCTCGCCCCCAAGTCCAACGCCGCCACCACCGCGATCGGCGCCGCCCTGGACGACGTACGCAAGGGACTGGCCGGTCCCGTGCCGTCCCACCTCCGGGACAGCCACTACAAGGGCGCGACCAAGCTCGGGCACGGCAAGGGCTACACCTACCCGCACGACCTGCCCGAGGGCATCGCCGAACAGCAGTACGCGCCGGACGCCCTGAAGGACCGCGCGTACTACGAGCCCACCCGGCACGGCGCGGAGGCGCGGTACGCGGACGCGGTGGAGTGGACCAGGAAGCACCTCGGTCGGAAGCGGTCCTGACCACCCTGTAGACTCTGCCGGAGTGCTGAGTCCCGTGTCCGGCTCCGGTCGGCGCCTCAGGCGGGACACCCAGCCGGATCCTTCGATCCAGGAGCGTCGCGCACCGTCGTAGGTGTCGCGGGCAGCCCACCACCCCCCCCGTAAGTCCCGGGACCGGTCGGTGGGCCGTTCGTGTGCTGCACGTATGTGCCCAGAACAGGGGAGCGGCTGCCCGTCAGGTCCTCACGGACCCGATGGGAATTCCCCGGCTGCGGATGCGACCTCCCGTAACCCTGAGGCAGCCGAAAAGGAAAAGGAAGAGAAGTGGCGAACCAGTCCCGCCCCAAGGTCAAGAAGTCGCGTGCCCTCGGCATCGCGCTGACCCCGAAGGCCGTCAAGTACTTCGAGGCCCGCCCCTACCCGCCGGGCGAGCACGGCCGCGGCCGCAAGCAGAACTCGGACTACAAGGTCCGTCTGCTGGAGAAGCAGCGTCTGCGCGCGCAGTACGACCTCTCCGAGCGCCAGCTGGTGCGCGCCTACGAGCGTGCCTCCAAGGTGCAGGGCAAGACCGGTGAGGCCCTGATCGTGGAGCTGGAGCGGCGCCTCGACGCGCTGGTCCTGCGTTCGGGCATCGCCCGCACGATCTACCAGGCCCGCCAGATGGTCGTCCACGGCCACATCCAGGTCAACGGCAAGAAGGTCGACAAGCCCTCCTTCCGTGTCCGCCCGGACGACGTCGTGCAGGTCCGCGACCGCAGCAAGGAGAAGACCCTCTTCACGATCGCCCGTGAAGGCGGCTTCGCCCCCGACGGTGAGACCCCGCGCTACCTCCAGGTGAACCTCAAGTCCCTGGCGTTCCGCCTGGACCGTGAGCCGAACCGCAAGGAGATCCCGGTGATCTGCGACGAGCAGCTCGTCGTCGAGTACTACGCCCGCTGACCCCAGCAGGCGCGCGGTATCCCGAACCCGCCGTCTCCCCGCCCCTCCGGGCGGGCGAGGCGGCGGGTTCGTCGTCGCTTCCCGCGACTCCACCGGTGGCGGACGGTAATCCGGTACGGAGTCCCGTCACCGGCGCGATAGGCTCGACCCACGACTTTCTCGATGTTCAGGCGCGTTTCAAGGGAGCGGGTGCACACAGTGTCCGGTGGCGAGGTGGCCGGAATCCTGGTGGCCGTGTTCTGGGCGATCCTGGTCTCCTTCCTCGCCGTCGCGCTGGCGAGGCTGGCCCAGACGCTCCGGGCGACCACCAGGCTCGTGGCGGACGTGACCGACCAGGCCGTCCCCCTGCTGGCGGACGCCTCGGCGGCGGTGCGCTCCGCGCAGACCCAGATCGAACGGGTCGACGCGATCGCCTCCGACGTCCAGGAGGTCACCTCCAACGCCTCCGCGCTGTCGACCACCGTGGCCTCCACCTTCGGCGGCCCCCTGGTCAAGGTCGCCGCCTTCGGCTACGGCGTGCGCCGCGCCGTCAGCGGCCGCAAGGACGACGCCCCGGCCAAGGACCCGAGGCGCAACGTGATCGTGGGCCGCACCGTCCCGGGCGCGCGGCGGGAAAAGCGGACCCGGGGAAAGAGGGACTGACCCAGCGATGTTCCGCCGAACGTTCTGGTTCACCACCGGCGTCGCCGCCGGCGTGTGGGCCACCACCAAGGTCAACCGCAAGATCAAGCAGCTGACGCCCGAGCACCTCGCCGTCACCGCGGCGAACAAGGCGATCGAGGCGGGCGGCCGGCTCAAGGACCGCGCGGTGGACTTCGCGCTCGAGGTCCGCGACAACATGGCCCGGCGGGAGGCCGAACTGGGCGACGCGCTCGGGCTCAACGCCCCCGTCGACCGCGAACTCCCCGCGCCCCGCGGCTACGCCGTGATCGAGAACCGCAACACCCCCAAGTACGTCGAGGGCCCGGCGCGGAAGCCGACGCACCAGACGTACCCGACGTACCCGTACAACCGGAATGAGGACCACTGATGGAGTCGGCCGAGATCCGCCGCCGCTGGCTGAGCTTCTTCGAGGAGCGCGGGCACACCGTCGTCCCGTCGGCGTCGCTCATCGCGGACGACCCGACTCTGCTGCTCGTCCCGGCCGGCATGGTGCCCTTCAAGCCCTACTTCCTGGGCGAGGTCAAGCCGCCCTTCGACCGCGCCACCAGCGTGCAGAAGTGCGTGCGCACACCCGACATCGAAGAGGTCGGCAAGACCACCCGCCACGGCACGTTCTTCCAGATGTGCGGCAACTTCTCCTTCGGTGACTACTTCAAGGAAGGCGCCGTCAAGCTCGCCTGGGAGCTGCTCACCGGCGCCCAGGACAAGGGCGGTTACGGCCTCGACCCCGAGCGCCTGTGGATCACCGTCTACCAGGACGACGACGAGGCCGAGCGGATCTGGCGCGACGTCGTCGGCGTACCCGCCGAGCGCATCCAGCGCCTGGGCAAGAAGGACAACTTCTGGTCCATGGGCGTCCCCGGCCCCTGCGGCCCCTGCTCCGAGATCAACTACGACCGCGGCCCCGAGTTCGGCGTCGAGGGCGGCCCCGCCGTCAACGACGAGCGGTACGTGGAGATCTGGAACCTCGTCTTCATGCAGTACGAGCGGGGCGAGGGCACCGGCAAGGACGACTTCGAGATCCTCGGGGACCTGCCGAGCCAGAACATCGACACGGGCCTCGGCCTGGAACGCCTCGCCATGATTCTGCAGGGCGTGCAGAACATGTACGAGATCGACACCTCCATGGCCGTCATCAAGAAGGCCACCGAGCTCACCGGCGTGGCCTACGGCGACGCCCACGCCTCCGACGTCTCCCTGCGCGTGGTCACCGACCACATGCGCACCTCCGTCATGCTCATCGGCGACGGCGTCACCCCCGGCAACGAGGGCCGCGGCTATGTGCTGCGCCGCATCATGCGCCGTGCCATCCGCAACATGCGCCTGCTCGGTGCCACCGGTCCGGTCGTCAAGGACCTGATCGACGTCGTCATCGGCATGATGGGCCAGCAGTACCCCGAGCTCGTCACCGACCGAGAGCGCATCGAGAAGGTCGCCCTCGCCGAGGAGAACGCCTTCCTCAAGACGCTGAAGGCCGGCACCAACATCCTCGACACCGCCGTCAGCGACACCAAGGCCTCCGGCGGCACCGTCCTCGCCGGCGACAAGGCCTTCCTGCTCCACGACACCTGGGGCTTCCCGATCGACCTCACCCTGGAGATGGCCGCCGAGCAGGGGCTCTCCGTGGACGAGGACGGCTTCCGCCGCCTGATGAAGGAGCAGCGGGAGCGCGCCAAGGCCGACGCCCAGGCCAAGAAGACCGGCCACGCCGGCGCCGGTGCCTACCGGGAGATCGCCGACAAGGCCGGCGCCACCGACTTCGTCGGCTACACCGACACCGAGAGCGAGTCCACGATCGTCGGCATCCTCGTCGACGGCGCCTCCTCCCCGGCCGCCACCGAGGGCGACGAGGTCGAGATCGTCCTGGACCGCACCCCGTTCTACGCCGAGGGCGGCGGCCAGATCGGCGACACCGGCCGCATCAAGGTCGACACCGGTGCCGTCATCGAGATCCGCGACTGCCAGAAGCCGGTCCCGGGCGTGTACGTCCACAAGGGCGTCGTCCAGGTCGGCGAGGTCACCGTCGGCGCCAAGGCCCAGGCCTCCATCGACGGCCGCCGCCGTACGGCCATCGCCCGCGCCCACTCGGCCACCCACCTCACCCACCAGGCGTTGCGCGACGCCCTCGGCCCGACGGCCGCCCAGGCCGGTTCCGAGAACCAGCCCGGCCGCTTCCGCTTCGACTTCGGCTCCCCGTCCGCCGTACCGACGGCCGTGATGACCGACGTCGAGCAGAAGATCAACGAGGTGCTCGCCCGCGACCTCGACGTCCGCGCCGACGTCATGGGCATCGACGAGGCCAAGAAGCAGGGCGCCATCGCCGAGTTCGGCGAGAAGTACGGCGAGCGCGTGCGCGTCGTCACCATCGGCGACTTCTCCAAGGAGCTGTGCGGCGGCACCCACGTGCACAACACCGCCCAGCTCGGCCTGGTGAAGCTGCTCGGCGAGTCCTCCATCGGCTCCGGTGTGCGCCGTATCGAGGCCCTGGTCGGCGTGGACGCCTACAACTTCCTCGCCCGTGAGCACACGGTCGTCGCCCAGCTCCAGGAGCTGATCAAGGGCCGCCCGGAGGAGCTTCCGGAGAAGGTCTCCGCCATGCTCGGCAAGCTGAAGGACGCCGAGAAGGAGATCGAGAAGTTCCGCGCCGAGAAGGTCCTCCAGGCCGCCGCCGGTCTGGCCGACTCCGCCAAGGACGTCCGCGGCGTCGCACTCGTCACCGGCCAGGTCCCCGACGGCACCACGCCGGACGACCTGCGCAAGCTGGTCCTCGACGTGCGGGGCCGCATCCAGGGCGGCCGGGCCGTCGTCGTCGCCCTGTTCACCGTGAACAACGGCAAGCCGCTGACGGTCATCGCCACCAACGACGCCGCCCGCGAGCGCGGCCTCAAGGCCGGCGAACTGGTCCGCACGGCCGCCAAGACCCTCGGCGGCGGCGGTGGCGGCAAGCCGGACGTCGCCCAGGGCGGCGGCCAGAACCCGGCCGCCGTCGGCGAGGCCGTCGACGCCGTCGAGCGGCTCGTGGCGGACACCGCCAAGTGAACGACCCGGTGAACGAGCAGGCGGACGGCCCGGCGATGCGTCGTGGCCGCCGTCTCGCGATCGACGTCGGGGACGCCCGCATCGGGGTCGCCTCGTGCGACCCCGACGGGATCCTCGCCACGCCGGTCGAGACCGTCCCCGGCCGGGACGTCCCCGCCGCCCACCGCAGGCTGCGGCAGCTCGTCGAGGAGTACGAGCCGATCGAGGTCGTCGTCGGTCTCCCCCGCTCCCTCAAGGGGGGCGAGGGCCCGGCCGCGGCCAAGGTCAGGCGCTTCGTGCAGGAGCTGGCCCGTATGATCACTCCCGTTCCGGTGCGACTCGTCGACGAACGCATGACGACGGTGACGGCGAGTCAGGGACTGCGCGCCTCGGGCGTGAAGTCCAGGAAGGGACGTTCCGTCATCGACCAGGCGGCCGCTGTGATCATCCTTCAGCAGGCACTGGAATCCGAACGGGTGTCAGGCAGACCACCCGGTGAGGGCGTCGAAGTGGTCATCTGATCGCGATACGGTAACGTTCCGCGCGATGCGGACGGTGTTCGAACAGCCGCCGCACAGAGAGAGGCGGTACGGGAGCCGTGGTCTTCAGGTGGCCGGGCGACCGCCGCCTCGCGGCTCTAGGGGATCGATGACTGAGTATGGCCGGGGCCAAGGCTCCGAACCGTGGCATCCGGACGACCCGTTGTACGGGGACGGCGGATGGGGCGGACAGCAGACCCAGCAGGGTCAGCAGTCCCCCTACGGCGGCCAGCCACAGCACTATCCGCAGCAGCCGCAGACGCAGCAGCAGTACGGCGACTGGGGCACCGGGGAGCAGCACGGGTACGACGGTCAGCAGTACCCGCAGTACGACCAGCAGCAACAGCCGCAGTACGACCAGCAGCAGTACCCCCCTCAGCAGCAACAGCAGCAGTACGACCAGAACGGCTGGCCCACGGGCTCCTACCCGCAGGACCCCTACGCGGCCGGCCCGACGGACCCGTACGCGGCCGGCCCGACGGACCCCTACGCGCAGCAGGCCGGAACGTACGGCGGGGAGCAGCCCGACCACTACGGCACCCCCGACGCCTACCCGCCGCCCGAACCGCCCGGCCGCCGCCGCGCCGAACCCGAGCCGCAGACGGACTGGGACCCGGGCCCCGACCAGGGCGAACACGCGTTCTTCGCGGGCGGCAACGACGATGACGGCCCCGACGAGGAGCCGGACGACCGGCGCGGGCGCGGCGAGCGCCGGGGCCGGGGCGGCAAGGAGAAGAAGCGACGCAGCGGCATGGCCTGTCTCGTCGTGGTCGTGGTCTTCGGCGGCGGTCTCGCGGGGGTCGGCTACTTCGGCTACCAGTTCTACCAGGATCGTTTCGGCAGTGCCCCGGACTTCGCGGGGGCCGGCAACGGCGAGCAGGTGACCGTCACGATCCCCAAGGGCGCCGGCGGTTACGCCATCGGCCAGGAGCTCAAGAAGATGGGCGTGGTCAAGAGCGTCGACGCGTTCGTCGCGGCCCAGGCGGCCAACCCGCAGGGCAAGACCATCCAGGACGGCGTGTACACGCTGGAGAAGGAGATGTCGGCCGCGAGCGCGGTCGAACTGATGCTCAGCCCGAAGAGCCGCGACAACCTGATCATCGCCGAGGGCAAGCGCAACAAAGCCGTCTACGAGCTCATCGACAAGCGCCTCAAGGTGGACGAGGGCACCACGGCCAAGGTCGCCGAGACCAAGTGGAAGACCCTCGGCCTGCCCGACTGGGCCGTGAACCACGAGGACGTCAAGGATCCGCTGGAGGGCTTCCTCTACCCGTCCAGCTATGCCGTCGCCAAGGGCCAGAAACCCGAGGACGTGCTGAAACAGATGGTGGCCCGTGCCACCGAGAAGTACGAGGAGCTGGACTTCGAGGGGAAGGCCGAGAGCCTCGGTCTCGAAGGGCCGTGGGAGCTGGTGACGGTCGCGAGCCTGGTCCAGGCGGAGGGCAAGACCCACGACGACTTCCGCAAGATGTCCGAGGTCATCTACAACCGGCTCAAGCCCACCAACACGGAGACGAACCAAGAGCTGCAGTTCGACTCGAGCTTCAACTACCTCCTGGGCCAGAGCGAGATCGACATCTCCGAGTCGGAGATCAACAGCAACCCCGACCCGTACAACACGTACACCAACAAGGGCCTGCCGCCCGGCCCGATCGGCAACCCGGGCGAGGAGGCCCTGCAGGCCGCGCTGAACCCGACGAGCGACGGCTGGATGTACTTCGTGGCCACGGACGGCATGCACGAGACCGAGTTCGCCAAGACCATCGCGGAGCACCAGAAGCTCGTCGACAAGTTCAACGCGTCGAGGGACAACTGATGCCGGCCGCCCGCAGAGCCGCCGTACTCGGCTCCCCGATCGCCCACTCCCTCTCCCCGGTGCTGCACCGCACCGCCTACGCCGAGCTGGGCCTGGAAGGCTGGACGTACGACCGTTTCGAGGTCGACGAGAAGTCCCTGCCCGGCTTCTTCGACACGCTCGGCACCGAGTGGGCGGGGCTGTCGCTGACCATGCCGCTGAAGCGGGCGGTGATCCCGCTGCTCGACTCGGTCAGCGAGACCGCGACGTCCGTCGAGGCGGTCAACACGGTCGTCCTCACGCCGGACGGCCGCCGGACCGGCGACAACACCGACATCCCCGGAATGGTCGCCGCCCTGCGCGAGCACGGCATCGACAAGGTGGAGACGGCCGCCATCATCGGCGCGGGCGCCACCGCGTCCTCCGCGCTGGCCGCACTGGCCCGGATCTGCTCGGGCGAGGTCACCGTCTACGTCCGCAGCGAGGCCCGTGCGGCGGAGATGCGGGAGTGGGCCGAACGGCTCGACGTCGCGGTGCGCATCGCCGCCTGGGACGACGCCGAGCAGGCCCTGCACGCCCCGCTGGTCGTCAGCACCACCCCGGCCGGTGTCACGGACACCCTCGCCAAGGCCGTCCCGGAGCGTCCGACGGCCCTCTTCGACGTGCTCTACGACCCGTGGCCGACCGTTCTCGCCGCCCGCTGGTCGGCGTACGGGGGCGCCGTGGTCAGCGGACTGGACCTGCTGGTGCACCAGGCGGTGCTCCAGGTGGAGCAGATGACGGGGCGTTCACCGGCCCCGCTGGACGCGATGCGAAAAGCGGGCGAGCGGGCTCTCGCGGCCCGCTAGGATCCACCCTCGGTTCCGCAGGGGGCGGAACAGGGGAGGGGAACGCGTTCCATGTCCGCAGGCATGCCGCTGGCGTCGGTGAAGTCCCAGATATTCGAGTCCGTGCTGGGCTTTCTGCCCGACTGGGTGCAGATCACGGTGCTGGCCCTGATCGTGCTCGCCGTCGTCGCGTCCTGGATCGTCAAGATCAAGCGCAAGATCGCGTACCGCCGCGCGGTCCGCAACGGCCAGCCGGTCCACGCGGCGGCCCAGTACGGCCAGGGCAGCGGCGCGGACCACCTGGGCCAGTACGCCCCGCAGCAGACCCGGCCTGCTCCGCGGGCCGTTCAGCAGCCGAGTGGCGCCGACTACCTGGGCCAGTACGCGCCGCCGCGCCAACAGGGCAGCGGCGGTGCGGACCAGCAGGCTCCGCGGCCGAGCGGGGCCGACTTCCTCGGCGCCTACGCGCCCCCGCAGCGCCGGGGCGAGGGCGGCCCGGCCTGATCCCTCCACCGCCCGGCCCGTGATCCCGCCCGTCCGCCTGATGGACCGGCGGCCGGGCACCCGGCCCGGACGTGGGAGGATCGGAGGTGGCGGACCGGGGCCGCGCACCCTGTCACGTCACAGCCGTACACGAGGACACGTGTACGCAGGCAGTACCGGGGCGCGAGCATTGAGGAGCACCGTTGAGCAGGTTGCGCTGGCTGACCGCGGGGGAGTCGCACGGTCCCGCACTCGTCGCGACGCTGGAGGGCCTTCCCGCCGGCGTACCGATCACCACGGACATGGTGGCGGACCACCTCGCGAGGCGGCGGCTGGGCTACGGTCGCGGCGCCCGGATGAAGTTCGAGCGCGACGAGGTCACCTTCCTCGGCGGCGTCCGGCACGGTCTGACCCTCGGTTCCCCGGTCGCGGTCATGGTGGGCAACACCGAGTGGCCGAAGTGGGAGCAGGTCATGGCGGCCGACCCGGTCGACCCGGAGGTACTGGCCGGCCTGGCGCGCAACGCCCCGCTGACCCGCCCCCGCCCCGGCCACGCCGACCTGGCCGGCATGCAGAAGTACGGCTTCGACGAGGCCCGCCCGATCCTGGAGCGCGCCTCCGCCCGCGAGACCGCCGCCCGCGTGGCGCTGGGCGCGGTCGCACGGTCGTACCTGAAGGAGACGGCCGGCGTCGAGATCGTCAGCCACGTCGTCGAGCTGGCCGCCGCCAGGGCGCCGTACGGCGTGTACCCGACCCCCGCCGACGTGCAGCGCCTGGACGAGGACCCGGTGCGCTGCCTGGACGCGGACGCCTCGAAGGCGATGGTCGCGGAGATCGACCAGGCCCACAAGGACGGCGACACCCTCGGCGGCGTGGTCGAGGTCCTGGCGTACGGCGTCCCGGTCGGCCTCGGCTCCCACGTCCACTGGGACCGCCGCCTGGACGCACGCCTGGCCGCCGCCCTCATGGGCATCCAGGCGATCAAGGGCGTCGAGGTCGGCGACGGCTTCGACCTCGCCCGCGTCCCCGGCTCGAAGGCGCACGACGAGATCCTCGCCACCCCCGACGGCATCAAGCGCGCGTCGGGCCGCTCCGGCGGCACCGAGGGCGGACTGACCACAGGCGAGCTGCTGCGCGTACGCGCGGCGATGAAGCCGATCGCGACCGTGCCGCGGGCGCTGAAGACCGTGGACGTCGTCACCGGTGAGGAGACCGCCGCCCACCACCAGCGCTCCGACGTGTGCGCCGTGCCGGCCGCCGGCATCGTCGCCGAGGCCATGGTCGCCCTGGTCCTCGCGGACGCGGTCGCCGAGAAGTTCGGCGGCGACAGCGTCACCGAGACCCGCCGCAACGTGACGTCGTACCTCGAGAACCTGGCCATCCGATGAGCTCACCGGTCATCGTGCTGGTCGGTCCGATGGGCGTGGGCAAGTCCACCGTGGGGCAGCTGCTCGCCGAGCGCCTGGGCGTCGCCTACCGCGACACCGACGACGACATCGTCACCGCCGAGGGCCGCACCATCGCCGACATCTTCGTCGACGAGGGCGAGCCCGCCTTCCGCGCGATCGAGAAGCGCGCGGTGCGCACGGCACTCGCCGAGCACGAGGGCGTCCTGGCACTCGGCGGCGGCGCGATCCTCGACGCGGAGACGCGCGCACTGCTCGCCGGACAGCGGGTCGTCTACCTGTCGATGGACGTCGAGGAGGCCGTCAAACGCACCGGCCTCAACGCCGCCCGCCCGCTCCTCGCGGTCAACCCGCGCAAGCAGTGGCGCGAGCTGATGGAGGCCCGCCGGCACCTGTACGAGGAGGCCGCCACGGCCGTCGTACCGACCGATGGCCGCACACCCGAGGAAGTCACCGAAGCGGCCCTGGACGCACTGGAGTTGAAGGACGCATGAGCAGCGAGGCAGTGACGCGGATCGCCATCGGCGGCACGGCGGGCACCGACCCGTACGAGGTCCTGGTGGGCCGTCAGCTCCTGGGCGAACTCGGCGGGCTGATCGGCGAGAAGGCCAAGCGCGTCGCGATCGTGCACCCGGAAGCCCTTGCCGAGACCGGCGACGCGCTCCGCGCCGACCTGGCCGAGCAGGGCTACGAGGCGGTCGCCATCCAGGTGCCCAACGCGGAGGAGGCCAAGACCGCCGAGGTCGCCGCCTACTGCTGGAAGGCGCTGGGCCAGTCCGGCTTCACCCGCACCGACGTCATCGTCGGCGTGGGCGGCGGCGCCACGACGGACCTGGCCGGCTTCGTGGCCGCGACCTGGCTGCGCGGGGTCCGCTGGATCGCCGTCCCGACCACCGTCCTGGCCATGGTGGACGCGGCCGTGGGCGGCAAGACCGGCATCAACACCGCCGAGGGCAAGAACCTCGTCGGGGCCTTCCACCCGCCCGCCGGTGTCCTGTGCGACCTGGCCGCCCTGGACTCCCTCCCGGTCAACGACTACGTCTCCGGACTCGCCGAGGTCATCAAGGCCGGCTTCATCGCCGACCCGGTGATCCTGGACCTCATCGAGTCCGACCCCCAGGCCGCCCGCACCCCGTCAGGCCCGCACACCGCGGAACTGATCGAGCGCTCGATCCGGGTCAAGGCGGAGGTCGTCTCGTCCGACCTGAAGGAATCGGGCCTGCGCGAGATCCTGAACTACGGCCACACCCTCGGCCACGCCATCGAGAAGAACGAGCGCTACAAGTGGCGCCACGGCGCGGCGGTCTCCGTCGGCATGCACTTCGCCGCCGAACTGGGCCGTCTCGCGGGCCGCTTGGACGACGCCACCGCGGACCGCCACCGTACGGTCCTCGAATCGGTCGGGCTTCCCCTGCACTACCGCTACGACCAGTGGCCCAAGCTGCTGGAGAACATGAAGGTCGACAAGAAGTCCCGCGGCGACCTGCTGCGCTTCATCGTCCTCGACGGCCTCGCCAGGCCCACGGTGTTCGAAGGCCCGGACCCGGCCGTCCTCCTCGCCGCGTACGGCGAGGTCGGGGAGTAGCCCCGGGCACTCATCACCGCCCCCGGCCGTTCACACAACGACGGCAGGGGGCGGTACCGTTCGGTAGCACGCGGGTCACCCCCGCTGTCAGCGCCCCATCGCCTGTACGAGACGGAGTGGCACCGGATGCAGCACGCAGTGGGTTCTCCGCTGCCGCCGCCCCATCAGCCGGGGCACGGACCGGCCGTCGGCTGGTCACCGGCCGCACACCACCCGGGCCAGCACCCGGGAGCGCACCAGGGTCCCGCCCCCGTGCCTCCTCCGGCACCGGGCTACCCCGCGCCTCCGCCCGGCCCCACCCCGCCCCTCGCGGGCCCGCGGCACGCCTCGATGCCCCCGCCGCCGGACACCACCGGCCACGTACCGCTGCCGCCCGGCGGCCCGGTCGCCATGCCCAGCCCGCCACAGGCCCCCGCGGCACCCGACCCGGCCGGCACGATCATCGCCGTGCTGCTCATAGGCCCCGCGGGCGCCGGCAAGACGAGCGTGGCCAAGTACTGGGCGGACCACCGCCGGGTGCCGACCGCCCACATCAGCCTCGACGACGTACGCGAGTGGGTCCGCTCCGGGTTCGCCGACCCGCAGTCCGGGTGGAACGACCACTCGGAGGCGCAGTACCGTCTGGCACGCCGCACCTGCGGATTCGCCGCGCGCAACTTCCTCGCCAACGGGATCTCGTGCATCCTCGACGACGCGGTCTTCCCCGACCGGCCGGTCGTCGGCCTCGGCGGCTGGAAGCGGCACGTGGGCCCCGGCCTGCTCCCGGTGGTCCTCCTCCCGGGCCTGGACATCGTCCTGGAGCGCAACGCGGAACGTTCCGGCAATCGCCGGCTCACCGACGAGGAGGTCGCCCGTATCCACGGCCGGATGGCCGGCTGGTACGGCTCGGGTCTCCCCATCATCGACAACTCCCAACTGGACATACCGGAAACGGCCCGCATCCTGGACGACGTCCTGGCCCGCGCGATAGCGAGCCCTCCGCAGTGGTGAACGCGGAGTCCCGGTAGCCGCCCTTCGTTGCGACAGCCCCGGCGCTGGTGGTGCCCGGGGCGGGGTGCGGCTTGCCCGCGCTTACGGAGTGCCGCCGCGCCCACCCGTGCCGCCCCAGCGGCACGACTGCCCGCAGCTGGGGCGGCGGGACTGCCCGCGAGTCGGTGGTGTCCGGGGCGGGGTGCGGCTTGCCCGCGCTTACGGAGTGCTGCCGCGCCCACCCGTGCCGCGCCAGCGGCACGACTGCCCGCAGCTGGGGCGGCGGGACTGCCCGTAGAGCTTGGGGGTGGGACGCTCCCGCGGTCGCCGATGCACGGGAGTGGGGTGTGGTGGTGCGGTGGAGGCCGCCGCTCAGCTGGTCCCCACCCGGCTCACCGTGGCAGCACGGTAGGGGCCCGACTGCGGCGGACTCACCGCACCACCACACCCCCGACCCCACGACGAGACCGCACGCGCCCCCGCCGCACCCCCACTCGGCCCCGCTCGACCGGCGACATCCAGCCACCCCTCCTACGCTCGAAGAATGTCAGAGGTCTACGCGGTCCGCCGCACCCGGCTACGGGAATGCTGCAACGCGGGCGGCAGCGCGGCGGCGCTGGTGTCCCGGCCCGCAAACGTGCGCTACCTCGCCGGCACCGCCCCCGAAGGCGCCGTGCTGCTGCTGGGCAGGACCGAGGACCTGCTGGTATGCGCCGGCCCACCCGACGACCGCTCCCCTCAGAACCACCCCGACGAATCCCTGCGCGTACACGTAGTCCCCGGCACCGGCGGCGACGCCGCCCTCGCCGCCGCCGACCTCGCCGTCGGCCAGGGTGTCGACTCCCTCGCCGTCGAGGAACACCACCTCACCGTGACCCGCCACCGCGCGATCCGCGACGCCGCCCCCCGCCTTCGCCTCGCCGGCCTCGGCTGCGCCGTCGAACAGCTCCGCATCGTCAAGGACGAGGAAGAGATCTCCTGCCTCCGCATCGGCGCGGAGATCACCGACCAGGCCCTCGGCGAACTCCTGGAGTCCATCCTCGTAGGCCGCACCGAACGCCACCTCGCCCTCGAACTCGAGCGCCGCCTGGTCGACCACGGCGCCGACGGACCCGCCTTCCCCACCTCCGTCGCCACCGGCCCGAACGCCGGCCGCCCCGGACACCGTCCCACCGACCGCCGCGTCGAGGAGGGCGACTTCCTCTCCGTCTGCCTCGGCGCCACCTACCGCGGTTACCGCTGCGAGATCGGCCGTACGTTCGTCATCGGCACGGCCCCCGCGGACTGGCAGATCGAGCTCTACGACCTCGTCTTCTCCGCGCAGAGAGCCGGACGCGAGTCCCTCGTCCCCGGCGCGGCCTGCCGTGACGTGGACCGAGCCGCCCGCCAGGTACTGGACTCCGCCGGGTACGCCGAGGCCCTCCCCGTACTCACCGGCCACGGCGTCGGACTCGAAATCGACGAGGACCCTCAATTGACTCCCTCGGCCATGGGTAAACTGGACGCTTGTGTGCCGGTCACCGTCGAACCGGGGGTCCACCTCCCGGGCCGGGGCGGGGTCCGGATCGATGACACGCTCGTCGTACGCCCCGAGGCGGACGGCGGACCCGAGCTACTCACCATCACGACCAAGGAGCTGCTCGCGCTCTAGCCCCACGCTGGGCGCGGGCGCACGCCCCGGCCGTCGTCCACGTCAGTCCAGTCCAGGAGATTCCGCAACCGTGGCTTCCACGAACGACCTCAAGAACGGCATGGTGCTCAAGCTCGAAGGCGGCCAGCTCTGGTCCGTCGTCGAGTTCCAGCACGTCAAGCCCGGCAAGGGCCCGGCCTTCGTGCGCACCAAGCTCAAGAACGTGCTCTCCGGCAAGGTCGTCGACAAGACCTTCAACGCCGGCGTCAAGGTCGAAACGGCCACCGTCGACAAGCGCGACATGCAGTTCTCCTACATGGACGGCGACTACTTCGTCTTCATGGACATGGAGACCTACGACCAGCTCATGGTCGACCGCAAGGCCGTCGGCGACGCCGCCAACTTCCTCATCGAGGGCTTCGAGGCCACCGTCGCGCAGCACGAGGGCGAGGTGCTCTTCGTCGAGCTCCCGGCCGCCGTGGAGCTGGTGATCCAGGAGACCGAGCCGGGCGTCCAGGGCGACCGCTCCACCGGCGGCACCAAGCCGGCCACGCTGGAGACCGGTCACCAGATCCAGGTCCCGCTCTTCATCACCACCGGTGAGAAGATCAAGGTCGACACCCGCACCAGCGACTACCTCGGCCGGGTGAACAGCTAACCGTGGCTGCCCGCAACACGGCCCGCAAACGCGCCTTCCAGATCATCTTCGAGGGCGACCAGCGCGGGGCCGAGGTCCTGACCGTCCTCGCCGACTGGGTCCGGCACGCCCGGTCCGACACCCGGCAGCCGCCGGTGAGCGAGTACACGATGCAGCTCGTCGAGGGTTACGCGGAGCACGCGAAGCGCATCGACGAGCTGATCGCCCAGTACTCGGTCGGCTGGACGATCGACCGGATGCCGGTCGTCGACCGCAGCATTCTGCGGCTGGGCGCCTATGAGCTGATCTGGGTCGACGAGACCCCGGACGCGGTGGTGCTCGACGAGATGGTGCAGTTGGCGAAGGAGTTCTCGACGGACGAGTCGCCTTCCTTCGTGAACGGGTTGCTCGGTCGGCTCAAGGAGCTCAAGCCGTCTTTGCGCCGCGAGGCGTAACCCGGCGTTCTTGTGCCCATGCGCCGTAGGGGTGCGGCAGTGCCGCGGCTGCGCGTCGTCTGTGGCTGATCGCGCCCATGCGGCGGAGCCGCATGTCGATACAGCCCCGCGCCCCTGGGGTGCGGCCCTCACGGCGTACAAAAGTGCGCACAAAAGACCGCCGGGGTGGTCGGAACCGTGAAGTTCCGACCACCCCGGCGGCACGTTTCTGCGTCCCCGCGGAGCGGTTACGCCTCCTCGTGGGAGGCCACCGCGCGGCGCGCGTCCGCGTCCAGGACGCCCCAGCTGATCAGCTGCTCGGTGAGGACCGAGGGCGACTGGTCGTAGATGACGGCGAGGGTGCGCAGGTCGTCCTGGCGGATCGAGAGCACCTTGCCGTTGTAGTCACCGCGCTGCGACTGGATCGTCGCCGCGTAGCGCTGCAGCGGGCCCGCCTTCTCGGCCGGCACCGTGGCCAGCCGCTCCAGGTCCAGGACCAGCTTCGGCGGCGGCTCGGCGGCGCCGCCCGGGGTCGTACCGGGCAGCAGCTCCTGCACCGGGACGCCGTAGAAGTCCGCCAGCTCCGCGAGGCGCTGCACGGTCACGGCGCGGTCGCCGCGCTCGTACGAACCGACCACGACCGCCTTCCAGCGGCCCTGGGACTTCTCCTCGACACCGTGGAGGGAAAGGCCCTGCTGGGTGCGGATCGCCCGGAGCTTGGCCCCGAGCTGTTTGGCGTATTCGCTGGACATATAGCTCCCCGGCACTGTGTCGACGCGACTCTGGCTGGTTTCCATGCCGCGCGGCTGGTAACTCACTGTGAGGTTACGCAGCGTTACTCTCGTGCGTCAAGCCGAATGGTCCACACCGACTCTTCCGTGGTAGCGAAGATCGGCTACGCCATTGGAGTGATCCGGGGTGTCGCTCCGGGCTGATCCCGACCTGATAGCCTGAGCGACGCAACCCGACGTCCTTTAAGATCCGTCCCGTGAGGCGGAGAAGGAGGTCCGTTTCACATGGACACGCAGAACACGCAGGACACGCAGTCCGATGCGCGGCCCGTTCTCGAAGGCCCCGACATCGCGCGGGTACTGACCCGCATCGCCCACGAGATCGTCGAACGCGCCAAGGGCGCCGACGACGTGGTGCTCCTCGGCATCCCGACCCGAGGCGTCTTCCTCGCCCAGCGGCTCGCCGCCAAGCTCGAGCAGATCACCGAGCGCAAGGTCCCGGTCGGCTCGCTGGACATCACCATGTACCGCGACGACCTGCGCATGCACCCGCCGCGTGCGCTGGCCCGCACCGAGATCCCCGGTGACGGCATCGACGGCCGGCTGGTCGTCCTCGTCGACGACGTGCTCTTCTCCGGCCGCACCATCCGCGCCGCCCTCGACGCGCTGAACGACATCGGGCGCCCCCGCGCGGTGCAGCTCGCCGTCCTCGTCGACCGCGGCCACCGCGAACTGCCCATCCGCGCCGACTACGTCGGCAAGAACCTCCCCACGTCGCTGCGGGAGACGGTCAAGGTCCTGCTCGCCGAGGAGGACGGTCGCGACACCGTGCTGCTCGGCGCCAAGCGGACCGCCCAGTAGCACCGCGGAGCGCACGCCGACCGGCGTGCGCCGGCCCGGCACGCCCACGCGCGTACCCGTCTGCCCGATTTCGCCTCATTGAACTGCCTTACGGAGCCTGACAGATGCAGCGTCATCTCATCTCGGCCGCCGACCTCACCCGCGACGACGCCGTCCTGATCCTCGACACCGCCGAGGAGATGGCCCGGGTAGCCGACCGGCCGATCAAGAAACTCCCGACCCTGCGCGGCCGGACCGTGGTCAACCTCTTCTTCGAGGACTCCACGCGCACCCGGATCTCCTTCGAGGCCGCCGAGAAGCGGCTCTCCGCGGACGTCATCAACTTCACCGCCAAGGGCTCCAGCGTCTCCAAGGGCGAGTCCCTGAAGGACACCGCCCAGACCCTGGAGGCCATGGGCGTCGACGCCGTGGTCATCCGGCACGGCGCCTCCGGAGCCCCCTACCGCCTGGCCACCTCCGGCTGGATCGACGCGCACGTCATCAACGCGGGCGACGGCACCCACCAGCACCCCACCCAGGCCCTGCTGGACGCCTTCACCATGCGGCGCCGGCTCGTCGGCCGGGACGCGGGGCTCGGGCAGGACCTGTCCGGCCGGCGCATCACGATCGTCGGCGACGTCCTGCACAGCAGGGTCGCCCGCTCCAACGTCGACCTGCTGCACACGCTCGGCGCCGAGGTCACCCTCGTCGCCCCGCCCACCCTGCTCCCGGTCGGCGTCGAAACCTGGCCCTGCGAGGTGTCGTACGACCTCGACTCGACGCTGACCAAGTCCGACGCGGTCATGATGCTGCGCGTGCAGCGCGAGCGGATGAACGCCGCGTTCTTCCCGACCGAGCGGGAGTACTCCCGCCGCTACGGCCTCGACGGCGACCGCATGGCGCGGATGCCCGAGCACGCCATCGTGATGCACCCCGGCCCGATGGTCCGCGGCATGGAGATCACCGCCGACGTCGCCGACTCCGACCGCTGCACCGTGATCGAACAGGTCACCAACGGCGTCTCCATCCGGATGGCCGTCCTGTACCTGCTGCTGGGCGGCAACGAGCCCGCCGTCGCCCACGCCCGCCCCACCGAGGAGAAGTAAGAACCATGAGCAAGATCCTGATCCGCGGTGCGAAGGTGCTCGGCGGCGAGCCGCAGGACGTCCTGATCGACGGCGAAACGATCACCCAGGTCGGCACCGAGCTCTCCGCCGAGGGCGCCGAGGTCGTCGAGGCCACCGGCAAGATCCTCCTGCCCGGCCTGGTCGACCTGCACACCCACCTCCGCGAGCCCGGCCGCGAGGACTCCGAGACCGTCCTGACCGGCACCCGCGCGGCGGCGAGCGGCGGCTACACAAGCGTCTTCGCCATGGCCAACACCTTCCCGGTCGCCGACACCGCCGGCGTCGTCGAGCAGGTCTGGCGGCTCGGCCAGGAGTCCGGCTACTGCGACGTGCAGCCCATCGGCGCCGTCACCGTCGGCCTGGAGGGGCAGAAGCTCGCCGAGCTGGGCGCCATGCACGAGTCCGCGGCCGGCGTCACCGTCTTCTCCGACGACGGCAAGTGCGTCCACGACGCCGTGATCATGCGCCGCGCCCTGGAGTACGTGAAGGCCTTCGGCGGCGTCGTCGCCCAGCACGCACAGGAGCCCCGCCTCACCGAGGGCGCCGAGATGAACGAGGGCGTCGTCTCCGCCGAACTCGGCCTCGGGGGCTGGCCGGCCGTCGCCGAGGAGTCGATCATCGCGCGGGACGTGCTGCTCGCCGAGCACGTCGGCTCACGCGTCCACATCTGCCACCTGTCGACCGCCGGATCCGTCGAGATCGTCCGCTGGGCCAAGTCCCGCGGCATCCGCGTCACCGCCGAGGTCACCCCGCACCACCTCCTCCTCACCGACGAGCTGGTCCGGTCGTACAACCCGGTCTACAAGGTCAACCCGCCGCTGCGCACCGAGCGCGACGTCATGGCCCTGCGCGAGGCGCTCGCCGACGGCACGATCGACATCGTCGCCACCGACCACGCCCCGCACCCGCACGAGGACAAGGACTGCGAGTGGGCCGCCGCCGCCATGGGCATGGTCGGCCTGGAGACCGCGTTGTCAGTGGTGCAGGAGACCATGGTCGACACGGGTCTGCTGGACTGGGCCGGCGTCGCCGACCGCATGTCCTTCACGCCCGCGCGCATCGGACAGGCCGAGGGCCACGGCCGTCCCGTCTCGGCAGGTGAGCCCGCCAACCTCACCCTCGTCGACTCGGCATACCGTGGCCCTGTGGACCCCGCGGGCTTCGCCTCGCGCAGCCGCAACACCCCGTACGAGGGCCGCGAGCTGCCGGGCCGTGTCACGCACACCTGGCTCCGGGGCAAGGCCACGCTCGTCGACGGGAAGCTCACGTGACACCTGTACTCCTGCTGGCCGCCGAGAAGGAATCGGCGGAAGTGACCGACTGGGCCGCCCGGATCGGCTGGGTCGTCGGACTCGCCCTCTTCGTGGCGCTCGTCTACTGGCTGATGCGCGAGGGCTGGAAGTGGCGGGGCACGCTCCAGGGCGACCTGCCCGAGCTGCCCACCGTGCCGGACGACCCCGGTCCGGCGAAACTGACGATGAGCGGCCGCTACCACGGCTCCACCACCGCCGGTCAGTGGCTCGACCGCATCGTGGCGCACGGCCTGGGCACCCGCAGCCGGGCCGAGCTCACGCTGACGGACGCCGGACTGGACGTCGTACGCCCCGGGGCGAACGACTTCTTCGTCCCGGCGGACGCGCTGCGCGGGGCCCGGCTCGACAAGGGCATCGCCGGCAAGGTCCTCACCGAGGGCGGCCTGCTGGTCGTCACCTGGGCGCACGGCGAGCGGCAGATCGACTCCGGCTTCCGCTCCGACCACGCGGCCGAGCACAACGAATGGGCCGAGGCCCTGAACCAGATGATCAACAAGACGGAAGGCGCACGATGACAACCTCCACCAGGGGAACCACCAAGGTTCCCGCCGTACTCGTCCTGGAGGACGGCCGGATCTTCCGCGGCCGTGCCTACGGGGCGGTGGGGGAGACCTTCGGCGAAGCGGTGTTCTCCACCGGCATGACCGGCTACCAGGAGACCCTCACCGACCCGTCGTACCACCGCCAGGTCGTGGTGATGACCGCCCCGCACGTCGGCAACACCGGTGTCAACGACGAGGACGCAGAGTCGAAGCGGATCTGGGTCTCCGGCTACGTCGTACGCGACCCCGCGCGCACGCCCTCCAACTGGCGCTCCCGGCGCTCGCTGGACGAGGAGCTCGCCGCGCAGGGCGTCGTCGGCATCAGCGGCATCGACACCCGCGCGCTCACCCGCCACCTGCGCGAGCGCGGCGCCATGCGCGTCGGCATCTTCAGCGGCGACACCGTGCGCGACGACGCGGCGCTGCTGGCCCGCGTCCAGGAGGCGCCCCAGATGAAGGGCGCCGACCTGTCCGCCGAGGTCGCCACCACCGAGCCGTACGTCGTCCCCGCGATCGGCGACAGGAAGTTCACGGTCGCCGCCGTCGACCTCGGCATCAAGGGCATGACCCCGCAGCGCATGGCCGAGCGCGGCATCGAGGTGCACGTCCTGCCGGCCACCGCGACCGTGGACGACGTCTACGCCGTGAACCCGGACGGCGTGTTCTTCTCCAACGGCCCCGGCGACCCCGCCACCGCCGACCATCCCGTCTCCGTGATGCGGGGCGTCCTGGAGCGCGGCACCCCGCTCTTCGGCATCTGCTTCGGCAACCAGATCCTGGGCCGCGCGCTCGGCTTCGGCACCTTCAAGCTGAAGTACGGCCACCGCGGCATCAACCAGCCGGTGCAGGACCGTACGACCGGCAAGGTCGAGGTCACCGCGCACAACCACGGCTTCGCCGTCGACGCCCCGCTGGACAAGGTCTCCGAGACCCCGTTCGGCCGCGCCGAGGTGTCCCACGTCTGCCTGAACGACAACGTGGTGGAGGGCCTCCAGCTGCTCGACCGCCCGGCCTTCAGCGTCCAGTACCACCCCGAAGCGGCAGCGGGCCCCCACGACGCCGCCTACCTGTTCGACCGCTTCGTTTCCCTGATGGAGGGCCAGCGTGCCTAAGCGCACCGATATCCAGTCCGTCCTGGTCATCGGCTCCGGCCCGATCGTCATCGGCCAGGCCGCCGAGTTCGACTACTCCGGCACCCAGGCGTGCCGCGTGCTGAAGTCCGAGGGCCTGCGGGTGATCCTCGTCAACTCCAACCCGGCGACGATCATGACCGACCCGGAGATCGCCGACGCCACCTACGTCGAGCCGATCACCCCCGAGTTCGTCGAGAAGATCATCGCCAAGGAGCAGCCCGACGCGCTGCTGCCCACCCTGGGCGGCCAGACGGCCCTCAACACCGCCATCTCGCTGCACGACAACGGCGTCCTGGAGAAGTACGGCGTCGAGCTGATCGGCGCCAACGTCGAGGCCATCAACAAGGGCGAGGACCGCGACCTGTTCAAGGAGGTCGTCGAGGAGGTCCGCAAGAAGATCGGGCACGGCGAGTCCGCCCGCTCGGTCATCTGCCACTCCATGGACGACGTCCTCGCCGGGGTCGAAACGCTCGGCGGCTACCCCGTCGTCGTCCGCCCCTCCTTCACCATGGGCGGCGCCGGCTCGGGCTTCGCCCACGACGAGGAGGAGCTGCGCCGCATCGCCGGCCAGGGCCTCACCCTCTCGCCGACCACCGAGGTGCTCCTGGAGGAGTCCATCCTCGGCTGGAAGGAGTACGAGCTGGAGCTGATGCGCGACAAGAACGACAACGTCGTGGTCGTCTGCTCCATCGAGAACTTCGACCCCATGGGCGTGCACACCGGCGACTCGATCACCGTCGCGCCCGCGATGACGCTCACCGACCGCGAGTACCAGGTGCTGCGCGACGTCGGCATCGCGATCATCCGCGAGGTGGGCGTCGACACCGGCGGCTGCAACATCCAGTTCGCGGTGGACCCCGAGGACGGCCGGGTCATCGTCATCGAGATGAACCCGCGCGTGTCGCGTTCGTCCGCGCTGGCCTCCAAGGCGACCGGTTTCCCGATCGCCAAGATCGCCGCCAAGCTCGCCGTCGGCTACACCCTCGACGAGATCCCGAACGACATCACCCAGGAGACCCCGGCCTCCTTCGAGCCCACGCTCGACTACGTGGTCGTCAAGGCCCCCCGGTTCGCCTTCGAGAAGTTCCCGAGCGCCGACTCCACCCTCACCACCACCATGAAGTCGGTCGGCGAGGCCATGGCCATCGGCCGCAACTTCACCGAGGCCTTCCAGAAGGCGCTGCGCTCGCTGGAGAAGAAGGGCAGCCAGTTCACCTTCGTCGGCGAGCCCGGTGACAAGGCCGAGCTGCTGCGCGAGGCGGTCCGCCCGACCGACGGCCGGATCAACGCCGTCATGCAGGCCGTCCGCGCGGGCGCCACGCCCGAGGAGGTCTTCGAGTACACGAAGATCGACCCCTGGTTCGTCGACCAGCTCTTCCTCATCAAGGAGATCGCCGACGAGCTGGCCGCCGCCCCCGAGCTGACGAGTGAGCTGCTCGCGGAGGCCAAGCGGCACGGCTTCTCCGACCAGCAGATCGCCGAGATCCGGGGCCTGCGCGAGGACGTCGTCCGCGAGGTGCGGCACGCGCTCGGCATCCGCCCGGTCTACAAGACGGTCGACACCTGCGCCGCCGAGTTCGCCGCGAAGACGCCGTACTTCTACTCCTCCTACGACGAGGAGACCGAGGTCGCGCCCCGCGAGAAGCCCGCGGTGATCATCCTGGGCTCCGGCCCGAACCGCATCGGCCAGGGCATCGAGTTCGACTACTCCTGCGTCCACGCCTCCTTCGCGCTGAGCGACGCCGGCTACGAGACCGTGATGGTCAACTGCAACCCGGAGACCGTCTCCACCGACTACGACACCTCCGACCGGCTCTACTTCGAGCCGCTCACCCTGGAGGACGTCCTGGAGATCGTCCACGCCGAGCAGCAGGCCGGACCGGTCGCGGGCGTGATCGTCCAGCTCGGCGGCCAGACCCCGCTCGGCCTGTCGCAGGCGCTGAAGGACAACGGCGTGCCGATCGTCGGCACCTCCCCGGAGGCCATCCACGCCGCCGAGGACCGCGGCGCCTTCGGCCGGGTCCTCAAGGAGGCCGGACTGCCGGCCCCCAAGCACGGCACCGCCACCACCTTCGCCGAGGCCAAGGCCATCGCCGACGAGATCGGCTACCCGGTCCTCGTCCGCCCGTCCTACGTGCTCGGCGGACGCGGCATGGAGATCGTCTACGACGAGACCCGCCTGGAGTCCTACATCGCGGAGTCGACCGAGATCAGCCCCTCCCGGCCGGTGCTCGTCGACCGCTTCCTCGACGACGCCATAGAGATCGACGTGGACGCCCTGTACGACGGCGAGGAGCTCTACCTCGGCGGCGTCATGGAGCACATCGAGGAGGCCGGCATCCACTCCGGCGACTCGGCGTGCGCCCTGCCCCCGATCACGCTCGGCGGCTTCGACATCAAGCGGCTGCGCGCCTCCACGGAGGCCATCGCGCGAGGCGTCGGCGTGCGCGGTCTGATCAACATCCAGTTCGCGCTGGCCGGGGACATCCTGTACGTCCTGGAGGCCAACCCGCGCGCGTCGCGCACCGTCCCCTTCACCTCGAAGGCGACCGCGGTGCCGCTGGCGAAGGCCGCCGCGCGGATCTCGCTGGGCGCGACCGTCGCCGAGCTGCGCGCCGAGGGCCTGCTCCCGGCGAACGGCGACGGCGGCGAGCTGCCGCTGGACGCGCCGATCTCCGTCAAGGAGGCCGTGATGCCGTGGTCCCGCTTCCGGGACATCCACGGCCGCGGCGTCGACACCGTGCTCGGCCCGGAGATGCGCTCCACCGGCGAGGTCATGGGCATCGACTCCGTCTTCGGCACGGCGTACGCCAAGTCGCAGGCGGGCGCGTACGGCCCGCTGCCGACCAAGGGACGCGCGTTCATCTCGGTCGCCAACCGAGACAAGCGCTCGATGATCTTCCCGGCCCGCGAGCTGGTCGCCCACGGCTTCGAGCTGATGGCCACCTCCGGCACCGCCGAGGTCCTCAGGCGCAACGGCATCAACGCCACGGTCGTGCGCAAGCAGTCCGAGGGCACCGGCCCGAACGGCGAGAAGACCGTCGTCCAGCTCATCCACGACGGCGAGGTCGACCTCATCGTCAACACCCCGTACGGCACCGGTGGCCGCCTCGACGGCTACGACATCCGTACGGCGGCGGTGGCCCGGTCCGTGCCGTGCCTGACGACGGTCCAGGCGCTCGCCGCCGCCGTCCAGGGCATCGACGCGCTCAACCGCGGCGACGTGGGCGTCCGCTCACTGCAGGAACACGCGGAACATCTGACCGCGGCCCGCGACTAGGGCCTGTCCGGCGGATCAGGCCGGAGGAAACCGGCGGTGCCTTGCAGCGCATGTGAGCGGGGTCTGGTGCGTGCAGCTGCAAGGCGGAGGAGGGCGTCGACGCGGAGCGTCGACAACCGACGACAACGCCGCAGATGTGCGTGCCAGGCCCCGCGTCTCCGGCATGATCCGCCGGGCCGGCCCCGACAGCCCCCAGGGGGACACCGGAAACGGTGTCCCCCTCTTCATGAGGACACCATGTACAAGATTCTCTTCGCTCTGCTCTTCCAGCGGATGGACCCGGAGCAGGCCCACCACCTGGCCTTCCGCTGGATCCGTCTCGTCGCGCGCGTCCCCGGCCTGCGCACCTTCGTCGCCGCCGTGCTCGCCCCCCGCCACAAGGAGCTGCGCACCGAGGCCCTCGGGCTGCGCCTGCACAGCCCGTTCGGTCTCGCCGCCGGCTTCGACAAGAACGCCGTCGGGATCGACGGCATGGCGATGCTCGGCTTCGACCACGTCGAGATCGGCACGGTGACCGGGGAGCCGCA
The DNA here is from genome assembly GCF_042732315.1 of Streptomyces sp. NPDC059787. Taxonomy (NCBI): domain Bacteria; kingdom Bacillati; phylum Actinomycetota; class Actinomycetes; order Kitasatosporales; family Streptomycetaceae; genus Streptomyces; species Streptomyces sp. NPDC059787. The sequence goes on from NZ_JBHWHX010000023.1 coordinate 64,873, forward strand.
GCCCGGCAACCCCAGGAAGCGGCTGTTCCGCCTGGTCGCCGACCGGGCCCTGATCAACCGCATGGGCTTCAACAACGAGGGCTCGCTCGCCGTCGCCGCGCGCCTGGCCTCCCGTACGCCCGTCTTCAGGACGGTCGTCGGCGTCAACATCGGCAAGACCAAGGTCGTGCCGGAGGACGAGGCCGTCGCCGACTACGTGAAGTCCGCCGAGCGGCTGGCGCCGTACGCCGACTACCTGGTCGTCAACGTCTCCTCCCCGAACACGCCCGGACTGCGCGACCTGCAGGCCGTGGACCACCTGCGTCCGCTGCTCGCCGCCGTCCGGGAGGCCGCCGACCGTACGGTGCCCGCCCGCCGGGTGCCGCTGCTGGTGAAGATCGCCCCCGACCTCGCCGACGAGGACGTCGACGCGGTCGCCGACCTCGCCGTGGAACTCGGCCTGGACGGCATCATCGCCACCAACACCACCATCGCCCGCGAGGGACTCGGCCTGGCGTCCTCGCCCGCCCTCGTCCAGGAGACCGGCGGCCTCTCCGGCGCCCCCCTCAAGGCGCGCTCCCTGGAGGTGCTGCGCCGCCTCTACGCGCGCGTGGGCGACCGGATCACCCTGGTCGGCGTCGGCGGCATCGAGAACGCCGAGGACGCCTGGCAGCGCATCCTGGCCGGTGCCACGCTGGTCCAGGGGTACAGCGCGTTCATCTACGAGGGCCCCTTCTGGGGCCGCGCCATGCACAAGGGGCTCGCCGCGCGGCTGCGCACCAGCCCGTACGCCACGCTCGCCGACGCGGTGGGCGCCGACGTGAGGACGACGGTATGACCGGCCCGGAACCCTTCGGCGCGCGGCTGCGCCGCGCGATGGACGAGCGTGGCCCGCTGTGCGTGGGCATCGACCCGCACGCCTCCCTGCTCGCCGAGTGGGGCCTGGACGACGATGTGACGGGCCTGGAGCGGTTCAGCCGCACGGTGGTCGAGGCGGTCGCCGACCGCGTCGCCGTGCTCAAGCCGCAGAGCGCCTTCTTCGAGCGCTTCGGCTCGCGCGGTGTCGCCGTCCTGGAGCGGACGGTGCAGGAGGCGCGGGCGGCCGGCGCGCTGGTCGTCATGGACGCCAAGCGCGGCGACATCGGCTCCACCATGGCCGCCTACGCCGAGTCCTTCCTGCACAAGGACGCGCCCCTGTTCTCCGACGCGCTCACGGTCTCGCCGTACCTCGGCTACGGCTCGCTGAGCCCGGCCGTCGCGCTGGCCCGGGAGACCGGCACCGGGCTGTTCGTGCTGGCGCTGACGTCCAACCCGGAGGGCGGCGAGGTCCAGCACGCGGTCCGTGCCGACGGGCGCACCGTCGGGGCGACCGTGCTCGGGCACCTGGCCGTCGAGAACGCCGGCGAGGAGCCGCTCGGGTCCTTCGGCGCGGTGGTCGGCGCGACGCTCGGCGACCTCTCCTCGTACGACCTGGACATGGGCGGGCCGATTCTCGCGCCCGGTATCGGCGCGCAGGGGGCCACGGCGGCCGATCTCCCGGCGGTCTTCGGCGACGCGGTGCGCAACGTGGTGCCGAACGTCAGCCGGGGAGTGTTGCGCCACGGTCCCGACGCGGTCGCTCTGCGTGACGCCGCGGAGCGGTTCGCGGAGGAGATCAGGGCCGCAGTGACGCCGGCCTGAACCGGCCGACGAGGGAATCCGTGGTCGTCGGACTCTGGATACATCCTCAAATCCAGGGGATTATGTCTTAAATGTCCGGCCTGACAGAGGCTGACCAGGACTTTTCCGCAGTTCTCGCTGACTCCGGCGGAGTTGGCCGCTAGTCTCCGACGGAGAGTGAACGGGCGACGGTGTCGTTCGTGACTCCCCAGGTGTGGGGCGACTAGGTTCCTCACCGGTCCGTATCCGACAGTTCGACATCCGAGGTGACGCAGGCGTGGCTCTTCCGCCCCTTACCCCTGAACAGCGCGCAGCCGCGCTCGAAAAGGCCGCCGCGGCTCGCCGGGAGCGGGCCGAGGTCAAGAATCGACTCAAGCACTCCGGCGCCTCCCTTCACGAGGTCATCAAGCAGGGCCAGGAGAACGACGTCATCGGCAAGATGAAGGTCTCCGCCCTGCTGGAGTCCCTGCCGGGCGTGGGCAAGGTCCGCGCCAAGCAGATCATGGAGCGACTGGGCATCTCCGAGAGCCGCCGCGTGCGTGGTCTCGGGTCCAACCAGATCGCCTCCCTGGAGCGCGAGTTCGGCAGCACCGGCTCCTGAGCGCGGGGCGGTCCGGGACCGGCGTCCCGGGCATCCCGCGATTGCTGGAATAATCGCTGCATGACTGAACGTCCGCGGCTGACCGTGCTCTCCGGCCCCTCCGGGGTCGGCAAGAGCACGGTCGTCGCCCATATGCGCAAGGAACACCCCGAGGTCTGGCTCTCGGTGTCGGCGACGACCCGGGCGCCCCGCCCCGGGGAGCAGCACGGAGTCCACTACTTCTTCGTCACCGACGAGGAGATGGACAAGCTGATCGCCAACGGCGAGCTGCTGGAGTGGGCCGAGTTCGCGGGCAACCGCTACGGCACCCCCCGCGCGGCGGTGCTGGAGCACCTGGAGGCGGGTGTGCCCGTGCTGCTGGAGATCGACCTCCAGGGCGCGCGGCAGGTCCGCGAGTCCATGGCCGAGGCCCAGTCGGTGTTCCTGGCTCCTCCCTCCTGGGAGGAGCTCGTGCGCAGGCTCACGGGCCGGGGCACCGAGTCGCCCGAGGTCATCGAGCGCCGGCTGGAGGCCGCGAAGACCGAACTGGCCGCCGAGCCGGAGTTCGACACCACCCTGGTCAACACCTCCGTCGAGGACGTGGCCCGCGAGCTGCTAGCCTTGATGAACGTCGTGTGATCGTGAGCAATCGTTCACCCATCGCGCCGACTGAATCTTTCCCATCCATCGGAAGGTAGAGCGTGTCCTCTTCCATCTCCGCGCCCGAGGGCATCATCAACCCGCCGATCGACGAGCTCCTCGAGGCCACGGACTCGAAGTACAGCCTCGTGATCTACGCGGCCAAGCGGGCCCGCCAGATCAACGCGTACTACTCGCAGCTCGGTGAGGGCCTGCTCGAGTACGTCGGTCCCCTCGTCGACACCCACGTCCACGAGAAGCCGCTCTCGATCGCCCTGCGCGAGATCAACGCGGGACTGCTGACCTCCGAGGCCGTCGAAGGCCCCGGTCAGTAATCGGTCGGTAAGTCGTATCAGCTGATTGCAGCTGACTTTTCCACAGGCCCGGCAGCACGTTGCCGGGCCTGTGGTGTCTCATGGGGGGTGGTCGCACATTTCCGAGGTCCGGGGAGAGACGGTGGACAAGCCGAAGGTCGTTCTGGGGGTCAGCGGCGGCATCGCCGCGTACAAGGCCTGTGAGCTGCTCAGGCGGCTGACGGAGTCGGGACACGACGTCCGGGTCGTCCCCACCGCCTCCGCGCTGCACTTCGTCGGCGCCGCCACATGGTCCGCGCTCTCCGGAAACCCGGTCTCCACCGAGGTCTGGGACGACGTCCACGAGGTGCCCCACGTCCGCATCGGGCAGCACGCCGACCTGGTGGTCGTCGCCCCCGCCACCGCGGACATGCTGGCCAAGGCGGCCCACGGCCTGGCCGACGACCTCCTCACCAACACCCTGCTCACCGCCCGCTGCCCGGTGGTCTTCGCCCCCGCCATGCACACCGAGATGTGGGAGCACCCGGCCACCCAGGAGAACGTGGCCACGCTGCGCCGCCGCGGCGCCGTCGTCGTGGAACCGGCCGTCGGCCGTCTCACTGGCGCCGACACCGGCAAGGGCCGGCTGCCCGACCCGGGCGAGATCTTCGAGGTCTGCCGCCGGGTGCTGGCCCGCGGCGTCACCGAGCCCGACCTCAGGGGCCGGCACGTCGTCGTCAGCGCCGGAGGCACCCGCGAGCCCCTCGACCCCGTCCGCTTCCTCGGCAACCGCTCCTCCGGCAAGCAGGGCTACGCCCTCGCCCGCACCGCCGCCGCCCGCGGCGCCCGCGTCACACTGATCGCGGCCAACACCGCCCTGCCCGACCCGGCGGGCGTGGACCTCGTCCGGGTCGGGACCGCCGTGGAGCTGCGCGAGGCCGTCCTCGGCGCCGCCGCCGACGCGGACGCCGTGGTCATGGCCGCGGCCGTCGCCGATTTCCGGCCGTCCGCCTACGCCACCGGCAAGATCAAGAAGAAGGACGACCAGGAGCCCGCACCCATCACCCTGGTACGGAATCCGGACATCCTCGCCGAGATCTCCGGCGACCGGGTGCGCGCCGGGCAAGTGATCGTCGGCTTCGCCGCCGAGACCGACGACGTGCTCGCCAACGGCCGCGCCAAGCTGAAGCGCAAGGGCTGCGATCTGCTGGTGGTGAACGAGGTGGGGGAGCGCAAGACCTTCGGCTCCGAGGAGAACGAGGCCGTGGTGCTGGGCACCGACGGCAGCGAGACCCCCGTCGCGCACGGCCCGAAGGAAGCCCTGGCCGAAACCGTATGGGACCTGGTGGCCGAACGCCTCGGATGAGTGATTCATTTCGTCGTCCGGTTCCCGAAACCTCGTCCTTCGGGGCGTGGCGCCTCTGGCCAACCTCGCTCGGCATGGGCAGAATGCCCGTGCCGCAGGTCACAGCGCTCTCGCGAGACGAGACGGGGGGACCCGTGGCGAAGCGCGACCGATAAACTGTTCCACGGACGGCGTCGGGTGCAGCCCCCGCCGTCCGCCAATGATCAGCCAGCAGCCGCTGCAACCCCAGGGAGCGTTGTGTCCCGTCGTCTGTTCACCTCGGAGTCCGTGACCGAGGGTCACCCCGACAAGATCGCTGACCAGATCAGCGACACCATTCTCGACGCGCTCCTCCGCGAGGACCCGACCTCCCGGGTCGCCGTCGAGACCCTGATCACCACCGGCCTGGTGCACGTGGCCGGCGAGGTCACCACCAAGACGTACGCGGACATCGCGACGCTGGTGCGCAACAAGATCCTGGAGATCGGCTACGACTCCTCGAAGAAGGGCTTCGACGGCGCCTCCTGCGGCGTCTCGGTGTCCATCGGCGCACAGTCCCCGGACATCGCGCAGGGCGTCGACGCCGCCTACGAGGCCCGCGTCGAGGGTGACGAGGACGAGCTGGACCGGCAGGGCGCCGGCGACCAGGGCCTGATGTTCGGCTACGCGACGGACGAGACGCCGACGCTGATGCCGCTGCCGGTCTTCCTCGCGCACCGCCTGTCCAAGCGCCTCTCCGACGTGCGCAAGAACGGGACCATCCCCTACCTGCGCCCCGACGGCAAGACCCAGGTCACCATCGAGTACGACGGCGACAAGGCGGTCCGTCTGGACACCGTGGTCGTCTCCTCGCAGCACGCCTCCGACATCGACCTGGAGTCGCTGCTCGCCCCCGACATCCGCGAGTTCGTCGTGGAGCCGGAGCTGAAGGCGCTCCTGGACGAGGGCATCAAGCTCGACACCGAGAAGTACCGGCTGCTGGTGAACCCGACCGGCCGCTTCGAGATCGGCGGCCCGATGGGCGACGCCGGCCTCACCGGCCGCAAGATCATCATCGACACCTACGGCGGCATGGCCCGCCACGGCGGCGGCGCCTTCTCCGGCAAGGACCCCTCCAAGGTGGACCGCTCGGCCGCGTACGCGATGCGCTGGGTCGCCAAGAACGTGGTGGCGGCCGGCCTGGCCGCCCGCTGCGAGGTCCAGGTGGCGTACGCCATCGGCAAGGCGGAGCCGGTCGGCCTGTTCGTCGAGACCTTCGGCACCGCCACGATCGACACCGAGAAGATCGAGAAGGCCATCGACGAGGTCTTCGACCTCCGCCCGGCCGCGATCATCCGCGACCTCGACCTGCTGCGCCCGATCTACGCCCAGACCGCCGCCTACGGCCACTTCGGCCGTGAGCTGCCCGACTTCACCTGGGAGCGCACCGACCGCGTGGACGCCCTGCGCAAGGCGGCGGGGCTGTAGACCCTGCCACCCCGCGTCCGACCGAGGCCCGGCGCCCCTTTCGAGGGGCGGCCGGGCCTCGGCGCGTACGAGCCGCTCCGCCGTGAACGCCCGCGCACGCCGCGGGAGTGAGCCCTGTGCTGTGAGCGCGGCGACGGCACGGCCCGGTGCGAAGGGCACGGATACTTCCGGGTGACGACCCTCGCAGGTCCGAATCCCGCCGCCGGTCCCGGACCGGTGGGGCCGAGCGGACCGGGGCGGAAGCGCCCTCGGGCGTTCGTGATCCGCACCCGCCTCGGCCCCGGACCGGCGTCGCTGTCAGTGGTGTTTGGTAAGAATGCAGGCGTGAGCAGCGAGAACGGACAGTCGGACGGCGGCGCGGAGGGCGCGCCGCCCGAGCAGCTCGCGCTCATCCGGGAGAGCGTGCGCAAGGCCAGGACGCCCCGGGCCAAACCGCGCACCTGGCGCGGCGCCGCGCTCGCCGGGGAACTGCCGGTCGCCCGGGTCCTCGTCGACAAGGGCGTGCTCCACCTCGACCGCTACTTCGACTACGCCGTGCCCGCGGAGCTGGACGCCGACGCGCAGCCGGGGGTGCGGGTGCGGGTGCGGTTCGGGGCCGGACGGCACCGGGTGCGGGAGGGGCGGCGCGAGGGCGGCGGACTGATCGACGGGTTCCTCGTCGAGCGGCTCGCCGAGTCCGACTACTCGGGGCCCCTGGCGGCGCTGGCGCAGGTCGTCTCGCCCGAACCGGTGCTGGACGAGGAGCTGCTGGGCCTCGCCCGCGCGGTCGCCGACCGGTACGCGGGCAGCCTCGCCGACGTCCTCCAGCTCGCCGTGCCGCCGCGCAACGCCCGCGCCGAGCAGCGGCCCTCCCCCGACCCGCTGCCGCCGCCCCCGGCGCCCGCCCCCGGCTCCTGGGAGCGGTACGAGCAGGGGCCCGCCTTCCTGGAGGCACTGGCCTCGGGAGGCGCCCCACGGGCCGTGTGGAACGCGCTGCCGGGGTCGCGGTGGAGCGAGGAACTGGCCAGGGCCGTCGCCGCCACCCTGGCCTCCGGGCGCGGCGCTCTGGTCGTCCTGCCGGACGGAAGGGCCGTGGCCCGCGCCGACGCGGCGCTCACCGAACTGCTGGGGGAGGGACGGCACGCGGTCCTCACCGCCGACGCCGGGCCGGAGAAGCGGTACGCGCGGTGGCTCGCCGTACGGCGGGGCTCCGTACGGGCCGTCATCGGGACGCGGGCGGCGATGTTCGCACCGGTACGGGACCTCGGACTGGTCGCCGTCTGGGACGACGGCGACGACAGCCACAGCGAGCCGCACGCCCCGCAGCCCCATGCCCGTGAGGTGCTGCTGCTGCGGGCGGCGCAGGACAGGTGCGGCTTCCTGCTGGGCAGCCGGCACTGCACCGTGGAGGCCGCCCAGCTGGTGGAGACCGGCTGGGCCCGGCCGCTGGTCGCCGGGAGGGAGCGGGTGCGGGCCGCCGCGCCGCTGGTACGGACCGTGGGGGACGGGGACCTCGCGCGTGACGAGGCCGCCCGCGCGGCGCGGCTGCCGAGTCTCGCCTGGCAGGCCGCCAGGGAGGGGCTGCGGCACGGACCGGTGCTCGTGCAGGTGCCCCGCCGTGGATATGTGCCGCGGATGGCGTGCGCCGGCTGCCGGGCACCCGCGCGGTGCCGGCACTGCTCCGGGCCGCTGCAGGCACAGGGGGCCGACGATCTGCGGTGCGAGTGGTGCGGGCGCGAGGAGAGCGGCTGGCACTGCCCCGAGTGCGGCGGATTCCGGCTGCGGGCCCAGGTGGTCGGGGCCCGGCGGACCGCCGAGGAGCTGGGCCGCGCCTTCCCCGCGGTCCCGGTGCGCACCTCCGGGCGCGAGCATGTGCTGGACACGGTGCCGGGGACACCCGCGCTGGTGGTCAGCACCCCCGGCGCGGAGCCGGTGGCCGAGGGCGGATACGCGGCGGCGCTGCTGCTGGACGGGTGGGCCATGCTGGGCCGGCCCGATCTGCGGGCCGGGGAGGACGCGTTGCGCCGCTGGATCGGCGCGGCGGCGCTGGTCCGGCCGCAGCCCGAGGGCGGCACGGTGGTCGTGGTCGCCGAGCCGACCCTGCGGCCCGTGCAGGCGCTGGTCCGGTGGGACCCGGTCGGGCACGCGGTACGGGAACTGGCCGAGCGGGGCGAACTGGGATTCCCGCCGGTGTCGCGGATGGCTGCGGTGTCGGGGCCCGGCGAGGCGGTGGCCGAGTTCCTCCGCGCGGTGGAGCTGCCCGCGCGGGCGGAGATCCTGGGCCCGGTGCCCCTGCCGGTCACTCCGGCGGGCCGCCCGCGCCGGCCGGGCGCCCCGCCCCCCGGCGAACACTGGGACCGGGCACTGGTCCGGGTGCCTCCCGGCAACGGCGCCGCGCTGACCGCCGCGCTGAAGTCGGCCCAGGCGACCCGCATGGCCCGCGGCGGGAACACCCCCGTATGGGTCCGCGTCGATCCCCCGGACATCGGCTGAGGACACCGGCCGAACCCGCCGGGACGTGCCGCGCCCTCCCGGGGGCGGTGCGTCCGGGAGGGCGGGGTGCGGTGCGGCGAGCGGGGGCTCAGCCGTTGCGGGGAGAGGGTAAGGCCGTCGGGCGCGGGTCGTCGCGGAAGGACGGACTGCCGGCCGTGGGCTGGGTCGGCATGGAGTGGGCCGCGGGGGCGGGGACCGTCGGCACCGTGGTGACGCCGGCGACCGCGTTCACCGTGCGCGTGCCCGGCGCCTCCGCGGCGGCCTCGCCGGCCGCCGACGCCTGGGCGGCGGCACGGCGGGCGCCGTAGCGGCGGTGGACCGCCTGCTTGGTGACCCCGAGCGCCGAGCCCACGGCGTCCCACGAGAAGCCCAGGGAACGGTCGAAGTCAACGGCCGCCGTGACCAGGGTCTCGACACTGTCCCGCAGCTCCTGGGCGAGACGGACCGTGGGGGCGGGGGCGCGTCCGTAGACGACGAAGCCCGTGGAGGGCCCGGAGCGGCGCGGGCGGTAGACGTTGCCCAGCTGGGCGGTGAGCGTGCGCAACGCGTCCACCTGCCGGCGGACCCGCTCGATGTCCCGCACCAGCAAGTGCAGGCTGGCCCGAGCCTGGGCGTCGTGGGTTGCGTGGTCGGCCATGAACAAGCCTCTCGAACCGGCGTGAAAGGAATTGAGCCCGTGTCGGGGCCCGTGGTCAACTCTTCGCTGACCAACGCGGGAGCGCTCCGCGGGTCACGGGGTGGGGGCGTGGCGGCATATGCGTACGCCCCCGCGCGGGGTGTGCCCCGGCCTTCGGCCGGGCGGATTTCTCCCGCTCGCGCACCACCCGTTTCCAGTCAGTCGAGAGGTGGACGTCCGCCGTGGGGGTTCGCCGCCGTCGGCTCGTCCCACACAGGTGCTTTCGACGCCGCCCCATAGACTGGTGCGCTGCCGTGTCCGTTCCCGCCCGAGAGGCCCCAAGCACCCCATGAAGCTCGTCTTCGCCGGTACCCCCGAGGTCGCCGTTCCCGCACTGGACGCTCTTCTCGCCTCCGGGCGGCACGAGGTGGCCGCCGTCGTCACGCGGCCCGACGCGCCCGCCGGGCGGGGGCGCAGGCTCGTCGCCTCCCCCGTCGCCGAGCGGGCGGAGGAGGCCGGGATCGAGGTGCTGAAGCCGGTGAAGCCCCGGGACCCCGAGTTCCTGGAGCGGCTCGAGGAGATCGCGCCGGACTGCTGCCCCGTCGTCGCCTACGGCGCCCTCCTGCCCAGGGCCGCCCTCGACATCCCCGCCCGGGGCTGGGTCAACCTGCACTTCTCGCTGCTGCCCGCCTGGCGCGGCGCCGCACCCGTGCAGCACGCCATCATGGCCGGCGACGAGATCACCGGCGCCGCCACCTTCCTCATCGAGGAGGGCCTCGACTCCGGACCCGTCTACGGCACCGTCACCGAGGAGATCCGCCCCACCGACACCAGCGGCGACCTGCTCACCCGGCTCGCCTTCGCCGGTGCCGGGCTGCTCGCCGCCACCATGGACGGCATCGAGGACGGCACCCTGAAGGCCGTACCGCAGCCCGCCGACGGCATCAGCCTCGCCCCCAAGGTCACCGTCGAGGACGCCCACGTCGACTGGAACACCCCGGCGCTGCGCGTCGACCGCGTGGTGCGCGGCTGCACCCCCGCGCCCGGCGCCTGGACCACCTTCCGGGGCGAGCGGCTGAAGATCGTCCAGGCCGCCCCCGTACCGGACCTGACCGACCTCGCGCCGGGGCAGCTGTCCGCCGGCAAGAACAACGTGCACGTGGGTACCGGTTCGTACGCCGTGGAGCTGCTGTGGGTGCAGCCCCAGGGCAAGAAGCCGATGCGGGCGGCGGACTGGGCGCGCGGGGTGCGGATCGCCGCCGGGGAGACCGTCGGCGCCTGACGCCCCCGGGGCCTCCACGACGTAGGCTGGACCGCGCATCTCACCCCACATCCGGAGCACCTTTTCGTGAGCGACCAGCCCCGTCGGCCCCGCAAGCCCGCCAAGCCCTACCGCCGGCCCAAGAAGGACCCCGTCCGCGTCCTCGCCTTCGAGGCCCTGCGGGCCGTCGACGAGCGGGACGCGTACGCCAACCTCGTCCTGCCCCCGCTGCTGCGCAAGGCGCGCGAGAACGGCGACTTCGACGCGCGCGACGCGGCGCTGGCCACCGAGCTGGTGTACGGCACACTGCGCCGCCAGGGGACGTACGACGCGATCGTCGCCGCCTGCGTCGACCGGCCGCTGCGCGAGGTGGACCCGCCGGTGCTGGACGTGCTGAACCTCGGCGCGCACCAGCTGCTGGGCACGCGCATCCCGACGCACGCCGCCGTGTCCGCCACGGTCGAACTGGCCCGGGTGGTGCTCGGCGACGGCCGTGCCAAGTTCGTCAACGCCGTGCTGCGCAAGATCGCGCAGGACGACCTCGACGGCTGGCTGGAGCGGGTCGCGCCGCCCTACGACGAGGACCCCGAGGACCACCTCGCCGTGGTGCACTCGCACCCCCGCTGGGTCGTCTCCGCGCTGTGGGACTCCCTCGGCGGCGGCCGGGCCGGCGTCGAGGAGCTGCTGCGGGCCGACAACGAGCGGCCCGAGGTGACCCTGGTCGCCCGTCCCGGACGGGCGACCACCACCGAACTGCTCGACGAGGAGGCCGCCGTCGCCGGCCGCTGGTCGCCGTACGCGGTGCGGCTCACCGAGGGCGGGGAGCCGGGCGCCATCACGGCGGTCGCCCAGGGCCGGGCCGGCGTGCAGGACGAGGGCAGCCAGCTCGTCGCGCTCGCGCTCGCCGACGCGCCCCTCGAGGGCCCCGACCGGATGTGGCTGGACGGGTGCGCCGGACCGGGCGGGAAGGCCGCGCTGCTCGGCGCGCTCGCCGCCGAGCGGGGCGCCGTGCTGCTGGCCTCCGAGAAGCAGCCGCACCGGGCCGGACTGGTGGCGAAGGCGCTCGCCGGGAACCCGGGGCCGTACCAGGTCGTCGCCGCCGACGGGACGCGCCCGCCGTGGCGGCCCGGCAGCTTCGACCGGGTGCTGGTCGACGTGCCGTGCACCGGCCTCGGCGCCCTGCGCCGCCGCCCCGAGGCGCGCTGGCGGCGCCGCCCGGAGGACCTGGACGGCTTCGCCCCCCTCCAGCGCGGGCTGCTGCGCACCGCCCTGGAGTCCGTACGGGTCGGCGGTGTCGTCGGCTACGCCACCTGCTCCCCGCACCTGGCGGAGACCCGGGCCGTGGTCGGTGACCTCCTCAAGCAGTTCCCGGACACCGATCTGATCGACGCCCGGCCGCTGCTGCCCGGCGTACCGGATCTCGGCGAGGGCCCCGACGTACAGCTGTGGCCGCATCTGCACGGCACCGACGCGATGTACCTGGCCCTCATCCGCCGCACCGGCTGACGGCCGCCTCCCGGCCGCCGTCCTCGCGGGCCGGCCACCGCGCCTTCGGGCCACGTCCGTGAACAAGGGACACGGGGCCGGCACCGACCGCACGACGAGCAGGCCCAGGGCGGCCGGGCCGGGGCACCTGGCGGAGTTCGTCCCGGCGGTCGGCGGCACCGCCACATGCCCGGTACGACGGTCGCGCCGGAGGCGAGCGCCGCCGGGCCCGCGCGGGACCGGTGCGAGCAACCCCCGCAGGACATGGCACGCTTGGTGCATGGCCGCGCAGATCAACCCCAGCATCCTGTCCGCCGACTTCGCCCGCCTCGCCGACGAGGCGAAGGCGGTGGACGGCGCCGACTGGCTCCACGTCGACGTCATGGACAACCATTTCGTCCCGAACCTCACGCTCGGCGTGCCGGTCGTGGAGTCGCTCGCCCGTGCGACGGACACCCCGCTGGACTGCCATCTGATGATCGAGGCCCCCGATCGATGGGCACCCCAGTACGTGGAGGCGGGGGCCGGTTCGGTCACCTTCCACGTCGAGGCGGCCACCGCGCCCGTGCGGCTCGCCCGGGAGATCCGCGCCAAGGGCGCCCGCGCCTCCATGGCGCTGCGGCCGGCCACCCCCATCGAGCCGTACGAGGACCTGCTCCCCGAGCTCGACATGCTGCTGATCATGACGGTCGAGCCCGGCTTCGGCGGGCAGGCGTTCCTCGACATCATGCTTCCGAAGATCCGCCGCACCCGCGAGCTGATCCGCAAGCACGGTCTGGAGCTCTGGCTCCAGGTCGACGGCGGGGTCTCGGCGTCCACCATCGAGCGGTGCGCCGACGCCGGCGCCGATGTCTTCGTCGCGGGTTCCGCCGTGTACGGGGCGGCGGACCCGGCCGAGGCGGTACGTGCACTGCGCAACCAGGCGGAGGCCGCGACGGCCAAGGCATCATGGGCATGCGACCACTGAGCGTCAGGAACATGAACGGCGCCCGGGAGGGCTGATCGACCGCGCCGGATCTGCAAGGATGAACGGCGAATCCAGAGTGTGAACAGCAGTGAGGAGATCGCCGTGTCGGGTATGTCGGCGGGCCGGTCAGCCATGCGGATGGGACCCGCTGAGCTGGTGCAGGCGGCGGCCATGGCCCGCCGCTTCTACCTCGAGGGCAAATCCAAGATCCAGATCGCCGAGGAGTTCGGCGTCAGCCGCTTCAAGGTGGCCCGGGTCCTGGAGACCGCCCTCGAACGGGATCTCGTACGGATCGAGATCCGCGTGCCGGCCGAGCTGGACGCGGAGCGCTCCGACGCGCTCCGCGCCCGGTACGGCCTGAGGCACGCCGTCGTGGTCGAGTCCCCGGCCGAGGCCGAGGAGACACCCGACCCCGAGAACCTGGGAGAGGTGGCCGCCGACCTGCTCGGCGAGCTGGTCAACGAAGGGGATGTGCTGGGTCTGGCCTGGGGCCGGTCCACCATCCACATGGCGGCGGCCCTGGACCGGCTGCCGCCCTGCACGGTCGTGCAGCTCACGGGCGTGTACGACGCCGGGACCGCCGAGCGCGGCTCGGTGGAGGCCGTGCGGCGTGCCGCACAGGTGTCGGGCGGCGACGCCCACCCCATCTACGCGCCGATGCTGCTGCCGGACGCGGCCACCGCTCAGGCGCTGCGCCACCAGACCGGGATCGCGCGGGCCTTCGAGTACTTCGACAAGGTCACCGTCGCCTGCGTCTCCATCGGTTCCTGGGAGCCGGGCATCTCCACGGTGCACGACATGCTCAGCGACGAGGAGCGGGCGCACTACGCCTCCCTCGGGGTCGCCGCGGAGATGTCCGCGCACCTCTTCGACTCGGAGGGGCGCAGGGTCGGCCGGGACCTGGGGGAGCGGTGCATCACGGTCAAGACCGACCAGCTGCGCCGGGTGCCCGAGGTCGTCGCGATCGCGGGCGGACAGCGCAAGGGGCCCGCGATCGACGCCGTACTGCGCTCCGGTCTCGTCACCAGCCTGGTGACGGACACGTCGGCCGCGGACTACCTGATGACGGCGGGGCCCACCCCGCGGTCCGCCCTCAACCGCGCGGACCCGGACGGCCACTGACGGCGAGTGAGGCGGGGGGCGGGCCCGGCAGCACCGGCCGCATGGTGCCGCGACAGGCCCCGCTCCTCCGCCTCCCGGCCACCACCTGCTGAGGTGACGTACGGCCTGACCGGCCGGCTCGTGGCCGCGCCGGTCCTCGACGGGGTCACCGGCGAGGCGGGCCTGATGGATCGCCGCGCCCGGGCCCCGGACCTGTCCGACCGGTTCGGCCGCGACGGGACGCCCTCGCCGGCTCCCTCTCCGGCCGCACCGTCCGGCCCGAGGGCGCCGTGGAGCGCGGGCTGCCGGTCGTCGTACGCGGCGGCGCCGGGCGACCGCCCGGGACACCGGCGCCCACCGTGGCCCCGCCCCTTGGAGGATCCTCCGAGCAGGGCTCTGACCAGCCTGGATGATCCGCCCGGAGCGGGCGTTCCGGTCGTCATGGGACAATGAAGTACGTGCTCTTCCCCCTGGCTGACCTGTCCGGGGGCCACCTCTGATCGACTGGGATGTGCAGCACGTGCGTTTCCTCAACGACATCCAGCCCGCGTACGACCTGACGTACGACGACGTCTTCATGGTGCCCAGCCGCTCCGCGGTCGGCTCGCGGCAGGGCGTGGACCTCAGCTCGCCGGACGGCACCGGCACCACCATCCCGCTGGTCGTCGCGAACATGACCGCCATCGCCGGACGCCGCATGGCCGAGACGGTGGCCCGGCGCGGGGGACTCGTCGTCATCCCGCAGGACATCCCGATCGAGGTCGTCACCGAGGTCGTGTCCTGGGTCAAGGGCCGCCACCACGTCCTGGACACCCCGATCGTGCTGGCCCCGCACCAGACCGTCGCCGACGCGCTCGCCCTGCTGCCCAAGCGCGCGCACAACGCGGGCGTCGTCGTCGACGACGGGCACCGGCCGGTCGGCGTGGTCACCGACACCGACCTGTCCGGCGTGGACCGCTTCACCCAGCTCGAAGAGGTCATGTCCAAGGACCTGATCCTCATCGACGCGGACATGGACCCGCGCGAGGCCTTCAACACCCTCGACGCCGCCAACCGCCGCTACGCGCCCGCCGTGGACCAGGACGGCCGTCTGGCGGGCATCCTGACCCGCAAGGGCGCCCTGCGCGCCACCCTGTACACCCCGGCCACCGACGCGCAGGGCCGGCTCCGCATAGCCGCCGCCGTCGGCATCAACGGCGACGTGGCCGGCAAGGCCCAGCAGCTGCTGGACGCCGGCGTCGACACGCTCGTCATCGACACCGCGCACGGGCACCAGGAGTCGATGATCAGCGCCCTGAAGCTGGTCCGCGACCTCGACCCGCGGGTGCCGGTCGTCGCCGGCAACGTCGTCGCCGCCGCGGGCGTCCGCGACCTGATCGAGGCCGGCGCCGACATCGTCAAGGTCGGCGTGGGCCCCGGCGCCATGTGCACCACCCGCATGATGACCGGCGTCGGCCGGCCGCAGTTCTCCGCCGTCCTGGAGTGCGCCGCCGAGGCGAGGAAGTACGGCAAGCACGTGTGGGCCGACGGTGGTGTCCGGCACCCGCGCGACGTGGCGATGGCGCTCGCCGCCGGCGCGTCCAACGTGATGGTCGGCTCCTGGTTCGCCGGGACCTACGAGTCCCCGGGCGACCTCCAGCACGACGCGAACGGCCGCCCCTACAAGGAGTCCTTCGGCATGGCCTCCGCGCGTGCCGTGCGCAACCGCACCTCCGAGGAGTCGGCGTACGACCGCGCCCGCAAGGCGCTGTTCGAGGAGGGCATCTCCACCTCCCGCATGTTCCTCGACCCCAACCGGCCCGGCGTCGAGGACCTGATCGACTCGATCATCGCGGGCGTCCGCTCCTCCTGCACCTACGCCGGGGCCGGATCGCTCGAGGAGTTCGCCGAGAAGGCCGTCGTCGGCGTCCAGAGCGCCGCCGGCTACGCCGAGGGCAAGCCGCTGCACGCCAGCTGGAGCTGACGGGCCCTCACCCCCGCCCGGCCCCCGCCGACCCCGCCCCGGGATCGACGGGGGCCGGCGCGCAACGGTCGAAAGCCCCCGCGCAACGAACACCCGCGTCCCCGCCGGTAACGCAATGATCTTGCGGTGGTGCGCAAGGTTGCTGCATTTCAGGAGCAACGAAGAACCTCGTAGGGTTACGCGCTGTACGTGTGTGGCGGGGACCCCGCTCGACGGGTCCCGGCTGTCGCGGGACGCCGTCGGTCCCCTGCCGCGGAAGACCGGCAGCGACGAAGGAGTCAGCGCGTGCTCGACCAAGGCGCACCCCCGCACAACGGCCGCCCCGCCGCCCCGCCTTCCCCGGGCCTCGGCGCGCGCCTGATGCGCCGCAAGCCCGTGGAACGCCTGGTCGCGGAGGGTGGTCAGGGTGAGGGTGGCTCCCTGCGGCGGTCCCTCGGACTGTGGCAGCTGACCATGATCAGCATCGGCGCCACCCTCGGCACCGGCATCTTCGTCGTCCTCGGCGAGGCCGTTCCCAAGGCCGGCCCGGCCGTCACGCTGTCCTTCGTCATAGCCGGTCTGACGGCCCTCTTCTCCGCCCTCTCCTACGCCGAGCTGGCGGGCACCATCCCGGTCTCCGGCTCCTCCTACTCGTATGCGTACGCAACGATGGGCGAGCTGGTCGCCTGGGTCTGCGGCTGGTGCCTGATGCTGGAGTACGGCGTGTCGGTCGCCGCCGTCGCCGTCGGCTGGGGCGAGTACCTCAACGAACTCCTCGACGGCACCATCGGCGTCACCATCCCGGCCGCGCTCTCCGCCCCGCCCGGCGACGGCGGCGTCTTCAACCTGCCCGCGCTGATCGTCGTCCTGCTCGCCATGGCGTTCCTGATGGGCGGCGCCCGCGAGTCCGCCCGCGCCAACACGGTCATGGTCGTCGTGAAGATCGGCGCGCTGGTGCTGTTCTGCGCCATCGGCGTCCAGGGCTTCCGCTCCGGCAACTACGAGAACTTCATGCCGCTCGGCATGGCCGGCGTCAGCGCCGCCGGGGCGACGCTCTTCTTCTCGTACATCGGCTTCGACGCCGCCTCCACCGCCGGCGAGGAGGCGAAGAACGCCCAGCGCGACCTGCCCCGCGCGATCCTGCTGTCGCTCGCCATCATCACCGCGCTGTACGTCCTGGTCGCCGCCGTCGCCGTGGGCGCCAAGCCCTGGCGGCAGTTCACCGACTCCGAGGCCACGCTCGCCCAGATCATGCGCGAGGTCACCGGTCAGGGCTTCTGGGGCACCCTGCTGGCGTTCTGTGCCGTCATCGCCATCGCCAGCGTCGTCCTGACCGTGCTCTACGGCCAGACCCGCATCCTGTTCGCCATGGCCCGGGACGGACTGGTGCCCAAGGCGTTCGGCAAGGTCAGCCCGAAGACCGGCACGCCCCGCACCAACACCCTGATCGTCTCCCTCTTCTGCGGCGTACTGGCCGCCGCCATCCCGCTCGGCCAGCTCGCCGACGCCACCAGCATCGGCACCCTGTTCGCCTTCGCGCTGGTCAACGTCGCCGTCGTGGTGCTCCGCCGGACCCGCCCCGACATGCCCCGCACCTTCCGGGTACCGCTGTCGCCGGTGCTGCCCGCCGTCGGCTTCGCGTTCTGCCTGTGGATGATGGGCAGCCTGTCGGCCGTCACCTGGGTGGTCTTCGGTGTCTGGATGGCCGCCGGGCTCGTGTTCTACTTCCTGTACGGCCACCGCCGCTCCCGGCTCGCCGTCCCCGCCGCACCAGAAGCGAAGTGAACCACCCGCAGTGCTGAACGATCTCGACGAACGCATCGTGCACGCCCTCGCCGAGGACGCCCGCCGCTCCTACGCGGACATCGGCCAGCTCGTCGGCCTGTCCGCGCCCGCCGTGAAACGGCGTGTGGACCGGCTGCGCGCCACCGGGGCCATCACCGGATTCACCGTACGGGTGGACCCGGCCGCCCTCGGCTGGGAGACGGAGGGGTTCGTCGAGATCTACTGCCGCAGCAACACCTCCCCGGAGACCATCCAGCGGGGCCTGGAGCGCTACCAGGAGGTCGTGGCCGCCTCCACCGTCACCGGTGACGCGGACGCGGTCGCCCAGGTCTTCGCCTCCGACATGCGCCACTTCGAACGGGTCCTGGAACGCATCGCGGGCGAGCCGTTCGTCGAGCGGACGAAGTCCGTGCTGGTGCTGTCCCCGCTGCTGCGCCGGTTCTCGTCGGGATCGCCCGCGTAGGGAGCCCCGTTCCGGCGTACGCTGGCTCCATGCGGAGTCAGGATGATTCCGGACATGTGCGGACCGTCTCGCCGACTGATCCGTGCTTCCCCGTGTTCGTCGACTCCACCGGCAGGCGCGCGCGGGTGCTCCGGCGCACCGGATACGGCGTGGCCGGACTGGCGGCCGCGTACCTGACGGTGCTGGTACTGAGCCTCATGGGGGCGACCCCGTTCGCACCGGGCGCCCTGCTGCCGCCCCTGCCCGGAGAGGCCACGGCCCCGTCGGTGCCGGACCGGGAGGGGGGACCGGACGACGGACCCCGACCGCCCGGCGGTGTGCTCGACCCGGGGCGGAGCGACTTCGGCGGCGCCGGCACGGCGGTGGGGCCGGGCTCCCCACTGGTTCCCCTGCTCACGCCGCCCGGCGGTCCGCTCCTCACCCCCGCGGCCCCGCTCGTCCCCGGTGGACCGGAGCCCCCGGTCCCGGCCGAACCGGAGCCCCCCGCGACCGGCGTTCCGTCGGCACCGCAGGAGCCCGACGCCCCCGCCCCCGACGACCCGTCCGCACCCGACCCCGGCACCGGAAGCGAACCCGCCCCCGAGCCGCCCGCGGGGACGGACGAGCCGCCTGCCCCGGAGCCCCCGCCGGACACGCCCCAGTCCACCCCGCCCCCCGGTCCGTCCGAGCCGCCGTCCGACGCCCCGGTCGGCTCCCCGCCCGGTGACGCGCCCGTGGCCGGGACCCCCTGATGCGACGCCGCCACCGGCCGGTCCGTCCCCCACCGGCGACACCCGGGCCGCGGCGGACCCGATCGCCCCTGCCGCCCCGGCACCGCTTCCGCGTCGTCGTCCCACTCGTCCTGCTGGCCTTCGTCGTCTCGGTGCTCCTGGTCGAGGGGTACACGACCCGGGGCTTCTCCGGAGACCAGGAGGGACGCGCCGGGAAACCGGCCACCGGCGCCCCCCGGGAGGTCACCGGCGGCGGCCCGGTCGTCGACACCACCCACGGCCACCTGCGCACCTACCGGGCGCCGGCCAGAACGGTGGTCCTGACCTTCGACGACGGTCCGGACCCCGTCTGGACACCCCGGATCCGGGCCGTCCTCGACCGCCACGGCACGCCCGGCACCTTCTTCGTCACCGGCCAGCAGGCCGTGCGCCACCCCGCGATCCTGCGTGATCTGATCCGCTCCGGTCACGAGATCGGGGTGCACACCTTCTCCCACCGGGACCTGGCCACGCTGTCCGCGAGCGAGACCGACCGCGAGCTGGCGCTGACCCAGCTCGCCCTCGCCGGAGCCGGGGGCGTCAACAGCTCGCTCCTGCGGATGCCCTACTCCTCGACCACCACCGCCCTGGACGGACCGGCCTGGTCCGTCGCCCGGCACCTGGGCGAGAAGGGCTACGTGCTGGCGTTCGTCGACCAGGACACCAGGGACTGGCGGCGGCCGGGCGCGCGGGCGATCGCCGACGCGGCCACACCGGACGTGCCGGGCCGGGGAACGGTCGTGCTCCTGCACGACTCGGGCGGGGACCGGTCGCAGACCGTCCGGGCGCTGGACATCCTGATCCCCCGGCTCCAGGCCCAGGGCTACCGCTTCACCACGATCGCCGACCTCGTCGGCACCGACGGTCTCACCAGCCCCGTCGACACGGGAACCCTGTGGAAGGGCCGGGCGTTCGTGGCCGCCGTGACCGTGTCGGGCACGGCGGTGTCGGTCGTGGGCGTGCTGCTGCTGGTCGTCGGGGCGCTCGTCCTCGCGCGGTGCGCGCTGATGCTGGTCCTCGCCCACCACCACGTCCACCGGCGTCCGCACCCCGCCGCCGGCCGGCCCGTCACCCGGCCCGTCAGCGTCGTCGTCCCCGCGTACAACGAGAGACTGTGCATCGCCAAGACGCTCCGCTCGCTCGCCGTGAGCGATCACCCCGTGGAGATCATCGTCGTGGACGACGGTTCCGACGACGGCACCGCCGACGTCGCCGAGTCACTCGGCCTCCCGGAGACCACGGTGCTCCGCCGGCCGAACGGCGGCAAGGCGTCGGCCCTCGACGCCGGCGTCCGGCGGGCCTCCCACGACCTCGTCGTCATGCTCGACGCCGACACGGTCTTCGCCCCCTCGACCGTCCACCGCCTCGTCCAGCCGTTCGCCGATCCGGCCGTCGGCGCCACCGCCGGCAACGCCAAGGTGGGCAACCGCCGGGGTCTGCTGGGGCGTTGGCAGCACATCGAGTACGTGATGGGCTTCAACCTGGACCGCCGCATGTACGACCTGCTGCGCTGCATGCCGACCATCCCCGGTGCCGTCGGGGCCTTTCGCGTCACGGCCCTGCGGGACGCCGGGATGATGAGCGGCGACACCCTCGCCGAGGACACCGACATCACCATGGCCCTGCACCGGGCCGGGTGGGAGATCCGCTACACCGAGGACGCGCTCGCCTGGACCGAGGCGCCGGCCACACTGCGGCAACTGTGGCGCCAGCGCTACCGCTGGAGCTACGGCACCATGCAGGCCGCGTGGAAGCACCGGCACGCGCTGGTCGAGCGCGGCCACGCGGGCCACTTCGGCCGCCTCGGGCTGCCCCTGCTGGCCGTCTTCCAGATCCTCACCCCGCTCCTCGCCCCGCTGATCGACCTGCTGACCGTCTACGGCCTGGTCTTCGGGGACCCGCTCCGCACGATGCTGGCGTGGACCGGCGTGCTGGCCGTGCAGACCGTCTGCGCGGCCTACGCCTTCCGCCTCGACGGTGAGAGCCTCCGGCCGCTGTGGACGCTCCCGCTGCAGCAGATCGTCTACCGCCAGCTCATGTACCTGGTGCTCCTCCAGGCCTGCCTCACCGCGGTCAACGGGTACCGGCTGCCCTGGCAACGCCTCAAGCGCAGCGGCGACGTCGTGCTGCCGTCCCGGCTCCCCGCCCGGGAGCGGTGAGCGCCGGCCGGGGAAACACCGGGCGGGACCCCTCACGACCGGTCTAGCATGAGGGTCATGACCTGGCGACATTGATCCACCGGCCGCGCCTCCCGAGGGCCGCCTCGGCCGCCGTACGTCCTCGACGTCCGGTGTCCGAACCGCCCTTACGGGAAGGCCTCATGACTCTCACGCCCACGCGTGCCTCCGACGTCCGCGTGCGACGGCTGACGACCACGCTGTACGGCTATTCGTTCCTCGAAGACTTCATCCTGCTCTACCCGGTGTACGCGCTGCTGTTCAGCGACACCGGCCTGTCCGTCGGGCAGATCTCCTCCCTGTTCGCCCTCTGGTCGGTGACCGGTGTGCTGCTGGAGGTCCCCTCCGGGATCTGGGCCGACGCCGTCTCGCGCCGGCTGCTGCTGTGGCTCGGCCCGCTGCTCACCGCCGCCGGCTTCGCCCTGTGGGTGCTCGTCCCGTCGTACGGCGCCTTCGCCGTCGGCTTCGTGCTGTGGGGCGCCGGCGGGGCGCTGGGCTCCGGTGCGCTGGAGGCGCTGGTCTACGACGAGCTGGAACGGCTCGACGCGGCCGGCCGCTACGCCCGGATCATGGGCCGGGCCCGCGCGGCCGGGCTGGTCGCGGTGATGGCGGCGACGGGACTCGCCGGCCCCGTGCTCACCCGGGGCGGCCACACCGCCGTCGGGGCCGCCAGCGTGCTGGTGTGTCTGCTGGCGGCGGCCACGGCACTCCGGTTCCCCGAGCACCGCTCCCCGAAGACCGGACACGAGAACCGGACGGCGACCCTGCGCGCCGGGCTCGCCGAGGCCCGCGCCGACCGGTCGGTACGCGGGGCGCTGCTGCTCGTACCGGCCGTGAGCGCGGTGTGGGGCGCCCTCGACGAGTACACGCCGCTGCTGGTGCGGGGGACCGGTGTCGCGGACGGGACGGTTCCCTACCTGCTCCTGCTGATCTGGGCCGGTGCCACGGCCGGGAGCCTGCTGGCGGGCGAGGGCGAGCGGCTCGGCACGGGCGGGCTCGCCGCCCTGCTCGCCGGTGCCGGCCTCGCCCTGGCCGCCGGCGCGGCCGACGGCACCCCGTGGGGGCTGGGTCTCGTCGCCCTCGCCTTCGGCGGCTTCCAGGCGGCGACCGTGCTGGCCGACGCCCGTCTCCAGCGACGCATCGAGGACACCGGCCGGGCCACCCTCACCTCGGTCGCGGGCCTGGGCACGGAACTGACGACGGTCGCGGTCTACGGCGGCTACGCACTGATCGCCTCGGGCGGCGCCCACAGCACCGCTTTCGCGGTGTTCGCGGTGCCGTACCTGGCGACGGCGGCCCTGCTGCTCGCCGGGGCCGCCAGGGCACGCCGTGAGTGAGGGCTCGCCGTAGCGCCCACGGCGGGCAGCCGTGCCGCATGCCGTCGTTTCCGCGGGCAGCTGTGCCGCTGGGGCGGCACGGGTGGGCGCGACGGCACCCCGCATGCGCCGGGCCGCGCGAACACCCCCCGGCCCACATCAACGCCGGGCGCCCCGTACCGCGCCGGGCCGCGCACCCCACCCCCGGCCCGCACCGACGCCGGGGCACCCATACGGCACCGGCCCACCCCAACGTGGGGCACCCACACGGCGCCGGCCCACGCGAACCCACCGCCCATCGCGGGAGCGACGAGCGCCGCGCAACGAATCGCCGCCACCCCCACCCCGCACGCAACAAACCCCTCACCGACGCGCAACGGCTCCGCCTTGTCCCCCCGAGCCGCCCGCCCGTACCGTCTATCCGACCCCCGAAACCCCCGCGTACCGGTGAGGAACACGCATGCGCACCGCCCTGCTCCAGAGCTCCGGCCGCCCCGGATCCGTCGTCGAGAACCTCAAGGTCCTCGACGAGGCGTCCGCCCGCGCCGCCGCCGCGGGCGCCGGGCTGCTCGTCACCTCGGAGCTGTTCCTGACCGGGTACGCGATCGGCGACGACATCGCCCGGCTCGCCGAGCCCGCCGACGGCGACGCGGCCGACGCGATCACGGAGACCGCCACCCGGCACGGCCTCGCGATCGCCTACGGCTACCCCGAGCGGGACGGCGGACGCGTCTTCAACTCCGTGCAGCTGATCTCCGCCGCCGGCACCCGCCTCGCGAACTACCGCAAGACCCACCTCTACGGCTGCTTCGAACGGGACCACTTCACCCCGGGAGAGCGAACCGTCGTGCAGGCCGAGCTCGACGGCCTCACCATCGGCCTGATGATCTGCTACGACGTCGAGTTCCCGGAGAACGTGCGCGCCCACGCGCTGGCCGGCACCGACCTCCTCCTGGTGCCCACGGCACAGCTGCACCCGTTCCAGTTCGTCGCCGAGTCCGTCGTGCCGGTGCGGGCGTTCGAGAACCAGATGTACATCGCGTACGTCAACCGGGTCGGCCAGGAGGGCGAGTTCGAGTTCGTGGGCCTGTCCACGCTCGCCGCCCCCGACGGAGTCGCCCGCACCCGGGCCGGCCGCACCGAGGAACTCGTCGTCGCCGACGCCGACCCCGTCCTCCTCGCCGCGTCCCGTGAGGACAACCCGTATCTGCAGGACCGCCGCCCCGGCCTCTACGGGTCCCTCGTCTGAGCCTCCTCCCCCACCCCCCCGCTTCACCTGTGCAAGGAGTCCGCACCCCATGACGTCCACCGTGCCCAACGCGATCGAGCACGCCGACGAGCAGCAGCCGCCGATCACCATGTTCGGCCCGGACTTCCCGTACGCGTACGACGACTTCCTCGCCCACCCGGCGGGCCTCGGACAGATACCGGCGACCGATCACGGCACCGAGGTCGCCGTGATCGGCGGCGGCCTGTCCGGCATCGTCGCCGCGTACGAGCTGATGAAGATGGGCCTCAAGCCGGTCGTGTACGAGGCCGACCGGATCGGTGGCCGGCTGCGCACCGTCGGCTTCGACGGGTGCGACGACTCCCTGACCGCCGAGATGGGCGCGATGCGCTTCCCGCCGTCCTCCACGGCGCTCCGGCACTACATCGACCTGGTCGGACTGCGCACCCGTCCCTTCCCCAATCCCCTCGCCGAGGCGACGCCGTCCACCGTCGTCGACCTCAAGGGCGAGTCGCACTACGCCGAGACCCTCGACGACCTGCCCCAGATCTACCGGGACGTCGCCGACGCCTGGGCCGAGTGCCTCGAAGAGGGCGCCGACTTCTCCGACATGAACCGCGCCCTGCGCGAGCGCGACGTCCCGCGTATCCGGGAGATCTGGGCGAAGCTGGTCGAGAAGCTCGACAACCAGACCTTCTACGGCTTCCTCTGCGACTCAGAGGCCTTCAGGTCCTTCCGCCACCGCGAGATCTTCGGCCAGGTCGGCTTCGGCACCGGCGGCTGGGACACCGACTTCCCCAACTCCATCCTGGAGATCCTCCGCGTCGTCTACACCGAGGCCGACGACCATCACCGCGGCATCGTCGGCGGCTCCCAGCAACTGCCCCTGCGCCTGTGGGAGCGCGAGCCGGAGAAGATCGTCCACTGGCCGTACGGCACCTCGCTGAAGTCCCTGCACCCGGAGGGCGAGCCCCGCCCGGCGGTCACCCGGCTCAACCGCACCGCCGGCAACCGGATCACGGTGACGGACGCCGACGGGGACATCCGTACGTACCGGGCGGCGATCTTCACCGCCCAGTCCTGGATGCTGCTGTCCAAGATCGCCTGCGACGACTCGCTCTTCCCGATCGACCACTGGACCGCCATCGAGCGCACCCACTACATGGAGAGCTCCAAGCTCTTCGTGCCGGTCGACCGGCCGTTCTGGCTGGACAAGGACGAGGAGACCGGCCGGGACGTCATGTCGATGACGCTCACCGACCGCATGACCCGTGGCACGTACCTCCTCGACGACGGCCCCGACAAGCCCGCCGTCATCTGCCTCTCCTACACCTGGTGCGACGACAGCCTGAAGTGGCTGCCGCTGTCCGCGAACGAGCGGATGGAGGTCATGCTGAAGTCGCTCGGCGAGATCTACCCCAAGGTCGACATCCGGAAGCACGTCATCGGCAACCCGGTGACCGTCTCCTGGGAGAACGAGCCCTACTTCATGGGCGCGTTCAAGGCCAACCTGCCCGGCCACTACCGCTACCAGCGCCGCCTGTTCACCCACTTCATGCAGGAGGCGCTGCCGGAGGACAAGCGGGGCATCTTCCTCGCCGGTGACGACATCTCCTGGACGGCCGGCTGGGCGGAGGGTGCCGTCCAGACCGCGCTGAACGCGGTCTGGGGCGTCATGCACCACTTCGGCGGCGAGACCGACCCGACCAACCCGGGTCCCGGCGACCTCTACGACGAGATCGCCCCGGTGGAACTCCCCGAGGACTGAGTCCGCCCCCCGCTGCCGGGTCGGTCCGGCAGCGGGGTGAGCAGCATGCGGCCGGCGAAGCCCACCGCCGTGTCCAGGCGTTCGGTGAACTCCCCGGCGACGTCCGGCAGTCCGCGCAGTGCCCACAGGGCGCGGGCCGCCGTCCAGGCCGCGTCCCGGGCGCGTTCCAGGCTCCACGCGCCCAGCAGATGGGTCAACGGGTCGGCGATCCGCAGCAGTTCGGGGCCCGGTGTCAGCTCTTCGCGGATCCGGTCCTCCAGCGAGAGGAGGAGTTCGCCCACCTGGTCGAACTCGTCCTCCAGATCGACGGGTTCGCAGCCGAGCGTACGGCAGGTGTCCACGACGGCGAGCGCGAGATCGTGGCCGATGTGCGCGTTGATGCCCGCGAGCGCGAACTGCAGCGGACGTACGCCGGGGTGCCGGCGGAACTGGAACAGCGGACGCCAGCAGGCCGGTGGCCGCCGCTCCCGCGACACCGCGTCCACCGCCGCCAGATAGCGCTCCGCGAACCGTACGTCCAGCGCGATCGCCGCCCGGGCGTCCCGGAACCGGCCCGCGTCGATCCGCCGGTCCACGGCCTCCGTGACGGCGAGGTAGACACGGTTGAACACCGCGACCCCGTCCCGCGCGGGCAGGGCCGCGTCGAGGGCGCGCATACGGGAGACGACCCCGTCCACGGCGGTGAGGACTTGTTCGCATCGCACCATGAGCGCAGAGTCGCACCTTTAGGGTGGCGTCAGTGACGGCGGGCCCGACGCTTCCCCGGAACGGGGGAACGCACCCGTCGTGGGGGAGGGGGAGCAGTACTGTGTCAGGCTCGCGTGCCCAGCGCCTGTCCGCGCGGAGGGCCGAGCGCCGGCGTACCGCCCGGCGCGGCACGATGGTCGCGGCGGCCTCCGTGGTGGTCGCGGTCGGCACCGTCACGGGGATGATGTCGGCGGTCGGCGGCGGACGCGGCGCGGACGAGGCACGCCCCGGGGTGACCTCCTCGCCGCGCCTGGAACCGCTGCCCGTCGTGCCGTCACCCTCGCCCTCGCCGTCGGCGACGAAGTCCCCTTCTCCCACGGCCGGTCCGACGAAGAAGGCGAGCCCGAAGGCGTCCGCGTCCAGGACCGGGGAGAAGCGGCAGACCGCCCCCGTGCCCACCCGCCTCTACCGCCACCCCGACTCCCAGGTCCTGGACTGGGTGCGGACCAACCCCGACGACCCGCGCCGCGCGGTCATCGAGTCCCGGATCGCCGACCGGCCGGCGGCCGTGTGGTTCGCGGACTACTCCCCGGAGACGGTCACCTCCCGGGTGCGTGCCGTGGCGTCGGGCGGCGCGGCGCGGGGCCGGACGCCGGTCCTCGTGCCGTACGCGATCCCCGACCGCGACTGCGGCGGGCACTCCGAGGGCGGGGCGCCCGATCTGGCGGCCTACGACGCCTGGATCGACCGGTTCGCCGCCGGACTGGGCGGCAGCGAGGTCATCGTGATCCTGGAGCCCGACGCGATCGCCCAGTCCGAGTGCCTCTCCGCCGGGCAGCGCGCCGACCGCTTCGCCTCGCTGGCCCGCGCCGGCCGGGTGCTGAAGGACGCCAACCCCCGGGCGCGGGTCTACTTCGACGCCGGGCACTCCGGCTGGCACGGCGCGGCCGAACAGGCCGCCCTGCTGCGGCAGGCCGGGGCCGCCTCGGCCGCCTCCTCCGACGGTGTCTTCAGCAACGTCTCCAACTTCCACGCCACCGCCGACGAGGTCACCTACGACCGTGCCGTGCTCGACGCCCTCGGCGGCCCGCCGGGCCTCGGCGCGGTGATCGACACCAGCCGCAACGGCAACGGTGCCCCGGCGGACGGCGCATGGTGCGACCCCGCGGGCCGCAAGCTCGGCCGGCCCCCGACGCTGAGCACCGGGGAGACCGGCATCGACGCCTACCTGTGGGTGAAGCTGCCGGGGGAGTCCGACGGCTGCAAGGGGGCGCCGGGCACCTTCACCCCGTCGTACGCCTACGACTTGGCACGCTGATCGCCCTCGGTGTCCTCGGTGTCGTAGGAGGACGTGCCCTCGTCGAGCAGCGGCTCCTGCGTCTTGAGGTGGGCGGGCGCGAAGACGCGCAGCGCGTGGTAGCCGGTGATGACGACCAGCGTGCCGAGCGCGATGCCGCTGAGGGAGAAGGTGTCGGTGAACTCCATCGTGACGTTGCCGACGCCGATGATGATGCCCGCGGCGGCCGGCACCAGGTTCAGCGGATTGCGCAGGTCCACCTTGGCGTTGATCCAGATCTGCGCGCCGAGCAGGCCGATCATGCCGTACAGGATGACGGTGATCCCGCCGAGGACCCCGCCCGGGATGGCCGCCACGACCGCGCCGAACTTCGGGCAGACACCGAACAGCAGGGCGAAGCCGGCGGCGGCCCAGTACGCGGCCGTGGAGTAGACGCGGGTCGCGGCCATCACGCCGATGTTCTCGGAGTAGGTGGTGTTGGGCGGGCCGCCGACCGCGGTGGACAGCATGGAGCCGACACCGTCGGCGGAGATGGCCGTGCCGAGCTTGTCGTCGAGGTTGTCGCCGGTCATCTCGCCGACCGCCTTGACGTGCCCGGCGTTCTCGGCGATCAGCGCGATGACCACCGGCAGGGCGACCAGGATCGCCGACCACTCGAAGGACGGGCCGTGCAGGGCCGGCAGTCCGATCCAGTCGGCCTGGCCCACTCCGGACAGGTCCAGGCGCCAGTGGTCGGTGACCTTGCCGCTCGCGTCCGCCGAGTGGATCCGCCCGAAGATCCGGTCGAGCGCCCAGGACAGGACGTATCCGAAGACCAGCCCGAGGAAGATCGCGATGCGGGACCAGAAGCCGCGCAGGCAGACCACGGCGAGCCCGGTGAACAGCATCACGAACAGGGCGGTCCACTGGTCCTGCGGCCAGTAGGTGGAGGCGGTCACCGGTGCCAGGTTGAAGCCGATCAGCATCACCACCGCACCGGTGACGATCGGCGGCATCGCGGCGTGGATGATCCGCGCCCCGAACCGCCGCACCGCCAGACCCACCAGGAACAGCGCGGCCCCCACCACGAACACCGCGCCGGTGACGGTGGCGCTGGAGCCGCCCTGGGCCCGGATGACCGCGGCGACACCGACGAAGGAGAGCGAACAGCCGAGGTAACTCGGCACCCGGCCACGCGTGGCCAGCAGGAAGACGACGGTCGCGACACCCGACATCATGATCGCCAGGTTGGGGTCCAGACCCATGAGCACCGGGGCGACGAAGGACGCCCCGAACATCGCCACGACGTGCTGGGCCCCCAGACCCGCCGTACGGGGCCAGGAGAGCCGTTCGTCGGGGCGGACCACCGCGCCGGGGGCCGGGGTGCGTCCGTCGCCGTGCAGTTTCCACCGGACGCCGAGATTCATGGGCTGTCGCTTTCGTCGTACGTGCAGCGTGTCCGGACCATTGTGCGGGCTGAGCAGCGGTGCCTCGTACAGGCGGACGGGCGTGGCCGACCCGGCTGAGCGTCTGCTTAGGATGAGGACGCGCCGCTGTTCGATGTAAACGGCACTCATCCCGTACGTCCCAGGAGTCCCACCCGTGACCGCCGAAGCCCCGCTCGCCCCCGCCCTGCTCCACGGCCGGCTGATCCCCGTGACCGTCCACTTCGACGACCTCGACGCACTGGGGCTGCTGCACAACGCCCGCTATCCGCTGCTCGTCGAGCGGGCGTGGACCGAGCTGTGGCAGGAGAAGGGCGTCCGCTTCGACGGCGACTGGGTGGCGGCCGGCGACGCCTGCAACGCGGTCCGGGAACTGCGCATCGGCTACGAGGTCCCGGTGACCCGCGCCGGTACGTACGCGGTCCACCTGTGGCTGGAGCGGCTCGGCAGGACCGGACTGACGTACGGCTTCCGCTTCTGCTCGCAGGACGGGGAAGTGACCTACGCGCGGGGCAGCCGGGTGCTGGTGCGGCTGGACGCCACGACCCTGCGCCCGGCGCCCTGGAGCGAGGCGTTCAGGGACGGGGCTCGGGAACTGCTGCCTCCGGACGCGTGACCTTCGTACGGTCTCCCGCGCGCAGCACGCCCGCGAAGCCCGCGATGCCGCACGACAACACCGTCACCAGGACGAACGACACCATCAGACTGGTCGCCTGGGCCAGCAGGCCGATCGCGCTCGGGGCGATCAGGCCCGAGGTGTAGGTGATGGTCGCGACGCCCGCGATGGCCAGGCTCGGGTTGGAGCCGCTGCGGCCGGCGGCGGCGAAGCACAACGGCACGACCACCGCGATGCCGAGCCCCATCAGCGCGAACCCGCCCATCGCCACCGCGGGGTGCTCGGCGAACACGATCAGCAGTCCGCCCAGCAGGGCGACGACACCGCTCGCGCGGACCGTGCGCACGGCGCCGTAGCGGTCCACCACGTGGTCCCCGGCGATCCGGGCGACCGCCATGGTGAGCGTGAAGCCGGTGGTGCAGGCCGCCGCGAGACCGGCCGAGGTCTCCAGCTGGTCGCGCAGATAGACCGCCGACCAGTCCAGGCTCGCGCCCTCCGCGAACACCGCGCAGAAGCCGATCGCGCCGATGAGCAGCGCGGAGCGGGGCGGCAGCGCGAACCGCGGCGGCGGCTCCTCGTCCTCGGTGGGCTGCAGGTCGAGCACCCAGGTGCAGGCGGTCGCACCCGCCACCGTCAGGACGGCGGCCGCGAGCGCGTGGTGCAGCCGGGCGTCCGCGCCGAGGTGGGCGGCGAGCGTGCCGGCCGCCGAGCCGACCAGGGCGCCGGCGCTCCACATGCCGTGCAGCCCCGACATGATCGACTTGTCGAGCCGGTTCTCCACCTCCACGCCCAGCGCGTTCATCGCCACGTCGGACATGCCGGCCGTGGCGCCGTAGACGAACAGGGCCAGGCAGAGGGTGAGCAGGTTCGGGGCGATCGACGGCAGGGTCAGCGCGAGCGTCCACAGCGCGATCAGGCCGCGCAGCGCCGTGCGGGCGCCGAAGCGGTGGCTGATGCTTCCCGCGAGCGGCATCGCGAGGGACGCCCCGAGCGCGGGGAAGGCGAGCGCGAGGCCCAACTGCCCGGCGCTCACCCCGGCGTGGTCCTGGATCCAGGGGACGCGGGTGGCGAACGAGCCGGTGACGGCGCCGTGTACGGCGAACACGGCGGCCACGGCGTACCGCGCCCGTCTCACATCATGCTGCTGATGGACCACTGCGCTCATCGTCCCGCCCCTCCCGGTCGTCGGTTTCCGCACGCGCCGCCGTAAACTATCAGGAACCCTGCCTGAAAGATATGGGGTATCCGGAGGCGGAGCATGCGCCGGCCGGCCCCGCCGATCTGGAAGGATCCCGGCATGGCCGCATCCCCGAGCACCGCCAGAGCCATCAACGACCGGCTCGCCCTGCGCCTGCTCCAGCAGGAAGGCCCGCTGACCGCCGGGCAGTTGAAGCAGCTGACCGGGCTGTCCCGGCCGACCGTCGCCGACCTCGTCGAGCGGCTCACCGCCGCCGGGCTCATCGCGGTGGCCGGCGAGGCGGGGGAGCAGCGGCGCGGCCCCAACGCCAAGCTCTACGGCATCGTCGCGGACCGGGCCCACCTGGCCGCGCTGGACGTCCGCACCGAGGGCGTCACCGTGGTCGTGTCGGACCTCGTCGGCGAGGTCCTGGCCGAGGCCGCCCTGCCCATCACCGGGGACGCGGGCACCGGACCGGCGGTCGAACAGGCGGTCACGCTGGTCGAGCGGACGGCGAAGGAGGCGGGCGCCGACCGGCTGCACACCGTCGGGATCGGGGCCCCCGGGCTGATCGACCCCGCGAGCGGCGAACTGCGCGACTCCACGGGCCTGCCCGAGTGGCACCGGCGCCTGGTCGCCGCGCTCCAGGAGCGGCTCCCCGAGGCCCGGGTCAGCGTGGAGAACGAGACCAACCTCGCCGCGCTGGCCGAGCAGCGCGACGGCGCGGCCCGCGGCCGGGACACCTTCGTCCTGCTGTGGCTGGGCCACGGCACCGGTGCCGCCGTGATCCTCGACGGCGCCCTGCGCAGGGGCGCCTCCGGCGGCACGGGCGAGATCGGCTTCCTCCCGGTCCCGGGCACGAGCGGCCCGCCGTCGGCCACGGACTGCGCGGGCGGCTTCCACTCCCTGGTGGGGGCGGCGGCGGTCGCCCGGCTGGCGGAGGAGTACGGCGTCGTGGCGGAGCCGGACACCGAGCCGCCGGCGGCCGGCGCGGTACGGACGGCCGTCGCGTCGGCCGCCCCCGCCTCCCCGGAGGCACGCTTCCTCGACACCCTGGCCGACCGGATCACGGTGGGCGTCGCCTCGGTGGTCGCGCTGCTCGACCCCGGCCACGTGGTCCTGGGCGGCGAGGTCGGCCAGGCCGGCGGCGAGACACTCGCCGCGCGGGTACGGGACCGCCTGGCCGCCATGTCCCCCCTGCCCGCCGACGTACGGCCCAGCACCCTGGGCGGCGGCGCGGTACTGCGCGGAGCCCTCCTGACGGCCCGCGACCGGGCCCAGGACGAACTGTTCGGCGTGCCCGGGCACTGAAGCCGCAGACGGCAGTGTCCCGAGACGGCACGGGACTGTGGTGATGTGCGGCTACCGCCGCATGGGCGCGACCGGTCGCGGCAGCGCCCCGAAGGGGCGCGGGGAACTGCGCGACCAGCCACGACGGCGCCGCGGACGCTCGACGGCACATCCACCGCACTTCCGGCGGAGCGCCCGGCTGCTCGCAGGCTGCAGGGCACGGGGAGAGCCCTCGCCGAGGGGGTGCTCCGGTCGCGTGCCCGCCGTGGTGGGCCCGGGGAGGCGGACCTCCCGTTCACCGGTGGGCGGTACGGGCCCCGAACCGCTTCGCCAGGTACTCGTCGAACGTACCCTTGCCGGTCGCCCGCTCCGGGGCGAGGTGGCCGCCCGCGCGGAAGGCGTCGTAGGCCGCGCCGCGCAGCGGGACCTTCACCACCGCGCGGCGGCGGCCCGTGGCCTTCAGATACGCGCGGGCCAGGGAGTCGAACGTCCGGACCTCCGGGCCGCCCATGTCGTCGACGCGGCCCGCCGGCGCGCCCTGGGCCAGCTCGGCCAGGCGGTCCGCGACCTCCGTGACATCGACAGGCTGGTCCTTCACCCGGGCCGGCAGCAGCAGGACCGGCAGCCTGGCCATGCCCTGGAGGACCGTGAACACCAGGTCGTGGAACTGGGTGGCGCGCAGCACCGTCCAGCCCAGCCCCGACTCCTCGACCAGCCGCTCCACGGCCAGCTTGGACCTGTAGTAGCCGAACGGCACCCGGTCGACACCGACGATCGAGATGTACACGAGGTGTCCGACCCCCGCCCGCCGGGCCGCCGCGATCAGGTTCCGCGCGGCCTTCTCGTCGCCACCGCGCGGTGACGACGCGCAGTGCACGATCGTGTCCACGCCCGTGACGGCCTCCTCCAGCGCCGGCCCGCCTTCGCGCAGATCGACGGCGTACGGCTGAGCGTGCCGGCTGAGCCCCCGCACCTCGTGTCCGCCCGCCCGCAGCCGCGCGACGATGTGCCGGCCGAGCGTTCCGGTACCGCCGGTCACCAGGATCGTGCTCATGCTGTTCCGTCCCTTCGGACACCCGGCGCTCCCCGGCGGAGCGCCCCGCGTCTGCTGGGACGGATCGGCCACCGCCGGATGTGACATCGGTCCGGGGACCCGCCCCTGTACGGAGTCCAGCTTCTCCGGGTCCGGCACCGGGCGCATCCGCGCGTGGTGAGGCCCGGCGGCGGGCAAGGGCCGTCGTCACCGCCGCCGGACCGGTCTGCGAGGGTCAGCAGGCTCCCTGGTCCCGCCACACTCCCCATTCGCCGGTGGTGCCGGGCTCCTCGCCCTTCGTCCACCACTGCGCCTTCCAGACGTGGCCCCCGTGGGACACCACGCTGCCCCCGCCGTACGCGGCCGAGGCGTCCCAGGCCGGGTCCGCGCAGTCGCCGGGCGGCGTCGTGGGCGGGTCGGTCGGCGTCGTGCCGCCGCCCGGCTCGACGACGGTCGTCCCGCGCGCCAGGTCCCCGGCTAGGGCGTACGCCTTGCCGCCGATCGTCACCGTCCAGTTCGACGGGGTCGACACCGGCAGGTAGTAGTTGAACGACAGGTCGACGGTCGCGCCCGGCGCCAGCGACTGCCACGCCGGCAGCTTCAGCGACACCCGGTGGAAGTCGCCCTTCAGGCCGCCCGCGTTGCCGCCCGTGTGGTCGCTGCTGATGACCTTGGTGCCGAAACCGGACTGGTCGGAGGCGTTCCCCGGGGCCGAGGTCGCGTAGTCGAACCGGAACTCCGTACCGCCCGGCAGCGCGGTCCTCGTGTTGTTCGTGATCCGCAGCTTGGGCGTGATCGGGTAGTTGGAGTCCCCCAGCTTGAAGTCCGTGAACTCCACGTCCACGTTCACGGCCTCCGCCGGCAGGTCCGCGTTCGACTTCTTCGCGCCGTACGGCGCGGCCGCCCTGAACTTGTCGTACATCAGCGAGGTGAGCGTGTCGCCCGCCTCGTACTGGCCCTCGGCGGCGTTCCAGTCGTAGTCGCCGGCCAGCTCCCAGATCATGGTGCCGCCGATGCCGCGGTCCACCACGTAGTCGGCCTTGGCCCCGACCGACTGCTCGTCCTCGGTGGAGAGGAAGACCTTCTTCTCGGCGTTCCACAGCCAGGGGGCGACCAGCGTCGGGTCGTACTTGCGGGCGTACGTGCCCGTCAGCTTCGTGTCCGCCGGGAAGCCGTAGTCGGTGACGTAGTCGCCGACGATCCCCTTCTCGAGGTTCTTGGCGTGCCACATCGGGTTGGAGCCCGCCGGGGACTCCTTGCCGTCGGTGTCGAGGTCGTGCCAGAGGTTGTCGATGCCGACGGCGCCGTCACCGCACCTGGTCAGGCCGGAGCCGGCCGGGCAGGAGGAGGCGGACGCCTTGCCCCACAGGCCGTCGGTCCCGCCCTGGACGTTCTTGTGGCCGCGGGTGTAGTACGGCAGGCCGATGTTGATGCGGCCGGCCGGCATGGAGCCCCGGAAGTAGTGGTAGGCCCAGTCGGTGTTGAGGTAGCCGATGCCGCCGTACTGGGCGCTCCCGTAGACGTTCGCGGCGGCCAGCTCGGCGTCCTTGCCGTCGTCGAACAGGGAGGCGTTCGGGCCGACGTACTCGTTCCAGGCGCCGTGCAGGTCGTACGACATGATGTTGACGTAGTCCAGGTACTTCTGGACCTGGAAGGTCTCCATGCCGCGCAGCAGATAGCCGGACGAGGGGGCGGCCACGGTGAGCATGTAGTGCCTGCCGTCCGCCGCGCCCGCGCGGTCCAGCTTCTCGCGCAGCGTCTTCATCAGCGCCGCGTAGCCCTTGACCAGCCCGGCCCGGCGGGCGTTGGCGAAGGACCAGTCGAGCGGGTTGCCCGCGTCCTTCATCGTCGTCGGGTACTCGTAGTCGATGTCGACGCCGTTGAAGCCGTACGTCCGGATGAAGTCGACCGCGGAGTCGGCGAAGGTGTCGATGCCGGCCTGGTTGACCGAGCCGTCGGCGTTGGTGGCCGTCGAGTAGAAGCCGCCGGAGTCCACGCGGTTCCCGCCGTCGTCGATGTAGCCGCCGGTCTCGGCCCAACCGCCCACCGAGATCAGCGTCTTGACGTCCGGGTGCTGCTTCTTGAACTTGTTGAGCAGGTTGAAGTGGCCCTTGTAGGGAAGCTGCGGGTCCGTCTCCGCGCCGGCCACGCCGGGCCACGTCATGCCCGTCGCCGGGTTGGCGGCGGTGTCCGGGCCGACCGAGATCTTGTCGCCCTTGTCGATGTGCGCGAACGCGTAGTTGATGTGGGTGATCTTGTCCCACGGGATGTCGGACGCGAGGTAGGCGGGCTTCCCGTCCTTGCCGGTGCGCCAGCCGGTGAAGTAGCCGATCACCCGGCGCTGGTGGTCGGCGCCCATCTTCTCCCGGCCGGCCGGGTCGTAGACCGAGCAGTACGGGACGTCGACGCCCGGCGTCGAGTACAGCCCGTCGGGACGGCAGGACTCCTGGTCGGCGGCGTGCGAGACGGTGGCCGGGAGGGCGGCGAGCAGCAGGCCGGCGACGGCGGCGGCGGAGGCGAGCAGCGCGGGTCTCGCTCCGGGGCGTGAGGGGGACGGCACAGTGGGTTCCTCTCCGGGGAAGTTGGCTCGGACCCTAAGAGGACTAGACCAAAGCGTCAATAGGTATGGACCAATTCGGCGGACCGTCAAGGGAGTGCCACGGCGGGGGAGTTGCCCCTCGTGCGACCCTCGGCGGTCTCCGCGTCACTTCCTGTGAGCCACTCCACACTCCTCGCCCGCATGGAGTGCGGACGTCCGTGGCAGACTGGCCCTGTACCAGTAGCAGCGCACTCCGGGGTCGGTGAAAGTCCGAACCGGCGGTTACAGTCCGCGACCCGGTCGCCTCCAGCGACCGGTTGACCAGGTGAAATTCCTGGACCGACGGTTAAAGTCCGGATGGGAGGCAGTGCGCGGCGGGCGGGCATCCATGCGCGCCGCCGTACCGGTTCGCCCTCTGGGCGAACCCTGTCCGGCGTCGCCCCTGGTGTCCTCGTCCGCGGTTTCTGTCGTCATCGACAGCCCCGGAGTCCGTGCCCGAAGAGGCAGGAGGACCCGGGAAGTGTTCACCGGAATCGTCGAAGAGCTGGGCGAGATCACCGCCGTCGAGACCCTCGACGACGCCTGTCGCTTCCGGCTGCGCGGCCCCGTCGTCACCGAAGGCGCGCAGCACGGCGACTCCATCGCCGTCAACGGCGTCTGCCTCACGGTCGTCGAGCACGAGGGCGACGAGTTCACCGCCGACGTCATGGCGGAGACCCTGAAGCGTTCCAGCCTCGGCGTCCTCGCCGTCGGCTCCCGCGTCAACCTCGAACGCCCCACGGCAGTCGGCTCCCGCCTCGGCGGCCACATCGTCCAGGGGCACGTCGACGGCACCGGCGAGATCCTCGGGCGCGAACCGTCGGAGAACTGGGAGATCGTGAAGATCTCCCTCCCCGCCGGCCTCTCCCGCTACGTCGTGGAGAAGGGCTCCATCACCGTCGACGGCATCAGCCTCACCGTCGTCGACGCCGGGCCCGACTTCTTCACCGTCAGCCTGATCCCCACCACCCTGGCCCTGACCACCCTCGGCATCAAGCAGCCCGGCGACCCGGTCAACCTCGAGGTGGACGTCATCGCCAAGTACGTCGAGCGGATGCTCGGCGACCGCGCCATCGGTGAGGGGGCTCCCCGGTGAACTGGCTCAACTCCGAGGCCTTCACCCTCTTCGACCAGCACATCAAGTGGTCGGACATGATCGGCAACGTGGTCGGTCTGATCGCCCTCGCCCTCGGCTGGCGCCGCTCCCTGTGGACCTGGCCCGCCCAGTTCGTCTCCGGTCTGATCCTCTTCACGGCCTTCGCCGCCGCCCACCTCTCGGGCAGCGCGGGCAAGCAGATCGTCGTCATGCTGGTCGCCGCCTGGGGCTTCTGGCAGTGGAACCGCGGCCGGCGACAGGCGCAGGACGGCTCCATCGCCGTACGGTTCGCGACGTGGCGCGAGCGCGCCGCACTGCTGACCGGGGCCGCCCTCGGCACCCTCGCCGTCGGCGGGCTGTTCACCCTCTACCCGTCCCTGTCCTGGGACCCCTGGCCGGACGCCTACATCTTCGTCGGCACGATCGTCGCCATGTACGCGCAGGCCCGCGGCATGGTCGAGTTCTGGTTCGCCTGGCTGCTCGTCGACCTCGTCGGCGTCCCCCTGAACTTCGCCAACGGCTTCGCCTTCTCCGGCTTCGTCTACGTCATCTACGGCGCGCTCGTCCTGTGGGGACTGCGCGACTGGTGGCTGCGCTCCCGCGACGCGCGGCCCACCCTGGAAGGAGCGCCCGCATGAGCACGGCACCGATCCTGTACAGCACCGACGGCGTCGAGGACCTCATGCTCGACCCCGTCGAGCAGGCCCTCGCCGACATCGCGGCCGGCCGCCCGGTCGTGGTCGTCGACGACGAGGACCGCGAGAACGAGGGCGACCTCGTCATCGCCGCCGAGAAGGCCACACCCGAGATCATCGCCTTCATGATGAGCGAGTGCCGCGGCCTGATCTGCGTTCCCATGGAGGGCGACGAACTGGACCGGCTGCGCCTCCCGCAGATGGTCGACGACAACACCGAGTCGATGAAGACCGCGTTCACCGTCTCCGTCGACGCCTCCGCCGCCCACGGCGTGACCACCGGCATCTCCGCCGCCGACCGCGCCACCACGCTCCGGCTGCTGGCGAGCGGCACCGCCGAACCCACCGACCTCGTCCGCCCCGGCCACGTCTTCCCGCTGCGCGCCCGCCCCGGCGGCGTACTGGTGCGCAACGGCCACACCGAGGCCGCCGTCGACCTCGCCCGCCTCGCCGGTCTGCGCCCGGCCGGAGCCATCGTCGAGATCGCCGGCGAGGACGGCACCATGCTCCGGCTGCCCGAGCTGATCCCGTTCGCCCGCAAGCACGGCCTGACGATCATCTCCATCGAGGACCTGATCGCCTACCGCCGCTCCGCCGACCCCACCGTCCGCCGCGAGGCCGAGGTCCATCTGCCCACCTCCCACGGCACCTTCACCGCGTACGGCTACCGCTCCACCGTCGACGGCGTCGAACACGTCGCCCTCGTCCACGGCGACATCGGCGACGGCGAGGACGTCCTCGTCCGCCTCCACTCCGAATGCCTCACCGGCGACATCTTCGGCTCCCGGCGCTGCGACTGCGGCCCCCAGCTCGACGCCTCCCTGGACCGCATCCAGGCCGAGGGCCGCGGAGTCGTGGTCTACCTGCGCGGACACGAGGGACGCGGCATCGGCCTGATGTCCAAGCTGCGCGCCTACGAACTCCAGGAACGCGGCCGGGACACCCTCGACGCCAACCTCGAACTCGGCCTGCCCGCCGACGCCCGCGACTACGGCGCCGGCGCGCAGATCCTCGCCGACCTCGGCGTCCGCGACGTCCGCCTGATGACCAACAACCCCGACAAGTCCGACGCGCTCGCCCGCCACGGCATCGAGGTCACCGGACGCGAGCCGATGCCCGTCACCGCGAGCGAGCACAACCTCCGCTACCTGCGCACCAAGCGGGACCGGATGGGCCACGACCTGCCCTGGCTGGACACGCCGACCGTGCCCGCCTGCGGCAACCAGTAACGAGAAACACCGAGGAGAGACGTGAGCGGCAAGGGTGCACCGGAACTGTCCGTACGCGACGTGGGGGACCTGCGGGTCGCCGTCGTCGCCGCGCAGTGGCACGAGAAGGTGATGGACGGACTGGTGGACGGCGCCCTGCGCGCCCTGCACGACCTCGGCATCGACGAGCCGACCCTGCTCCGGGTCCCCGGCAGCTGGGAACTCCCCGTCGTCGCCAAGGTCCTGGCCGGCCGGGGCTACGACGCGGTCGTCGCCCTCGGCGTCGTCATCCGGGGCGGCACGCCCCACTTCGACTACGTGTGCCAGGGCGTCACCCAGGGCCTCACCCAGGTCTCGGTCGACACCGGTGTCCCCGTCGGCTTCGGCCTGCTCACCTGTGACGACGAGGAGCAGGCCCTGGACCGCGCCGGACTGCCCGGCTCCAGCGAGGACAAGGGGCACGAGGCGGTCACCGCGGCCGTGGCCACCGCGGCCTGCTTGCGTTCGGTATCCGAACCCTGGCGGTGAGCAGTCCCCGTCACCGCGTAGGGTAAGGACCACCATGTCCAAGAAGACGTTCGAGGAGCTGTTCACCGAGCTCCAGCAGAAGGCCGCCCACGGCGACCCCGCCACCTCCCGCACCGCCGAGCTGGTCGACAAGGGCGTCCATGCCATCGGCAAGAAGGTCGTCGAGGAGGCCGCCGAAGTCTGGATGGCCGCCGAGTACGAGGGCAAGGAGGCGGCCGCCGA
Source organism: Streptomyces sp. NPDC059787 (assembly GCF_042732315.1). NCBI lineage: Bacteria > Bacillati > Actinomycetota > Actinomycetes > Kitasatosporales > Streptomycetaceae > Streptomyces > Streptomyces sp. NPDC059787. The sequence continues at coordinate 104,016 of NZ_JBHWHX010000023.1, forward strand.
GGAGATCTCGCAGCTGCTCTACCACGTCCAGGTGATGATGGTCGCCCGCGGCATCTCCCTCGACGACGTCTACGCCCACCTGTAAACCCTCACGCCCACGATCGCACCCCCTCACACGAAGGAAGCCGACCTCATGCTGCGCATCGCCGTCCCCAACAAGGGTTCCCTGTCAGGCCCCGCGGGGGAGATGCTGCATGAGGCCGGCTACCGGCAGCGCCGCGAGTCCAAGGAACTGCGGATCGTCGACCCGGCGAACGAGGTCGAGTTCTTCTACCTCCGCCCGCGCGACATCGCCATCTACGTCGCCTCCGGACAGCTCGACATCGGCATCACCGGCCGCGACCTGCTGATCGACTCCGGCGCCGCCGCCGAGGAGATCCTCTCCCTCGGCTTCGCCCGCTCCACCTTCCACTACGCCACCAAGCCGGGCACCATCGGCGGCCTGGCGGACCTGAAGGGCAAGACGATCGCCACCTCCTACGAGGGCATCGTCGCGGGACACCTCGCCGACCACGGCATCGACGCCTCCGTCGTCCACCTCGACGGCGCCGTCGAGACCGCCGTCCAGCTCGGTGTCGCCCAGGTCATCGCGGACGTCGTCGAGACGGGCACCTCGCTGCGCAACGCCGGCCTGGAGGTCGTCGGCGAACCGATCATGAAGTCCGAGGCCGTCGTCATCCTCCCCCGGGCTCGAACACACTCGCCCGGGGGGACCCCCACCACCGGCGCGGACGGCGAGGAGCCCAAGGTGCGCCAGTTCCTGCGCCGCCTCCAGGGCGTCCTGGTCGCCCGGACGTACGTGATGATGGACTACGACTGCCGCGTCGAACAGCTCGAGAAGGCCGTCGCCCTCACCCCGGGCCTGGAGTCCCCCACCGTCTCCCCGCTGCACAACGAGGGCTGGGTCGCCGTCCGCGCGATGGTCCCCTCCAAGGAGGCCCAGCGGATCATGGACGACCTGTACGACATCGGCGCCCGCGCCATCCTCACCACGGCCATCCACGCCTGCCGCCTCTGACCGGGTCCGGAGCACCACCATGTCCGACACGACCGCGGGCCGGCTGCCCGGCCTGCCCGTCACCTTCCGCCCGGGCCGCACCCGCGCGGTGCTGCTCACGGCCGGCGCCGTGCTCTTCGTGGTCATCACCCTGATCGCGCTGCTGCTGGAGCAGCTCAGCCCGGGGGAGCGGATCAGCTTCGTGTTCACCGCCGCGCTGCTGGCCGGCGTGCTGTTCCTGCTGGCCCGGCCGAAGGTCGTCGCCGACGAGACGGGCGTCACCGTCGTCAACATCGTGAGCCGGCGCCGCCTGGAATGGGCGGAGATCCTTCAGGTGAACCTCCGTCCCGGTGATCCCTGGGTCTTCCTCGATCTCAGCGACGGCACCAGCCTGCCCGCGCTCGGCATCCAGCCGGGCATCGCCAGACAGCGGGCCGTCGCCGACGCGCGGGCCCTGCGGGCGCTCACCGAGGCCCGCTCCACGGCCGGGCCCGAGGCACCCCGGAGCTGACCGGGACCGCCCCTCGGGGACGGCTCGGGGCCCGGCTCCGGGAAGCGTCGGGGACGTCCACCTGCCGCAGTCGCCCATGTCTTGATTAATCTGGTGGGCACAGGCGCGACGACCGCGCCTGTGCCCCTGCCGCCCCGCCCGGTGCACAGGGGCTCCAGCTATCCGAGGAGTGACCCTCTCCGGCGATGGACGGATCGTCCTGTAGTACCTGCGCCGCCCCCTGCCGACACAGCGCGGACCCGCATCCCGAGGTCCGCGCGCATGCGGAGGCGGCGGCATCATGACCACCCCCTTGCTGCTTCTCGCAGCCGCTTTCCTGCTGATCCTGGCCAACGGATTCTTCGTGGCCGCCGAGTTCGGTCTGGTCACCGTCGAGCGACCGGACGCCGAGGAGGCCGCCGCGGGCGGCGACCGGCGTGCCCGCCGGGTCGTCGAGTCGCTCAGGGAACTCTCCTTCCAGCTCTCCGGCACCCAGCTCGGCATCACCATCACCTCCCTCGTCGTCGGCATGCTGGCCGAACCGGCGCTCGCCGGACTGCTGCACGGCCCCTTCACCGGCATCGGCGTCCCCGAGGGCGCGGTCTCCGGTGTCTCCGTCGTCGTCGGCATGCTGCTGGCCTCCGCGGTGCAGATGGTGATCGGTGAACTCGTGCCGAAGAACTGGGCCGTGTCCCGCCCCCTGCAGGTCGCCCGCTTCGTGGCCGGCCCGCAGCACGCGTTCGCCCGGCTCTTCCGCCCGGTCATCGCCGGGCTGAACGCCGTGGCCAACCGCCTGGTGCGGGCCCTGGGCATCGAGCCCACCGAGGAACTGGCCTCCGCCCGCACCCCCGGCGAGCTCGTCTCCCTGGCCCGGCACTCCGCCCGGGCCGGCGCCCTGGAGCAGGACACGGCGGACCTCTTCGTCCGCACCCTGTCCCTCGGCGAACTGACCGCACAGCACGTCATGACACCGCGCGTGAAGGTCAGCGCCCTGCAGTCCTCGGCGACCGCCGAGGACGTGGTCAACCTGACCCGGGCCACCGGTCTGTCCCGCTTCCCCGTCTACCGGGAGCGGATCGACGAGATCGTCGGCATGGTGCACCTCAAGGACGCCCTCGCGGTGTCCGTGCACGACCGGCTGCGCACCCCCGTGGGCCGCATCGCCCGTCCGGCGCTGCTCGTCCCCGAGACCCTGCCCGTACGACCGCTGCTCACGCGGCTGCGCAGCGAGCAGCCCATCGCGGTCGTCGTCGACGAGTACGGCGGCACGGCCGGCGTCGTCACACTGGAGGACATCGTCGAGGAGCTCGTCGGCGAGGTGCGCGACGAGCACGACGGACAGGACGTCCCCGAACTCGCCCCCGCCCCGCCCGAGGACGGCAACCCCGCCTGGGACGTCGACGGCGGCGTCCGGGTCGACATCCTGCGGCGCATAGGCCTGGAGGTGCCCGAGGGCCCGTACGAGACGGTGGCCGGCCTGGTCGCCGATCTGCTCGGCCGGATCCCGGCCGTCGGCGACCGCGCGGAACTGCCCGGCTGGCGGCTTTCGGTCCGCAGGGTCGGCCACTACCGTGCCGAACGCGTCCGCCTGGTCAGAACGGCCCCGCTGCCGCTGCCGCTGGTGGAGGTGGCCGGATGAGCGTGCTGCAACTCCTCTTCGCCGCGCTGCTCGTGCTCGCCAACGGATTCTTCGTCGGCGCCGAGTTCGCGCTGGTCTCGGTCCGCCGCAGCCAGGTCGAACCGCTCGGCACGGCCCGCGCCCGCCAGGTGCTGTACGGCCTGGAGCATCTGCCGCAGATGATGGCGGCGGCCCAGTTCGGCATCACCGTCTGCTCGCTGACCCTGGGCGCGGTCGCCGAACCGACGGTCGCCCGTCTGCTGGAGCCGGTCTTCGAGTGGATGCACCTGCCGCACGGCATGATCCACCCGCTCGGCTATGTCATCGCGCTCGCCGCGGTGGTCTTCTTCCACCTCGTCATCGGCGAGATGGTCCCGAAGAACCTGGCGATGGCGGCCCCCGAGAAGGCCGCGTTGTGGCTGAGCCCCGGCCTGGTCTGGTTCGCCCGCCTGTGCAGGCCGGTCACGATCGCGCTCGGCGCCTGCGCCCGGGCCGTCCTGCGGCTCTTCCGCGTCGAACCGAAGGACGAGGTCGAGGCCGTCTTCACCAGCGAACAGCTCAACCGGCTGGTGGAGGACTCCGGCCAGGCGGGTCTCCTCGACCCCGAGGAGGCCGAGCGCCTGGAGGACGCGCTGGAGCTGGGCTCCCGCCCGGTGACGGACGTCCTGCTGGACCGCGAGTCACTGGTGACGGTCACGCCCGCGGTCACCCCGGGACAGATCGTGGAGCTCACCGCCCGCACCGGGTACTCCCGGTTCCCGGTGGCCGCGGACAGCGGTGCCTTCATGGGCTACCTGCACGTCAAGGACGTACTGGACCTGGAGGACTCCGACCGTGCCGTCCCGCAGCACCTGTGGCGCCCGATGACGACCCTCCGCCCCGAACTCCCCCTGGACGACGCCCTCACGGTGATGCGCCGCGCCGCGACCCACCTGGCCCAGGTCTCCGACCCCTCCGGCAAGGTCCTGGGCCTGGTCGCCCTGGAAGACGTCCTGGAACTCCTGGTGGGCGAAGTACGCGACCCGGCCCACCGAGAGGTGACGGTCACCCCCCAGAGAGCGAGCGGAACCCCGGAGGAGGCCCTGACCCCCTGACCGCGGGCAGCCACGCCGCCCCAGCTGCGGGCAGTCGTGCCTCCCCCAGTGGGGAGGTACCCCCAGGGCGGCACGGGTGGGCGGTGGGGGTACCTCCCGCTCGAGCGAAGTCGAGAGTGGGGGAGGCACCCCCTCCAGCGGGGTGAGCGGAAACCACCCCCGCCGGCCACCCCACCGGGGCCTCACAACCCCGGTGGGTCGGCCGGCCCCCGCCCCGACAGAACCTCCCCGTACGCCTGCATGAGATCCGGCAACCGCAACGTAGCCAGATCATCCCGAGTCAACGCCCCCGGATACACCGACAACCGCAGATCCCGATAAGCGCAGCTCTTCTCGTACAGCGTCCGCAAGAACCGCCCGTTCCCCAGCTCGTCGATCCACCCCTGGTCCACCACATGCCCGGCGATCGACCGCAGCTCGTCCAACGCCTCCTCGTCCCACACATCCCCGTTCTCCCCCGCCAGCACCTCCCCGATCGAGGTCAGCTCCAGCGGCCGGTACGAGGGAAAGTCCACCCGCGAGGTGAACCGCGACGACAGCCCGGGATTCGCGGTGAGCAGCCGGTCCATCCCCTCCGGATACCCGGCAAGGATCACCACCAGGTGGTCCCGGTTGTCCTCCGCCCGCTTCAGCAGCACCTGCAGCGCCTCGTCCCCGTACGCGTCCCCCTTGCCGTACCCGGAGTTGGACAGCGAGTACGCCTCGTCCACGAACAGCACCCCGCCCAGCGCGGAGTCGATCAGCTCATTGGCCTTCACCGCGGTCTGCCCCAGGTACTCACCGACCAGGTCCGCCCGCTGGGCCTCCACCAGATGGTCACCACCGAGCAGCCCGAGGGCGTAGAACACGCGGCCGAGGATGCGGGCCACCGTGGTCTTCCCGGTCCCGGACGGTCCGGAGAAGACGAAGTGGCGTTTCGGCGGCTGCACCGGCAGCCCCTGCCCGGCCCGCAGCCGCGCCATGTTCAGCTGCGCCGACAACGCCTTGACCTGCCGCTTCACCGGCTCCAGGCCCACCATGCGCTCCAGTTCGGCGAGCGCCTCCTCCAGTAACGCGGGGTCCGTGGGCCCGGTGGGCAGCGGTGACGCCCCGGAGCCCGCCCGCTCCCGCACACCCGGAGCGGTGATGGGGGGCAGGGGGCCCGGTACGGGCTCGGGCTCGGACAGCCGCAGATCACGCCCCTCGGCGCCGAACAGCGGATCGAGAATGTCGGGGCCGTCCATGACGTCCTGCCCGGCCCCGGTGAGCGTGATCGCGGCGAGATCGGCGGAGTCGTCGTACCCGTCGCCCTCGGCGATCGCGGCGAGCCGGGCGGAGGTGTCCATGAAGGCCGGATCGACCCGGTGCACGGCCCGGTACAGGGGGAGCGCGGCGGCGCTGCGGCCGGTCCCCTCGTGGGCGCGGGCCAGCCAGTAGCGCAGCTCCTTGCGCTGCGGCTGTTCGCTGCGGCACCGCATCAGCGCCGCCGACAGCAGCGGTTCGGCCTGCCCGTACATCTCCAGCCGCACCCGCGCCATGCCGCCGAACAGGCCGGCCTCGATGCCCAGCAGCGGGTCCTCGACGAGGGAGTCCGTGTGCCGGACCAGCTGCTCCCAGTCCTTGACCAGGTAGGCGCGGCAGGCGTGCAGGAAGCGGACCTGCGGATCGGTGTCCACCGGGGGCAGTCCGGCGAGCGCCCGGTCCAGCTCGGGGACGTGGCGCCCGTCCAGCCAGTGGGAGGCGTGCGCCAGCAGCAGATCGCGGGGGCTCTCCAGCACCGGCTGCACCCACCAGCCCAGCCAGTACCAGGAGTTGAGGGTGCGGCGGTGCCGGGTGCGCTGCTCGCCGAAGCGCTCCCGGTGCCGGAACATCCTGAGCAGCGCGGTCGTCGTGTCGACGCGCAGCGCGTGCAGCCCGAGCCAGCCGTCGGCCATCCCCGGGTCGATCCGCACCGCGGCCCGGAACTCCTCCTCCGCCTGTGGATAGGCGCCCATCGTGTAGGCGTCCACGCCCCGCAGCCAGGCGAGGTCGGCCGGGGTCTGCGGGCCCTGCGTGCCGAAGTCCATCACGTCCCCCACGAACCGTGCCCCCGTCGGTGTGCCGGCCGGCCCTCGTCCGTCGGCTCCCGTTGGTCGAACCGCTGCGCCGCGGACCGGAGTTGGAAGGTGCGCGAAGCAGCGTCCGTAGGGCGCACCGAGGGCATCGTACCTGCGGCGGCGGTACGTCCGTAGGGTGCCGCACCCGCCGAAGGGCGAGGTGGGAGGGGGAGCACGGGCCATGCGCGGTGACCCAGGGTGATCGTCATATGCCACTGGGCACCCGAAAAACACGAAGAGGGCAGAACGAAGCCCCCGATCACGGGGGAACAACCGGGGGCTTCGCGTCTGCCGGCGGCTCCGAAGGGCCGCACATTGAGAACGTAAGACCTGTACGCGCCCCCGGTCAAGCCGAGTTGGGGTACTCCGGCGACTTGTCCGGGACCGCTCTTCACGGGTTCACCACAACGCGGGCGGCCCGTCACCGTGCGTGAGCGGAGGGGGTGATTCACCCGCCCCGGCGGGCCCGGGAAGCAGCTCGTATCCCTTCGGGCGCTGCCGCACCAGAAGCCCCGCGAAGGGGCGTGAGGGGTCGCCCGCGAAGTGCTCGCGTTCCGCGCGGACCCAGCCCTCCCAGAACTCCCGCTGCTCGGCCCCGTCGCGGGCCCGCCCCCGCGACCAGGACTTCTCCCGGGGGAGGTCCATCCACAGCAGCAGCGCCAGATACGGGCGCAGGGCCCGGCGTCCGGCGCCGACGCCCTCCACGACGATCACGGGGGCGGGCGGCAGCGGGCGGGGCGGTCCGAAGCGGCGGGTCCGCCAGTCGTAGGGGGAGTAGCGCGCGGTCTCGCCGCGGCCGAGCGGCTCGATCACCTGGCTCAGCAGCCGTCCGGTCCAGTCGAACAGTTCGGTGTGGCTGGCGATGTCGTCGAGCCGCAGCACCGGAGCGCCGTCCAGTGCCTCGGCCAGCCGCATGGCGAACGTCGACTTCCCCGAGCCGGCGTGCCCGTCGACACCGACGAGCCGGACCGGGCCGCACGAGGGGGCGAGCCGGCGGATGCGGGAGACGAGATCGTGAATGGCTGGTTCCTGGGGGCGGGGAAGGGGAGAGGGGGCTTACCGGAGCACTCTAGGCCCCCGGACGGACGAGCCCCGGACGGGCCGGTCCTCGGCCGGGCGGGCCCACCGCGGGTGCCGCCATTGGTCGAGTCCCATGTTGGTCGGGCGCGGTACGGCCGGGGTGCTGGCAGGATCCGCCCGGCTGCGTCCATAGTTGGCGCACACCCGCTCCACCCGGCGGACGCCCGCCGTCCGGCCGGCCGTGCTTTGGTCCTGTCCCGACTCCGACACCTGGGGGTCCTCCACCCATGAGCAGAGCCGAACTGCCGTCCCGCAGATCCCTTCTGGTCGCGGCCGTCGTCACCGCCGTCGCCGGGAGCGCGGGCCCGGCGTCCGCCGGCACCCCGACGGCCGGTACCCCGGCCGGACGCACCACCGCCACCGGCACGGCCGGCGTCGGCCGGACCGCCGCCCGCCCCGTCGACAACCGGTTCTGGACCTCGTACACCGACTGGCGCGGCGGCACCGCCGTCGGGACCCGTGCCGTCGCCGGTGTCCGCCCCGGGCTTCTGATCGCGAGGCCCGCCGGCACCACGGACTACACCGATCCGCACACCGGCCGCACGGCCGCCTGGGAGTACGCGACCTGGACCTCTCCCGTGCACCGTCTCAGGGTTCCGGCGACGGAGGTCATCGCCTCCTGGAACGCGCACACCCCTGAGGGCACCTGGCTCCAGACCGAGCTGAAGGGCACGTACTCCGACGGCACGGACACCCCCTGGTACGTCATGGGCCGCTGGGCCGCCGGCGACCAGGACATCCGGCGCACCTCGGTGGACGACCAGAGCGACGGGAAGAGCAGCGTCTGGACGGACACGCTCTCCGTGGACGACGCGGCCTCGGGCCTGCGCGTCGTCTCGTACCGGCTGCGACTGACCCTCCACCGCCGCCCCGGTACCCGGCTCACCCCGACCGTGTGGCGGCTCGGCGCGATGGGCTCCGACATCCCCGACCGGTTCACCGTCCCCGCCTCCGAGCCCGGCCTCGCCGAGGAGCTGATCGTCCCGCGCTACTCGCAGGAGATCCACAAGGGCCAGTACCCGGAGTACGACAACGGCGGCGAGGCCTGGTGCAGCCCCACCTCCTCGCAGATGATCGTCGAGTACTGGGGCGGCAGGCTCACCGAGGAGCAGCTCTCCTGGGTCGACCCGTCCTACGCCGACCCGCAGATCTGCCACGCGGCCCGCCACACGTTCGATCACCAGTACGAGGGCTGCGGCAACTGGCCCTTCAACGCCGCCTACGCGGCCACCTTCGACGGCCTGGCGGGCGTGGTCACCCGCCTCGGCTCCCTCACCGACCTGGAGACGCTGATCGCCGCGGGCATCCCGGCCATCACGTCGCAGTCGTTCCTGGCGGAGGAGCTGACCGGGGCGGGGTACGGCACCTCCGGGCACCTGATGACGGTGATCGGCTTCACCGCCGACGGCGATGTGATCGCCAACGACCCCGCCTCGGACGACAACGCGGCCGTACGCCGTGTCTACCGGCGGCGCGAGTGGGAGAACATCTGGCTGCGGACCAAGCGGTACAACGCCTCCGGGAAGGTGGTGTCCGGCACCGGAGGGGTCTGCTACCTCTACTTCCCGGCCCGGCCGACCCCGCGGCAGCGCAAGGCGCTCGCGGCGGTGGGCGTGCGCTGAGCCGGCCCCGCCGGCGGCCCCGGGCGACCGGGGCCGCCGGACGTCTGTGACCGACGTCTCGGCCGCAGAAGCCGCTCACGGTGGCAAGGTGGACGTCAGTCGCAGGGGGAGTCCACCGCACCACGGAGATCAGCGAGAAGCCATGACCGCGAACGCAGCCACCGTCACCCGCGCCCGTACCGGCGGCCCCCGGGAGGACGGCCCGAAGATCCTCGAACACGTCATGGGATGGACCCTCGTCGTGGTCCTCGCGATGTTCGTGACCCAGCTGGGACTGTTGTAACCCGAGGTCACGGGGCTACCGGCCCAAGTCCTCCGGATGACCTGACATACTGCGGCGGGATGTCCCACCGCCCGCAGGAAGACCTGGGTCGAAATTGAACATCAGCCGGCAGTCCGCCGTACGCCCCGCGGCACGCGGTACCGAGCGTTCGTCCGCGCGTCGCGCCGAACTCATCGCCATCGGGCGGAGGTTGTTCGCGGACACGTCGTACGACGCGCTCTCGATGGACGACATCGCACGCCAGGCGCAGGTCGCCAAGGGGCTGATCTACTACTACTTCCACTCCAAGCGCGGCTACTACCTGGCGATCATCGAGGACTCGGTGGCCGGCCTGGTCACCTTCGCCGCGGGCGGGGCCGGACTGCCGCCCGCGGAGCGGGTGCACCGCACCATCGACAGCTATCTGCGGTACGCCGAGCACAACCAGGCCGCCTACCGCGCGATCGTCAGCGGCGGCGTCGGCTTCGACACCGAGGTGCACGCCATCCGGGACGGGGTGCGCGAGGCCATCGTCGCGACCATCGCCGAGGGCGCCTACGGCCGTACGGACATCGCGCCGGTGGCGCGGATGGGGCTGCTGGCCTGGGTGTGCAGCGTGGAGGGCGCCGCGCTCACCTGGATCGACCGCGGTGAACTGTCCCGCGAGACCATGAGCGAGCTGCTGGTGAAGACGCTCGGTGGGACCATGCGCGCCATCGAGGAGCTGGACCCCGCCCACCCGGCCCCGGCGCCCGCCCGCCGCGACGCCTGAGACGGGCCCCGGCCCTTGATCGGTTCCCCGTTCTCGGTGTCACCTTTCGGGTGAATATTCCGTTCGGCAAGGGCGCGGAAACTTTTTGAAGTGAGCGGTCGTTAACTGGTGACTTGCTGCGGCCGATCGGGCATACTCGCAGCGCACAGCCGCTGGTCAGCAGCTTCCGAGACCCGGGAGTGCGAGCATCGGCCAGGCACCGATACGACCCCGGCGGAGCCGCCCCCACCCAAGGCGCACGCCGATGTGCCCGAACAGGGAGGAGAGCGTCGCCATGCCCGACCGCGCCCCGCAGCCGGTGGACCGGCAACTGCCCACGGACGAGGCCCGGGACCTCATCTCGCTCGTCCGCGACATCGCGCAGCGCGAGGTCGTCCCGCAGGCGGCCGAGGAGGAGGACGCGGGCCGCTTCCCCCGCGAACTGTTCACCCTGCTCTCCGAGTCCGGCCTGCTCGGCCTGCCCTACGACTCCGAGCACGGCGGCGGGGACCAGCCGTACGAGGTCTACCTCCAGGTCCTCGAAGAGCTCGCCGCGGCCCGGCTCACCGTCGGCCTCGGCGTCAGCGTGCACACCCTGGCCTCCTACGCGCTCGCCGCCTTCGGCGCCAAGGAGCAGCAGGCCGAGCATCTGCCCGCGATGCTCGGCGGCGGCCTGCTCGGCGCCTACTGCCTCTCCGAGCCCGCCTCGGGCTCGGACGCGGCCTCGCTGCGCACCAAGGCGGTGCGCGACGGGGACGACTGGGTGATCACCGGCACCAAGGCATGGATCACCCACGGCGGCATCGCCGACTTCTACACCGTCATGGCCCGTACCGGCGAGGAGGGCCCGCGCGGCATCACCGCGTTCCTGGTGCCCGGTGACGCCGAGGGGCTGAGCGCCGCCGTGCCGGAGAAGAAGATGGGGATGAAGGGCTCGCCCACCGCCCAGGTCCATCTCGACGGCGTCCGGGTCCCCGACGCGCGGCGCGTCGGCGAGGAGGGGCAGGGCTTCGCGATCGCCCTGTCGGCGCTGGACGGCGGCCGGCTCGGCATCGCCGCCTGCGCGATCGGCCTGGCCCAGGCGGCGCTGGACGAGGCGCTCGGCTACGCGGCCGAGCGGCGGCAGTTCGGCAAGCCGATCGCCGACTTCCAGGGGCTGCGCTTCATGCTCGCCGACATGGCCACGCAGATCGAGGCGGGGCGCGCGCTGTATCTGGCGGCGGCCCGGCTGCGCGACGCGGGGCGGCCGTTCGCCAAGCAGGCCGCCATGGCCAAACTGCACTGCACCGACACGGCGATGCGGGTCACCACCGACGCCGTGCAGATCCTCGGCGGCTACGGCTACACCGCGGACTTCCCCGCCGAGCGCTACATGCGCGAGGCCAAGGTCCTGCAGATCGTCGAGGGCACCAATCAGATCCAGCGCATGGTCATCGCCCGCCACCTCGCGGGCCCGGAGACCCGCTGAGCGGGTCGGGCCCCCGCCAGGGCGCGGCGAGCCGGGTCCACTCCGGGTCCTGCCGCCCGGGCAGCGTGCGGCCCCGGTCCGCCCAGGTCCGCATCAGATCGCGGTAGATCGGCGGATCCGGGAGCCGGGGCGGCGCGGGCGCGACCGCCTCCGCGGGCGGCGGCACGAAGACGCGGCGCTGACGCCCGGTCGTCGAGTGCGTGGGGGTCGTCATACCCGGGCAACGCGGGAGCGACCGGACGGGTCACCGACCCCCGGAACAGGACGTGCGTTCGCGGCCGTCCCGCGCGGACGGGGGTGGCGGACCGCGCCGCCCCCGCGCCGGTGTGCGCTCAGGCGGCGTGCCGCCGCATCGCCGGGACCCGGATCGGACGCGAGCCCGGACCGCCGACGTGCGAGAAGGGCTGGGTGCGCCAGTCGAGTCCCTGGGGGAGCGTCAGCAGCAGGGCCGTGTCCTGCTCCTGGGGAGTGACGGACTCGTCGGCCGGCCGCGCCTCGGCGGCCCGGCGGCCGGTGCCGGCGCAGACCGTGAGCCCGAACGGGTTCCACGGTGAGGCGCACAGCGCGTGCTCCGGCAGGGTGTCCTCGTCCGCGAGCAGGGCGATGGGCTGCGCGCAGTCCGGGCAGACGACCCGGTACATCTCGAAGGTGTCGTAGGCGTCGAGTTCCTCGTCCGGGACGTCGGGTTCGACGTGCTCCGGATCGAGCTCGACGACCGGCTGCTGCCGCTTGGACGTGGTACGACCAAGGCGCTTAAGACTCTGCATGGGTTCTCCCCCTCGGGCTGGGCCGTGAAGGCACTGCGGCCTCGACCACAGCAAGCACTTCCCGTCCCCCCTCCGGGGTAATCACGGGAACATCACGGAGACCGCTCGAAAGGTGTGGTGTTCGTCACATGCCAGGTGCGGATGCCCCGTGCGGGAGCTTTGTCCCCCCGGACCGCACGCGGCGGCCTCCGGCACATCACGAACCGGGCATGACCTGGGCGGCTCGGGTATCCGAGGAGATCAAGCGCACTGTAGGTTCTTGCGCCATGGAGGAGCTGGACCGACAGATCGTGCAGCTGCTCGTCAAGGACGGGCGGATGAGCTACACAGACCTGGGCAAGGCCACGGGCCTGTCCACGTCGGCCGTGCACCAGCGGGTGCGCCGGCTGGAACAGCGTGGCGTCATCCGCGGCTACGCCGCGGTCGTCGACCCGGAGGCCGTCGGCCTGCCCATGACCGCCTTCATCTCGGTCAAACCCTTCGACCCCAGCGCCCCCGACGACATCGCGGACCGCCTCGCCGGCGTCCCCGAGATCGAGGCCTGCCACAGCGTCGCGGGCGACGAGAACTACATCCTCAAGGTGCGCGTGTCCACACCGCACGAACTGGAGGAACTGCTCGCCCGCGTACGCTCACTGGCAGGCGTCTCCACCCGCACGACGGTGGTCCTCTCCACCCCGTACGAAGCCCGCCCGCCACGCATCTGAATCACAGCCCCTCCGGCTGAATGACAGCCCCTCCGGCGTTTGAGGAGCGAGGGCCCGGGGGCGGAGCCCCCCGGGGGGACGGGAACGGGAAGGGGCGGCGGGGGCGATCACAATGGGCCGGCCGGAACGCGTGGGACGCGCCTGCTCCCGGGGTGCCCCTGCGTGCGGAACGTCCCGCACGACACGCGAAACTGTGGAACATGAGTGAACGCACCGCCCCACCCCACACCCTCCTGCTCCGCCGCGGCGAGGTCCACAGCCCCGCCGACCCCTTCGCGACCGCGATGGTCGTCGAGCGCGGCCAGGTCGCCTGGGTCGGCTCCGAAGGCGCCGCCGACGCCTTCGCGGACGGCGTCGACGAGGTGATCGACCTCGACGGCGCGCTGGTCACCCCCGCGTTCACCGACGCGCACGTCCACACCACGGGCACCGGCCTCGCCCTCACCGGCCTCGACCTGTCCGCCGCCCCCTCGCTGGAGGCCGCGCTGGTCCGCGTACGGGAGTTCGCCGCCGCCCGCCCGGACGACCGGGTACTCCTCGGCCACGGCTGGGACGCCGCCCGCTGGCCCGGCGGCCGTCCCCCGACCCGCGCCGAACTGGACGAGGCCACCGGTGGCCGTCCCCTCTACCTGAGCCGGATCGACGTCCACTCCGCGGTCGTCACCACGGCGCTTCTCGACCTCGTCCCGGTCGTGGTCACCCGCGAGGACCGCCCCCTCACCGGGGACGCCCACCACGCGGTGCGCGCCGCCGCCCTGGCCGCCGTCACGCCGGCCCAGCGCACCGGGGCCCAGCGGGCCGCCCTCGCCCACGCCGCCTCTCTCGGCATCGGCACGGTCCACGAGTGCGGGGGCCCGGAGATCTCCTCCGAGGACGACTTCACCGGACTGCTGCGGCTCGCCGCCGAGGAGAACGGCCCGCGCGTCGTCGGCTACTGGGCCGAACAGGACGTCGTCAAGGCGAAGGAGCTGGGCGCGATCGGCGCCGCGGGCGACCTGTTCGCCGACGGTGCCCTCGGCTCGCACACCGCGTGCCTGCACGAGCCGTACGCCGACGCCGGCCACACCGGCACCGCCCACCTGGACGCGGCGGCCGTCGCCGCCCACGTCGTCGCCTGCACCGAGGCGGGCCTCCAGGCCGGCTTCCACGCCATCGGCGACGCCGCCGTGAGCACCGTCGTCGACGGTGTGCGGGCCGCCGCCGGCACACTCGGCCTCGCCCGCGTCCGCGCGGCCCGGCACCGCGTCGAGCACGCCGAGATGCTCACCCCCGAGACCGTCGCCGCCTTCGCCGAGCTCGGCCTGACCGCCTCCGTCCAGCCGGCCTTCGACGCCCTGTGGGGCGGCGAGGACGGCATGTACGCACGGCGCCTGGGAGCGGAGCGGGCCCGCACCCTCAACCCCTTCGCGGCGCTGCTGCGCGCCGGCGTCCCGCTCGCCTTCGGCTCCGACAGCCCGGTCACCCCCCTCGACCCCTGGGGCACGGTCCGGGCCGCCGCCTTCCACCGCACACCGGAGCACCGCGTCTCCGTGCGCGCCGCGTTCACCGCGCACACGCGCGGCGGCTGGCGGGCGGTCGGACGTGACGACGCGGGCGTCCTGGTGCCCGGCGCGCCCGCCGACTACGCCCTCTGGCACACCGGTGAACTCGTGGTCCAGGCCCCCGACGACCGGGTGGCGCGCTGGTCCACCGACCCCCGCTCCGGCACCCCCGGCCTGCCCGACCTCGCCCCCGGCCGTGACCTGCCGGTCTGTCTGCGGACCGTGGTCGGCGGGCGCACGGTGTTCGTACGGCCGGGCGAGTGATCTACGAGGGCGGCGCGGTGACGATCATGCGCCGCGCCCTTCTCCCGCGACCTGCGCATCCTCCTCGCTGACCAGGCATTTGAACCACATCACGCAGGTCGGACGGCTGTTGACAGGCGGCCGCGGGAGGCCGGTAGGTTCGGCCGGGTCCACCACCGGACGCCCGACCGGAGAACGTCCGGCCACTCGTGTCGGAACCGCTGGGTCAGGGACGGTGTGCCGCACCGGGGCACCGTCACTGGGAGCCAGGCTCAGCGGCGGCGCGGTACCGAGGGACGTTCCGGCCGGCCGAGGGGGTGCGACCCCGGGTGGGGCCCGGGCGCTCAGTAGACAACGGCTTCAGGCCGATCCGCAGCCGGCGGGTCCCGGGCCGGCCCGAAGGGCGCCGGGCTCCCATCCGCTGTCCCTCGCTCCCTCTTCAGTACGCCCAAAAAGTGTGTTCCTACCCGATCTTCGGTAAACAACACCACCATATGAACGTCCCGTCACGTCGGCGCGGGTTGTGCCCACTATGGTGGGACCCTGCGCACAGGACATGAAGGGGCAGCAGTGAACGACGGCGACGGGACCCTCGCGGCAGGATCCCAGGGGCGGAACTTCGGCCCGCTCGGCACGGCTCTGGTGATCATCCCGACCTACAACGAGGCGGAGAACATCAAGGCGATCGTCGGCCGGGTGCGCGAGGCCGTTCCCGAGGCGCACGTTCTCGTGGCCGACGACAACAGCCCCGACGGCACGGGCAAGCTCGCCGACGAACTGGCCGCCGGGGACGACCACGTCCAGGTGCTGCACCGCAAGGGCAAGGAGGGCCTGGGCGCGGCCTATCTCGCGGGTTTCCGCTGGGGCATGGAGCACGGCTACGGCGTACTGGTCGAGATGGACGCCGACGGCTCCCACCAGCCCGAGGAACTGCCCCGTCTGCTGACCGCCCTCAAGGGTGCCGACCTGGTGCTCGGTTCGCGCTGGGTGCCCGGCGGCCGGGTGGTGAACTGGCCGAAGTCCCGTGAGGTCATCTCGCGCGGGGGCAGCCTCTACTCGCGCGTGGCGCTCGACCTGCCGCTGCGCGACATCACCGGCGGCTTCCGCGCCTTCCGCCGCGAGACGCTGGAGGGCCTCGGCCTCGAGGACGTGGCCTCCCAGGGGTACTGCTTCCAGGTCGACCTGGCCCGCCGCGCGGTGAAGGCCGGCTATCACGTCGTCGAGGTTCCCATCACGTTCGTCGAGCGCGAACTCGGCGACTCCAAGATGAGCCGCGACATCCTCGTCGAGGCGCTGTGGCGGGTCACGGCGTGGGGCGTGGGGGAGAGGGTCGGCAAGGTCCTCGGACGCGGCGCCGACAAGCAGCGGGTCGAGCCGGACGTCAAGCAGCCCGAGCCGGACGTCAAGCGGTCCGAACCGTAGGCGTACGGCTGCCTGTTCGTCCCGGTGATCCCGCTTATCCCGTGCTGAGCCGGGTCCAGGCACACTGGGAGCATGACGACTGGCGCTCAGACCCCGTATCCCGCCCGGCCCCGGCGCTCCCGGCTGCGCACCTTCCTGCCGCTGGGTGTCGCCGCATGGCTCGTGCTGGAGATCTGGCTGCTCACCATGGTCGCCGGGGCGTCGAACGGACTGGTGGTCTTCCTGATCCTGGTGGCCGGCCTCGTCCTCGGCTCGGTCGTCATCAAGCGGGCCGGCCGACGGGCCTTCAAGAACCTGACCGAGACGCTGCAACAGCAGCAGGGCGGGATGCTGTCCGAGGCCCGGCCGAACAGCGAGGGCAACGGCCTGACGATGCTGGGCGGCCTGCTCCTGATCATCCCCGGCGTGATATCGGACGCGGTGGGGCTGCTCCTGCTGGTGCCGCCGGTGCAGAAGGCCGTGAGCCGTTATGCCGAGCGCACCTTCGAGCGCAAGCTCCGCGAGGCCGCGCAGGGCTCTCTCGGGGACGCCTTCCAGCAGGCCCGTATGCGCCGGCCCGACGGCAAGGTCGTCCAGGGAGAGGTGGTCCGGGACGAACCCGGAAACGCCCCGGAGGACACCCCGCAGGGCCCGCGCCCGCCGCTCACCCGCTGAGGGCTGCCGGGCCGCCCCGCGCACACAGGACCGGGGGGGGCGTTCGTGTAGTAAGGCGCCCGCGGTCGAGTAACGGTGGGGGGGTGGGGCGTCGCGCGGGGGCGC
>NZ_JBHWHX010000024.1:0-26975 GCF_042732315.1 Streptomyces sp. NPDC059787
GGCTTGCTGGTGTGCCCCCCCCCTACCACATACAGCTCTCTCCCTCGCCCGCCCCCCCCCCGCCCGGGGGGGCGGCCGCGTTCCCCGCCGCCCCCCCCCCACCGGCGTTGTGCGCGCGCACCGCCGGACGCCGGGGGCCCTGGGCCCCGGCACACTCGTGGACGCGCCCCCTCCACTCGACCTTACGCGTGAGTAACGTCGAGTGAATGACCGGACAGACGACCCCGCGGCGCCAGGCGATCCACCTGCTGCCGGACGGGCTGCGCACCGACGGCGGCGTCCACGTCGTGACCGGTGAACCCGGTTGCGGCCGCACGGCGTTCCTGGAGCACGCCGCCGGCTCCTTCCGCGCCGGACCGGTGTGGCACGTACGCGCCGAACCCGGCCGCGGCGCACCGCCGCTCAGTGGCCTGCACACCTTGCTGCGCGCCGCCGGCCGTACCGTGCGGGCCGCGGACGACGGTACGGCGGGGGAGGCGCTGTTCGACGTCCTGCGCGTGGCGTCCGGCGCGTCGCCGCTCCTGGTGTGCGTGGACGACGCGCACCTGTGGGACGCCGCGTCGCGCGCCGCGCTGGGGCACGCCGCCGCGCGGGTGCGTGCGGCGGGGGTCCGGGCGGGGCTGCTCCTCACGGTTCCCGGACACCGGCCCGTCGACCGGGAGCTGGCGGCGCTGCCCGTGCTGCGGCTGGACCCGCTGGAACCCGGGGACGCGGCCCGTGTGGTCGACGACGTGACCGGCGGTACCACCGACCCCGGTGTGCGCGAGGAGCTGGTGACGGCGGCGGAGGGCAACCCCGCGCTGCTGCTGGCGCTGATCCGCCGGCTGTCGCCCGCCCAGCTCGGCGGAGGCCGGGCGCTGCCCCGGCCGCTGGCCGACGGGGAGGTCCTCGGCGCGGTGGCCGGCGGGTGCCTGACCGGCCTGCCGCCGGACCGGGCCGGCCTGCTGCTGACGGCGGCGGCCGCCGTGCGCGCGACGGGGGAACCGGACGCCGACGCGGACCTCGTACGGCGGGCGGCCGGGGCCGGCGCGGTGCGGCCGTTGCCCGAGGTGCTGGTCCTGGCCGAGGGCCGCCTGCGGTTCCGCAGCGCGCTGCTGGGGAGGGCGGTGTACGCCGGCGCGCCGCCCGAACGACGCCGTGCCGCGCACCGCGCACTGGCCGCGTGCCTGGCGGGCGCCGGTGCGGACGGCGTCCTCGCGCTGCTGCACCGCTCCTGGAGCGTCACGGGCCCCGCCCCCGCCCCCGGCCTCGCGGCCGAACTCGCTGCGGCGGCGGCCTCCGTGCCGTCACCGGCCCTGCGCCGCAGGGCGCTCACCCGCGCCGCCGAACTGACGGCGGACGGGGCGGAGCGGGCACACCGCTACACCGCCGCCGCGAGTTCGGCCCTGCTCGCCGGGCACTCGCCCGAGGCGCTGCGCCTGCTCGACGCCGCCCGGAGTCGCCCGGCCCCCGCCTCCGTACGCGGCGGCGCGGAGTTCCTGCGGGGCGCGGTGCTCCTCGCCGACGGGCCGGTGGACGACGCCCGCGAGTCCTTCCTGCTGGCCGCGGGTCTGCTCGCCGGGACCGACCACGAGGCGGCCGGTACGGCGACCCTGGCGGCGGCGGACGCGGCCTGGGCCGCCGGCGACCCCGTCTCCTGCCTCCACGCCCTCACCGGCCCCGCACCGGCCCCGAAGCCCCCGGCCGCCGTCCCCACGGAGACACCGTCCGCCAGGCCCCCGGTGCACGCCGCTGCCATCGGCGCCGCACCCGCGACCGAGTCCTCCGCGCATGTCGGCCCCGGGGCCGGGGGCCGGGTGGGCGCCGGGGACGTCCTCGGTGGGGTGGCGGTGTCCGGTTCGGGTGGTTCCGGGGTGGGGGTGCCGGGTGGCGGGGTGTCGGGGCGGTCCGTCGGTGGGGTGGGGGTGTCCGGGCCGGATGGCGGCCGGGGCGGCTCCGGGGCAGGGGTGCCGGGTGACGGGTGGGCTGCCGGTGGTGACGCGCGTGGTGTCGTCCCCGTGGGCTCCGGGCCGCTCCGGGACCACCGGGACGGGATGCGGGCCGTGCTGCTGGGACGGTTCGACCGCGCCGCCGGCCCGCTGCGGCGGGTGGTCGGGCACGGACTGTCCGGCGACGACCCCGAGCCGCTCCTGCGGTCCGCCTCCGCCGCGCTCATGCTCGGTGACGTGACCGCCGCCCGCCGTGCCGGCGCACGGGCACTCGCCGCGGCCCGCACCCTCGGCTGCGCCGCCCTCGAACCGAGAGCGCTGGAGTACCTGGCCTACGCCGAACTGCGCGCCGGACACCACCAGCTCGCCCGGACCCACGCCGAGGAGGGGCTGCGCACCGCGTCGCGGACCGGACAGCGCAACACGGCCGCCCACCACCACGCGGTACTGGCGCTCGCCGCGTCCATCGAGGGGGAGCGGGAGATCGTCGCCGAGCACGTCGCCGCGGCCCTGCGCACCGCCCGCCGGCACGGACTCGCGCAGGCCGCGACGCTCGCCCAGTGGGCCGCGGCCCGCGCCGACCTCGGCGCCGGACGCCCCCGCGAGGCCGCGGACCGGCTGGGCCCCCTGGTCCGCCCCGGCGCCCGCCGCGGCCACTTCGCGGTGTGGATGCTCGCCGTCCCCTGCTTCGTGGAGGCCACCGCACTCGCCGGACGCCCCGAGCACGCGGCCGCGGCCGTCGAGGACTTCGCCCTGTGGGCCGCCTGCGGAGCCGACCCGCAGGCCCCCGCCCAACTCCTGCGCTGCCGTGCCCTCCTGGCCGCCCCGGACGCGGCCGACACCCTGTACCTGCGCGCCCTGGACCGCCATGAGGAGACGGCCGGGGACTTCGAACGGGCCCGCACGGAACTGCTCTACGGCAAGTGGCTGCGGCGCAGACGCCGGCTGCGTGAGGCGCGCAACCGCCTGGGGGAGGCACTGATGGGCTTCGAGCGCTGCGGCGCGCACCTGTGGGCGCAGCAGGCCGCCGCCGAGTCGCGGGCGGGCGGCGCGGCCCCCGGCCGGCCGGGGACCGGGGAGCTGTCCCGGCTGACCCCGCAGCAGCTGCGTATCGCACGGCGCGTCGCCGAGGGCGCCACCAACCGGGAGGTGGCCCTGAGCCTGTCCGTCAGCACCCGCACCGTCGACTACCACCTGCGGAACATCTTCGCCACCCTGGGGGTCCGTTCCCGC
The DNA here is from genome assembly GCF_042732315.1 of Streptomyces sp. NPDC059787. Lineage (NCBI taxonomy): Bacteria > Bacillati > Actinomycetota > Actinomycetes > Kitasatosporales > Streptomycetaceae > Streptomyces > Streptomyces sp. NPDC059787. Next base: position 3,162 of record NZ_JBHWHX010000024.1, read on the forward strand.
GTCGAGCTGGTCCGTCTCGTCGGGCAGGCGGAAAAGACCGGTGCACAACCCTAGGGACCGACCGGACGGTATGTCATCCTTCGGGGCAGGACGAGTCCGATGGCGGCCGGCCCACGGGCTCCCCCGTACCGGCCGGGCGCCGATACGGGGACCGCCGCCGCACGGGCGCCGCCGGGAAGCCGACCCTGGGGGAGATGCGCGATGCAACACGCCGTACGGCCACGTACCCTGCCGCGTCCTGGACCCGCGCCCGCTCCGCGGCCCCGGACACCGCGCGTGCGGTCGCTGATCGACGCCGACGCGCTGCGCGTGCTGCACCGGGCCGCCCGCGTCCTGCTGGACGACCTGCCCCAGCTCACCGACGGGCTGGTCGCCGTCCTGCAGGAGCAGGAGCCCGCGTACCGGGCCGCGGTGGAGGGGGACGCCACCACGACCTGGCAGGAGGTGCACCGCTCGCTGCGGCACAGCATCTCCTCCCTGCTCGATCCGCGGGGCGCCCGGGACGCCGCGCGGCGCTGCACCTGGAAGATCGGCGCCACGCGCGCCGAGCAGGGGCTGCCGCTGGACGCCCTGCTGCACGCCTTCCGGCTGGGCGGCTCGCTGGTGTGGCAGGGCCTGGTCGACGAGACGTCCCGGACGGCGCCCGAGGACGTACGGCTGCTGGTGCACGTGGCGTCCGACGTGTGGAACTTCGTCGACGAGCACTGCACCCTCGTCGCGGACGCCTACCGGCAGACCGAGCGACAGCTGGCGTGGCGGAGGGAGAACAGGGTGCGTCTGCTGGCCGCGGCCCTGCTGGACGGCACGAGCAGGATCGCCGACCTGCCCGAGGCCGCGCAGGCGCTGGAGCTGCCCGAGCACGGGCGGTACGTGGTCGTCGCGGTCGCCGGCGGCGGGTCCACCGGTTGTCCCGGTGCCCAAGCGGCCCTCGCTCCGGGTGTGCGCGTGCACTGGCACACGGGAGTGGACGCCGATCACGGCATCGTCCTGGTCGAGGACGGTACGGAGCCCGTGGTGCCGGAGGAACAGGCGGCGGGGGTACGGGTGGGCGTCAGCAGCGCGGTCGAGGGGCTCTCCGCGGTGGGGGAGGCGCGGCGGCTGGCGGACACCGCGCTGAGCCTGTGCCCCGAGCAGGGCGGCACGGTCCACCTGACCGAGCACCTGCCGGCGGCGCTGGTGGTGTCGAGTCCCGAGCTCGGCGCCGCGCTGGCCGAGCGGCTGCTCGGCCCGCTGGCCCACCTCGAACCCGCCGACGCGGAGGTCCTGCTGGACACCCTGGCCACCTGGCTGGCCTGCGACGGCTCGGCCCAGCGGGCGAGCCGCCGCCTCTACTGCCACCGCAACACGGTCCTCAACCGCCTCCGCCGCTACGAACAACTCACCGGCCGCTCCCTCTCCCGCCCCACCGACCTGGTCGAAATCACCCTGGCCCTGACAGCCCGCACCTTCCTCACCTGACGCGGTTGCGGGCAGTCGTGCCTCCCCCAGTGCCTCAAGGGCCTGGGAGGTGCCCCCAGGGCGATGGGGGCACCTCCCGCTCATGGGGGAGAAGCCGAGAGTGGGGGAGGGTGGGCGCAGCGGCACCACGCAGGAGGCGGCAAGCGACACTCCGCCCCGGTGCTGCTGCGACACCCTGCCCCCGGGCCCCCGTCCCGGTGCCGCGACGGCACCGCATGGGCACCCGCACAACCCCCGCCCGCCCCCATTGGTACGCCGCAGCGTACGGGCGCCGAAACCTGTACCGCCCGCCCGCCCCCGTGCTGTCGTGAGCACCCCTTCCCCCGAAGCCGCCGCCGCCCCGCGCGGCCCGGCCCCGAGGAGCCGTGATGCCCGAAGCACCACCGGACAGCCCGCCCGCGCTGCACGTCGAGAACGTCGACGTGACCTACGGCCGCGCACTGTCCGCCCTCCGCTCCGTGTCCCTGACCGTGCCGCCCGGCACCGTCGTCGCCCTGCTCGGCGCCAACGGCGCCGGCAAGACGACCCTGCTGCGCGCCGTCTCCGGCACGCTGCGCCTGCACCGCGGCGCGATCACGGCCGGCCGCATCCGCTACGGCGACACGGTGCTCGACGGCAAGGACCCCGTCGCGGCGGTACGCGCCGGAGTCGTCCAGGTCCCCGAGGGGCGACGGGTGTTCGCCGGACTCTCGGTCGACGAGAACCTGCGCTCCGGCGGTCTCGGCCTCGGCCGGCGCGGCCGTGCCCAGGTCCAGGAGGCCCGCGACCGGGTCTTCACGCTCTTCCCCCGCCTCGCCGAACGCACCCACCAGGCCGCAGGCCTGCTCTCCGGCGGCGAACAGCAGATGCTCGCCATCGGCCGCGCCCTGATGGCCGCCCCGCGCCTGCTGCTCCTCGACGAGCCCTCCCTCGGCCTCGCCCCGCAGATGGTGTACCGCATCGCCGAGGTGATCCGCGAGATCAACGCCCAGGGCACCGCCGTACTCCTCGTCGAGCAGAACGCCGGCATGGCGCTCTCCCTCGCCGACCACGCGCACGTCCTGGAGGTCGGCGAGACCCGCCTGTCCGGACCCGCCGACGAACTCGCCCGCACCGACGCCGTACGCCGCCTCTACCTGGGCGAGTCGGCCGAGGACCAGGGGGCGGCGTGACCGGCCGCACCACCACCGCACCGCCCGCGCTCGACGTACGGGACGTCACCGTGCGCTTCGCCGGACTCACCGCCCTCGACGGCGTCTCCTTCACCGTCGCCCCCGGCTCGGTGCACGCGCTCATCGGACCCAACGGCGCCGGCAAGTCGACCTGCTTCAACGTGCTGTCGGGCCTGTGCCGTCCGGCCGCCGGCACGGTGACGCTCGGTGACACCGAGCTGACCCGTCTCGCCCCGCACCGCATCGCCGCGCTCGGCGTGGCCCGCACCTTCCAGAACATCGTCACCACCCACGGCACCGTCGCCGACAACCTGATGCTCGGCCGCCACGCCCTGTCCCGCGCCGGATTCGCCGCGAGCGCGCTGCGCCTGCCGGGCGCCGTACGGGAACAGCGCGAACACCTCGCCAGAGCGCGCGAGATCGCCGAACTCACCGGCCTGGGGAACCACTTCGACAGCCCCGTCGCCCTGCTGTCGTACGGCGACCGCAAGCGCGTCGAACTCGCCCGCGCCCTCTGCCTGGAACCCCGTGTGCTGCTCCTCGACGAACCCGTGGCCGGCATGAACGCCGCCGAACGCGCCCGCACCGCCGAGGTGGTGGGCGAACTCCGCGCCGAACTCGGCCTGTCCATCGTCCTCGTCGAGCACGACATGGGCCTCGTCATGCGCCTCGCCGACGACGTCACCGTGCTCGACTTCGGCAAGCCCATCGCCCACGGCACCCCCGACGAGGTCCGCCAGGACCCCGAGGTGCTGCGCGCCTACCTCGGCACCGACGCGACCGGGGAGGACGCGGCATGACGGCATTCCTCGACAACATCCTCGGCGGACTGGCACTCGGCGCGGTCTACGCGCTGGTCGCCCTCGGCTTCGTCGTCATCTTCAAGGCCTCCGGCGTCCTCAACTTCGCCCACGGCTCCCTGCTCCTGCTCGGCGGTTACCTCACCGCCGTACTCCACGACGACCTCGGCTTCGCCGGAGCGCTCGCCCTGGCGGTCCTCACCACGGCCGCCCTCGCCGGCGCGCTCGACCGGTTCCTGCTGCAACGCGGCGGCCAGGACGCCCACTCCGCACACGTCCAGACCATCGTCACCATCGGCATCGACATCGTCCTGCTCACCGATCTCTCCCGGCGCATCGGCGGCGACCTGCTGTCCCTGGGCGACCCGTGGGGCGATGCGGTGACCGAGCTGGGCCCGGTGACCGTCGCCGACAGCCGGCTCGCCGCGATCGTGGTGTCGGCCGTGGTCATCGGCGCAGTGTTCGCGCTCTTCCGGTTCACCTCCTGGGGGCTGTCCCTGCGGGCGGCGGCCGAGGACCTGGAGGCCGCCGCGCTCATGGGCGTACGGCTCGGCCGGGTCCGCGCGGGCGCCTGGTGCCTGGCGGGCGCGCTCGCCGCGCTGGCCGCCGTGTTCCTCGCCGCGTTCCCCGCGCCGGGACTGGAACGCACCACCGGGCAGATCGCCCTCAACGCCTTCCCCGCCGCGATCCTCGGCGGCCTCGCCTCCCCGGCCGGCGCCCTCGCCGGCAGCCTGATCATCGGCCTGACCGAGGCACTCGCCGTCGGCTACCAGTCCGAACTGCACGTCCTCGGCGAGGGATTCGGCGACGTCGCCCCGTACGCGGTGATGCTGCTCGTCCTTCTCGTACGGCCCACCGGGCTGTTCGGCGCGAAGGGAGCGGCCCGTGTCTGACCGACTCCTCGCCGCCCTCACCCGCCGCCGGGCCTGGCTCCTGCTGCTCGCCGTCCTCCTGTGCCTGCCGCCGTTCTACCTGGACGCCTTCTGGCTGCGCATCGGCCTGTTCTCCATGGCCGCCGCCATCGGCGCCACCGGCCTCGCCCTGCTCAGCGGCACCGCGGGACAGCTCTCCCTCGGCCACGCCTTCTTCCTCGCCGTCGGCGCCTACGGCTACACCTGGCTGGCCGGCGAACCCGGCCCCGGACTGCCCCCGGCCCTCGCCGCGCTCCTCGCGGTCCTGCTCGCGGGAGCGGCCGGCGGGCTGTTCAGTCCCGTCGCCGCCCGGGTCAAGGGCATCTACCTGGGCATCGCCACCCTCGCGCTGGTCTTCCTCGGCCACCACGTCCTGCTGACCGCCGACTCCGTCACCGGCGGCTTCAACGGCCGCTCCGTGCCCCCGCTCACCCTCGGCGGGTTCACCTTCGCCCAGGGCGACCCCGAACTGACCGTCCTCGGCGTGCCGTTCGGCGCGGAGGAACGGCTGTGGTTCCTGGGCCTGGCCCTGTTCGCGTTCACCTGGTTCACCGCCCGCGGCCTGCTGCGCTCACGCCCCGGCCGGGCGCTGGCCGCCCTGCGCGACAGCGAGACCGCGGCCGCCGTGATGGGGGTCGACGTCGCCCGGCACCGGTCGGCGGCTTTCGTGGTGTCGTCGATGTACGCGGGCCTCGCGGGAGTGCTCCTGGCGCTCGCCTTCCGCCGCGTCGTCCCGGACTACTTCTCCCTCGCGCTCTCCGTCGACTACCTCGCCATGATCGTCATCGGCGGCCTCGGGTCCGTCGCCGGAGCCACCGCCGGCGCCGTCTTCGTCACCGCCCTGCCGCTGCTGATGACCCGGTACGCCGACCAGCTCCCGCTGGTGACCGCCCCGGGCTCCGCCGAGGGCGCCGTGGGCCCCACCGAGGCGGCCCGCTACCTCTACGGCGCGGCGATCGTCCTGGTCCTGCTGTACGCCCCCGACGGTCTGCACGGCCTGGCACGCCGGGTCCAGGACCGCGTACGGCGCCGCCGATCCCGTACCCCCGCCCCGCACACCGTCGTCCCCTCGCCTCCGCAACCGGCCGCACGACCCAAGGAGCACACTCCGTGAACACCACGCACCGCACCCGCCGCAACCGGCACCGCACCGCCGGGACCGTCCTCGCCGGCGCCCTCGCCCTGCTGCTCGCGGCCACCGGATGCAGCTCCAAGGCGGACGACGGCGACAAGGGCGGCGAGGCCGCCGACGGCGTCCGCACCGGACCCGGTGTCGGCGCCGACACCATCAGGCTGGGCGCCCTCACCGACCTGACCGGTCCCTACGCCACCCTCGGCAAGAGCATCGTGCAGGCCCAGCAGATGTGGGCCGACGAGACCAACGCCAAGGGCGGCATCTGTGACCGCAAGGTGGAGATCGTCGTCAAGGACCACGGCTACGACGTGCAGAAGGCGGTCACCGCCTACGCCGACATCGCCCCGGACGTCGTGGCGCTGCCCCAGGTCATCGGCTCCCCGGTGGTCGCCGCGCTGCTCGACGACATCGAGCGGGACAAGGTGCTCACCTTCCCGCAGGCCTGGGCGGCCTCCCTGCTCGGCAAGGACGCCATCCAGGTCCTCGGCACCACGTACGACGTCGACATGATCGCCGCCGTCGAGTTCCTCACCCGCGCCAAGGGCCTGAAGAAGGGCGACACCATCGGTCACGTCTACTTCGAGGGCGACTACGGCGCCAACGCGCTGGAAGGGTCCACCTGGGCGGCCGGGAAGGCCGGACTGAAGGTGGCCGGGCAGAAGATCAAGGCCACGGACACCGACCTGTCCGCCCAGGTCTCGGCCCTGCGCAAGGAGGGCGTGAAGGCCGTCCTGATCAGCGCCGGACCCGCGCAGACGGCCTCCCTCGTCGGCGTCGCCGCCTCCCGCGGTCTGAAGGTCCCCGTCGTCAGCAGCGCCCCCGGCTTCGCGCCCCAGCTCATGAAGACCCCCGCCGCGCCCGCCCTGGCGGCGATGCTCAACATCGTGAGCGCCGCGCCCGCGGTCAGCTCCGACCTGCCCGGCGTGAAGAACATGGTGGCGTCGTATCAGAAGAAGTACCCGGACTCGCCGGTCGACTCCGGTGTGCTGTCCGGGTACAACGCCGCCCAGCTCATGGGCGCCGACCTGAAGAAGGCCTGCGAGGCGGGCGGCCTCACCCGTGAGGACGTCGTCAAGGCGCACCGCTCGCAGACGAACGCCGACACCGGCCTCGGCACCCCGCAGAACTTCTCCGACGTCGACCGCCCCGCGAGCGTCGAGACGTACGTGCTCAAGCCCGACGCCGAGGCGGTCGGCGGCGTGGTGAACGCGGAGGACGCGCACGCGGCACCGGGAGTCGAGGAGTACCTGTCCTCGCACTGACGGCCCGCACCGTCCGGATGCCCCGGCGGACCCCGGAAGGGGGCGTCGGGGCATCGTGCGCCCGGGCCTGCGATCCGTACGGGCGGCCTGCGCGCTGACCGTACTCTCCCCGTACGCGGTGCGGTCGCAGGGCGACGGGGAAGCGAGGACCCCTGCCCGACGCGGGCGGGTCAGCCGGCGGCCGTCTCCGGATCGCGGTCGGACGACGGCCAGACGTACGGCAGGTCGTCCGGTTCCCCGGGGAAGAGACCGGCGTAGACGGCCGGGTCCTTGCGGACCAGCGCCGAGCGGTGGCTGCGGTGCACGGCGTCGTCCCCCAGCCAGGGCGGCAGCTCACCGGCCCCGGCCAGCTCCCGCTGACCGCGTACCGGCGCTCCGGGCCGCACCCCGGCGAGGTCGGCGACGAGGGTGGCGGCGCAGCTGTCCTGATGGCCCCGGTCGCGCCAGACCCGGCAGATCTCCAGGCCGTACCGCACCAGCGCCTCCTCGTAGCCGGTCCACATGCGGACCGCGGGATGGCGGCGCCACCCGTAGCCGGGCACGATCAGACCGCGCAGCACCTGGATCGCCTCCACCCGCTGTTTGCCCAGCCGGCGCCGGTCGAGCACCAGCGCCGACTCACAGAAGTCGGGGTACGGCAGGAAGGTCTGCATACGGCCCTCCGAACGGTGAGGGGGCCAAGCGGCTCACCGCACCGCAGTTCCCCTTTCACGGCGGCGCACACCTCACGGCGCCGCCCCCGGACTCAGCCCAGCGTGCCCAGCCGGGCCTCGCGCCACAGGTCGACGCCGCCCTCGGTGGCGTACTTGTCGATCTCGGCCAGCTCCTCGGCGCCGAAGTCGAGGTTCTCCAGCGCGGCGACGTTCTGCTCCAGCTGCTCGGTGCGGGACGCGCCGATGACCAGCGAGGTGACCCGCGGGTCCCGCAGCGCCCAGGCCAGCGCCATCTGCGCGAGGGTCTGCCCGCGCCGGGCCGCGATGTCGTTCAGGGCGCGCAGCCGGTGCAGCATGTCGTCGGTCAGCCACTCGGTGTCGAACGACTTGCCGGCCGCCGCCCGCGAGTCCCGCGGGACGCCGTCCAGATAGCGCCCGGTCAGCATCCCCTGCGCGAGCGCCGTGAAGCCGATGACCCCGAAGCCCTCCTCCTGGGCCACGTCCAGCAGGCCGTCCGTCTCGATCCAGCGGTTCAGCATGTTGTACGACGGCTGGTGGATCAGCAGCGGGGTCCCGAGGTCCCGGAGGATCGCCACGGCCTCGCGGGTGCGCTCGGCGTCGTACGAGGAGATGCCGACGTACAGCGCCTTGCCCTGGCGGACCGCCGTGTCGAGGGCGCCCATCGTCTCCTCGAGCGGAGTGGTGGTGTCCAGCCGGTGCGAGTAGAAGATGTCCACGTACTCCAGGCCCATGCGCTTCAGTGACTGGTCCAGCGAGGCCAGCAGGTACTTGCGGGAGCCGCCGCCCTGGCCGTACGGGCCGGGCCACATGTCCCAGCCGGCCTTGGTGGAGACCACCAGCTCGTCCCGGTACGGCGCGAGGTCCCGCTTCATCAGCCGGCCGAAGTTGATCTCGGCGGAGCCGTAGGGCGGGCCGTAGTTGTTCGCCAGGTCGTGGTGGGTGATGCCCAGGTCGAAGGCGCGCAGGGCGATCTCGCGCTGCGTCTCGAACGGCTTGTCGTCGCCGAAGTTGTGCCAGTAGCCCAGGGACAGCAGGGGGAGGTCGAGCCCCGAGCGGCCGGTGCGCCGGTAGCGCATGGTGCCGTCGTAACGCTCGGGGCGGGCGATGTGGTTCATCGGCGGTTCTCCGGTGATGCGAGTGGGGGTGTCCCGTGGGATGGTGTTGACCCTTGCCACAGTGCCCCCGCCCGATCGGGAAGTCCAACCGATCCCTTCCATGGAATTCAGCAGCGCGGCTTCTGGATCGGCGGGTGGCCGCGACGACGGATTGGAGTCCGTGCCGGCGGGCAGGCGGAAGCGGAAGCGGCATGAGCACGACCGCCCGCCCCCCCCACAAGGAGGTCGACCATGAGAGTCCGCACGCTGACCGGCGGCCTGGCCGCGGTACTCGTGTTGTCCGGCCCGCTGCTGAACGGCCCGGCCGTGGCCGTCGCGCCCGTCGCGTCCGTCGGAACGGCCCAGCGCCAGGTGGCCGACGACGTGGTCACCTACGACGCGAGCGGCGCCGCGGAGTTCAAGGCCGCGGTCGAGAGGGGAGCGGCGATCTGGAACGAGAGCGTCGAGACCGTCGAGCTGCGTCCGGCCGCGTCCGGGCAGCGCGCCGACGTGCGGATCGTGGCGGACGACGGCTGGCCCCGCTCCGTCCCCACCTCGATGGGCAACGGCACCGTCCACATCGGGCGCCAGGCCGTGGACCAGGGCTACTCCACGATCCGTATCGCGGCCCACGAACTCGGCCACATGCTGGGCCTGCCGGACCGCAAGCCCGGCCCCTGCTCCAGCCTGATGTCGGGCGCCAGCGCCGGAACCTCGTGCACCAACCCCTACCCGAGCGCGGCGGAGAAGGCGCAGGTCGAGCGGAACTTCGAGGGAGCCCCCACCGGGGCACTCCTGGGACGGATGTGAACCGATGTGACTACTGAGGCGATCAGCGCTATGGTTGTCCCAGGTCACGGCGGCGGAAATACCCAAAGCCCGACCGTGCGTTGGTGGTCCAAGGAAAGACGCCCCGCTTCCTGCGGGGAGATGCAGGTGCAAGGCCTGCCCGGCGCTCCGTTCGAGCCCCGTCCCGGAACTTCGGGACGGGGCTCGCCACGTTGCCGGCGGTTCAGGGCTGGACCGGCATGGTCCAGCAGTTGGAGCGCGCCGGCTCGCCCTCGAGCCGGTCGGTCAGCCACTCCACCGCGTCACCCTGGTCGGTGAGCAGCGGCACGAGGTGGTTGGTGAGGAGCTTGTCGCCGAGGTCGGGCAGCACGACGGCCTTGTAGGTGACGTCGGCGCCCTTGCGGCACCAGTCCAGGGCCAGTCGACGGGCCTGTGCGTGCGGCACGATGTCGTCCTGGACGCCGGTGACCAGGCGGACCGGGCCGGTGGGCTCGAGCCTGCCGACGCGCTGCTCGTCGAGGACGGCCCGGGCGTCCGGCTCGTCGGCGATGATGTCGGCGAGCGAGCTGCCGTCCTTCGTCCACTTGGTGCTCCTGGTGAAGCCGTGGCTGAGGATCGCGTCCCCGACGCAGCTGGTGCCGATGTCGTCGAGGGCGCTTCGGCCGGTGGCGTTGATGTGCTGGTCGACGACCTCCTTCAACGCGGGCTCCGCCTGGGCGAAACCGTTGATCGACCAGCCCAGCGCGGCCGCCAGGGCGCTGCCGTCGATGCCCTTCATGACCGCCGTCAGGTCGGCGGGCGGCGCGCCGGCGTAGGTGCCGACGAGGTTCACCTCGGGTGCGTAGACGGAGTGCAATTCGGCGGCGGACGCGCTGGCCCCGCCGCCCTGGCTGTAGCCGTACAGACCCACGCGCGAGTCGGCGGTGACCGACGCGCCCGGCACGGAGCGGGCCGCGCGGGCCGCGTCCAGCATGGCGTGCCCCTGGTCGAGCCGGTTGACGTAGGTGTGCAGCCGGTCGGTCGCCCCGAGCCCGACGTAGTCGGTCACCACGACGGCGGCGCCGGTGGCCAGGAGCCGGTAGACGGCCAGGTTGTCGTATCCGACGGACAGCGTCTCCCCGGTCAGGGTCAGCGGGTTCTGCAGGGCCAGCGAGGGCGCGCACTGGTCGCCCTGGCCCATGGTTCCGGAGCCGACGACCACCAGGGGACGCGGGCCGTCGCCCTTCCAGCCGGCGGACGGCTCGATGTAGGCCCCGGTGACGGCCACCGGCTGCCCGTTGGAGTCGGTGGAGGTGTACATCAGGCGGGTCGCGGTGCCGGGCAGGGTGCGGCCGTCCAGGCCGGGCAGGCTCAGTCCGAGACGCAGTGGCTCGTGGCGGACCAGTACGCCGTCGCCCGCGGGCAGTTCGGCGGGCGGGGTGTAGAAGGCGGGGACGGTGACGCCCCGCGACACCACGGGGTCGCTCGCGGCGGCGGGCGGCGCGGACACGCAGACACAGGCGGTCGTGGCGACCACGGTGGTCAGCACGCTGCTGATACGGCTCACGGCTCACTCCTCGCTCTGCTCCAGGAAGGTGAACCGGAAACTAGCAGCGCTCACTTACCGCCGGTAACCCGTGAGTAAGTTACGGCACGGTAACTTTTGCGGGAAGTGCCGGGCGCGCGCGGGAACGGGCCCCGCCGGTCGCCCGGCGGGGCCCGCTCCCGGTCGTGATCGGTCAGGCCGTGTGCAGGGTCAGCCCGTAGCGGTTGAGGATCTCGTTGACCGGCTGGAACCAGGTCTCGCCCCCGCCGGAGCAGTTGCCCCAGCCGCCGGAGGTGACGCCCTGTGCCTGGTCGCCGCTGATGAACGAGCCGCCCGAGTCGCCCGGTTCGGCGCAGACGCTGGTCTTCGTCATCTGATGGACCGCGCCCTGGCTGTAGTTGACCGTCTCGTTCTTGGCCAGCACGTTGCCGCAGTGCCAGTGGGTCGTGGAGCCGGAGCGGCAGATCGAGGCGCCGACCGGTGCCTCCGCCGAGCCGCGCACCAGCTGGTCCGACACCGTGCCCCAGCCGAGCACCACCGGCACCGTCCACCAGCCGCTGCCCACGTTCACCCAGGCGTAGTCGTTGCCCGGGAACGAGGAGCCCTGGAAGTTGCCGATGTACGAGCCGTCCCAGCCCCTGACCTGGCCGCCGACGCCGCCGCAGTGCCCGGCGGTGACGAAGCCGCCGTGCACCGAGAAGCCTATGGAGCAGCGGACGTTGCCGGTGTAGTACGGGTCGCCGCCCACCGTCCCGGCGGCGAAGGTCTCCGCCGCGGCCTCCACGGTCCGCACGGTGACCGGGCCGGCCTCGCGGGCCTCGTCCACGAAGGAGCGGACATCGTTGTCAGCGCGCTTGTCGGCGACGACGTTCACGACGACCGTGTTGGCGGCCGGGTCGACGGCCCAGCTGCTGACGCCCGAGGGCGCGTCGAGGCGGTCGATACGGGACTTGGCCGCGTCGAGCTGCCGGGCGCTGTGCTCGACGGTGCGGACGGCCGCGCCGGACGCGCGCAGGGACCGTACCGTCGAGGCGTCGGCGTCCGGGGTGACGGCCACGGTCAGTTTCTCGCTCCTCGCGTCGAACCAGGCGCCGCCGTACGCCGGTCCGGCGGTCTTACGGGCCTCGGGCGCGAGCGCGGTGGCCTCGCGTTCGGCGGCCAGCCGGTCCTCCGCCTCGGCGCGGGTCAGCCCGAAGTCCCGCTGCATCGCCTGGAGCAGGCCGTCGGAGGCGGGCGCGGAGTCGGCGGCGCGGGCGGTGGGGGAGTCGGGGGCGTCCTGCGCCGAGGCCGGCAGGGTGCCGGCCGCGGTCCAGCTGCCGATCATGAGCAGAGCGGCCACGCCGGCATATGTGAGTCGGGTGCGTCTCATGGAAGGTGCCCTTCGTCGTTCCAGCAAGGTGGGGGTGGAACAACCGCAGTGTGAGAGCGCTCTCAGCCTGAGTTGAGCAGAGCTTAACCAGCCGAGTGGTGTCAGGTCTATGCCAATGCGCGGCCCAATTCCCGTGCCCTCGAAGGGAGTCCCCCTCCCTCAGGGAAGAGGAGCGGTCAGAGGCGTTCGCCCGCCACCTCGTCCTCGTCCGGCTCCGGTTTCGTACCGCCCGCCCGGGCCCGGTGGGCCCGCAGCCGGTCGAGGCGTGAGATGACGGGGGTGGCACTCACCCCGTGCAGTACGACGGACGCCAGCACCGTGAAGGTCACCACCGCCCACAACTGCTCGGCCGGGACGCCGAAACCGGGGGTGCCGAGCGCGTGGGCCAGGTAGAACAGCGAGCCGATGCCGCGGATCCCGAAGAAGGCGATCACCACCCGCTCCCGCGGTCCGGCGGACGTACCGAACTGGGCGGCCCACGCCGTCAGCGGCCGGACCGCCGACAGCAGCAGCAGACCCACGGCCGCCCCCTGCCAGGTCAGCGACGCCAGACCGCCCTGCGCGACGAACACGCCGAGCAGGAACAGCAGTACGGCGGTCAGCAGCCGCTCCACCTGCTCCACGAAATCGTGCAGCACCACGTGGTAGCCGTGGGCGCGCTCCGCCCTGCGGATCCGGCAGGCGGTGACGAACACGGCCACGAAGCCGTAGCCGTGCAGCAGTTCCGTCACCCCGTAGGCGAGGAACGTGGCGCCGATGGCGACGAACCCCTCCCGGTGCTCGGACAGCCGCATCGCCCGCCGGCCCGCCCGGAAGAACAGCCACCCGAGCAGCGTGCCGACGGCGAGCCCCGCCGACACGCCCACCACGCACTTGTACAGCACCTCGACCAGCGCCCAGTGGGCGATCCCCTCACCGGTGGGACGTCCGCCCGCGGCGGCGAGGGCGACGGCCGCCATGACGAAGGGGAAGGCGAGACCGTCGTTCAGCCCGGCCTCGCTGGTCAGCGTGAAGCGCACCTCGTCCTCGTCGTGCTCGGAGTCGGTGGGCGCGCCCACCCGCACCTCCGAGGCGAGTACCGGATCGGTCGGCGCCAGCACGGCCGCCAGCAGCAGCGCGGCGACCGGCGGCCAGTCGAGCAGGCCCCAGGCCAGGAGGCCCACGGCCACGATGGTCAACGGCATGGTGACGCCCAGCTGCCGCCAGGTGCCCTGCCAGCGCCGGCGGCCGAACGGCCGGTTCAGGGCGAGACCGGCGCCCATGAGGGAGACGATCACACAGATCTCGGTGACGTGCTCCACCCACGTCCGGTCCGCCACCGGGTCGATCTCGGGCATGGGCAGGGACAGCGACTGGAGGACGACTCCGCAGACGAGGAACACCAGCGGGAGCGACAGCGGTCTGCGGGCCACCAGCCGGGGCAGCACGGCCGCGCCGAGGGCACCGGCCCCGAGCAGGGTGAAGAGGTAGTCAGGGGAAGTCACCGATCACAGGTGCCCGGAGCGGGCCGGGGGCACGCCGCGGTTTCGGCCGAAACATCATCCCGGCGGCGGGGGCCCGCCCGAACGGACGGGCGGACGGGCGGACGGATGGACGGACGGCTGCGGCCCTCGCCGCCCGCCGGGACGCGCACCCCGGAGTGAAGGGCGGGGCCCGCGGGAGGCACCGCGGCCGGTGCGCACCGAGTGCGCCGCCTCGCGACGCGGGGGACTTGACGGAGCGGGACGCGCTCGGCGCTACTGGAAGACGTGCCGGGCGCACATGCGTGGGGGGCCCGCCCGGCGCCGACCCGGTGTACCCACCCCCGCCGGACGCATGCCGAAGGGGTGACCGGTGCGGTCTCGACGGGCGGCGGCAGCAGTCGTACTGCTGGCCTCGATGCTGCTCTGGACGCTGTGCTCCCCGGCACCGGCGACGGACCGGCCCGCCCCGGCGCACCCCGCCGTACAGCAGCACGGTCCGGCCGAGGCTGTTCCCGGGGCCGCCGACATGCCCGAGGCCGTCGGCCAACCCTTGTCCGGCGAGGACGGCACCTCGCTCCACCGGCCCCTCGCCCGCCCGCCGAGGGCCTCGGGGGCGGCCGGAGCGGCCGGCCCCGCCCACCCGACGGCCGGCGCGCAGCGACGATCCGCTCCCCGGCCGTACCCGGTGGGACCGCCACCGGACCGGGGCCCGGCCGGTCCGGCCCCCAGCGCCGCCGGCCTGCAGACATTCCGCTGCTGAGCGACCGCGGTACCGCCCGAGGCCTGCGCCGTGCGGCCGGGTGCCGCCCGCGGCGTGCTCCCCGAGCCGGTCCACGGTGACGAGCAGGCCTTCTCGTGTCCCGGGAACCGTGACGACACAGGAGGCACACACATGTACGGAAAGCGCGTTCTCGTGGTGCGGCCCGACGAGCTCGGGCCGAGCGAGTACAAGACGTGGAGAGACCTGCGCGCCGAGTCCGGCGCACCGGAGAACCCGTTTCTCGACCCGGTGTTCACGACGGCCGTCGGACAGGTCAGGTCCGGCGCCAGGGTGGCCGTACTGCAGGACGACGGGGCACCCGTCGGCTTCCTCCCGTACGAGAGGGGGCCGCTGGGCCAGGGCCGGGCCATCGGGCTCGGGGTGTCGGACAGCCAGGGCGCCGTCCTGCGCCCCGGCCTCCGGCTCGACCCGCGCACCCTGCTCGCGGCCTGCGCGCTCTCCTCGTGGGAGTTCGACAACCTGGAGGCCGGTCAGCACCTCTTCGTACCGCACGCCGTCGAGGAACTCGCGAGCCCGGTCGTCGACCTCGACCGGGGATACGAGCACTACACCGACGGGCTGCGCGCCCGTTCCCCCGGTTTCCTCAGGCAGACCCTGGCCAAGGAACGCAGGCTCGCCCGGCAGGTCGGCGAGGTGCGGTTCGTGTACGACGCACGGGACCCCGAGGCGTTACGGGCGCTGATGCGCTGGAAATCCGCCCAGTACCGGCGGACGGGCCGCCGGGACCGGTTCGCCCAGCAGTGGATCACCCGGCTGGTGGACCTGCTGGCGCACGGCGACGATCCCGAGTGCCGCGGGCTGCTCTCCGTGCTGTACGCCGACGGCCGCCCCGTGGCCGCCCACTTCGGCCTGCGCTCGGCCACCGTGCTGTCCTGGTGGTTCCCCGCGTACGACCGTGACCACGGCCGGTACTCGCCCGGACTGGTGCTGCACCTGCGGATGCTCCAGGCTGCTGCCGCCGACGGCATCCGCACGGTCGACCTGGGCAGCGGCCCCGCCCGCTACAAGGACTCCCTCAAGACCCGCGAACTCCCGGTCTACGAAGGTGCCGTGGTGCGTCCGGGACCGGGCGGGGCCGCGTACCGGCTGGGCCGGGAGCCGGCGCGGGCCGCCCGCCGCTTCGTGCGCGGCCACCCCCGGCTGGCCGACGCGGCCCGGCGCACCCTGACGGAGGTGGGCCGGCTGCGCGCACGCTGACCGCGTCCGGCGTACGCCGACGTCAGTACGCGGGGTTACTCCCGCCGTCGGATGTCCGCGCCGCCCGGGCCCGGCACCGTGGGCCGGGTGAAACTCAGCCGCCCCGCACGCCGGGCCCACCTCGTCGTCCATGTCCTCGCCTCCGCCGGCTGGCTCGGACTCACCGTCGGGCTGCTCGCGCTCGGTGTCACCGCGAACACCACCGGGTCCGCGGCCGTGGTGGAGGCGTCCGTCCGGGCCATGAAGCTCTTCGCGGACCGGCTCATGCTGCCGGTCGCCCTCCTGACGCTCCTCAGCGGCCTCGTCCTGTCCCTGGGCACGCCTTGGGGACTGGCGAGGCACCGCTGGGTGTGGACGAAGTTCTGGCTGACCCTGGCCACGACCACCGCCACGGCCTTCGCGCTGCGGCCGGGCGTGAACGCCGCCGCGGCGGCCGTGTCCGCCGGGCATCCCCTGCCCGACGGGGGCGACGTCCTGATGGGGCCGGTCGTCTCCCTGACCGCCTACGTCTTCATGACGGCGATCTCGGTCCTCAAGCCATGGGGACCGACCCGCCGCGGCCGACGCCTCCGCGAGGCCGCCCGGAGGCCGAGCCCGGCCGAACCGGCGCGTCTCTGATCCCGGGCACGTCACAGGGTGCGCCCCGGCCGGTCCCCGGCCTTCCGTCGTGGCCCCGGCGGGAGTCGTCCCGCGCGGCTGCCCGGACCGGTGTGCCTCTGATCCGGGGTACGTCACAGGGCGCTCCCGTCCGGTCCGCAGTCCTCCGCCGACACGGCCGGGAAGGATAGGGAGTTCGGGAGGGGGACCGGAGAGCCGGGCCGAGGCCCGTAGCAGGGCCGCGCGCCGGTGCGTCGAGGCGGCCGACCGGCGCAGGGACCGGTACCACAAGGCATCCACGCGGATCGTTCGGGACGACCGGGCGGTGTCCGGCCTCGAGCCCCTGCCGGCGGAAGGGGCGGGCGGCTCCGGACTTCAGGTCGGGGAGCACGTCGGCTCACCGCCCCGTGGGCGCACGCGATCACGGGGGAGGCGGGGTCAGCCGGGTGTGTTCGCCGCCGAGTCCAGGAGGGGGCCGAGTTCGCGGGACACCGTCGTCAGGGGGCGGACGTCCCGCTCCGCGCGGGCCATGAGGATCGCCCCCTCCAGGGAGCTGATCATCAGGGTGGCGAGGGGCCGGGCGCGTTCGGCGGGGACGCCCATGTCCGACAGGGCCAGGGCCACCGCACCGGTCCACTCGGCGAAGGCGGCCGACACGGCCTCACGGGTCGACGTGGTGGACTCGGCGCGGTCCACCGTGGCGGCGGCGACCGGACAGCCGCCGCCGAAGCCCTTGCTCTCGTACTCGTCGGTCCACTGCCGGACCATCTGCGTGAACAGTCCACCGGGCGTCGGCTCGGGCAGCGCGGCGAGGAACCGGGCGACACGCCCGGCCGCGTACCGGCCCGCCCACCCCACCGCCTCGTTGACGAGCTGCTCCTTGCCGCCCGGGAAGTAGTGCTGGAGCGATCCGCGCGGCGCCTCCGCGTGCGCGGCCACCTCGCGCATCCCCGTCGAGGCGACCCCGTCGCGCCGGATGAGCTGGGCCGCGCTGAAGACCATCCGCTCCCGTGGTCCCCGTTCGGACACCGCCATCCCCGACCTCCCGCGACTTCCCTTCCCTCACCCTATGACGGCTGTCATGGCGGCGGCTACTATGACAGCGGTCATGGAGGAGGTGCCGCGTGAGCGCGGCCCGGAAACGGCGGTGCGTCGTGCGCGTGGGTTTCATCGGACTCGGAGTCATGGGCCGGCCCATGGCACTCAACCTCGCCCGCGCCGGAACGCCCCTCGTCGTCTGGAACCGCACCCCCGCCCGGTGCGCCCCTCTGCGCGAGGCCGGGGCCGAGGTCGCCGGGAGCGCCGGCGAGGTGTTCGAGCGGGCCGGCACCGTGCTCCTCATGCTGGCCGACGAGACGGCCGTCGACACGGTGCTGGGGCGCGGCACCCCGGACTTCGCCGCCCGTGTCGCCGGACGCACCGTCGTTCACATGGGCACGACCTCGCCGGAGCACTCGGCAGCCCTGGAGGACGCCGTCCGCGAGGCGGGCGGCGCCTACGCCGAGGCCCCGGTCTCCGGCTCCCGGGCCCCGGCGGAACAGGGGCGACTGGTCGCGATGCTGGCGGGCGACCCCTCCGCCGTGGCGGCCGTACGGCCCCTGCTCGCCCCGATGTGCCGCGAGACGTTCGACTGCGGCGCGGTGCCGGGCGCGCTGCTGATGAAGCTCTCGGTGAATCTCTTCCTGATCACCCAGGTCACCGGACTGACCGAGGCGTTCCACTTCGCCGACCGGCACGGGCTCGACCGCCGCCGCTTCCTCGACGTCCTGGACGCCGGCCCGATGGCCAGCGCCGTCTCCCGGATGAAGGCGCCCAAGCTGCTGGCCCGTGACTTCGCGGTCCAGGCCGCCGCCACGGACGTACTGAAGAACAACCGCCTGATCGCCCGGGCCGCCCGCAAGGCCGGCCTGGCCTCCCCGCTCCTCGACGTCTGCCACGCCCTCTTCGACGAGATCGTGGCCGGCGGCCACGGCGGCGAGGACATGGTGGCCGTCCTGCGCGCACTGGAGTCCAGGACCGACGGCACCCCGGCCGGCTGAGTTACCTCTTTTGGCATACCTATAGGCCCATATCCATCCTCGTCGGGTGACCGACTCCTCCAGCGTCCCCAGCCGGGACATCGACCGCACGGCCTCCGGCCTCGCGGCGTGTCTGCCCGCGCTGCACCGGGCCCTGGACCGGCACATCGCGGCCTCCTACCCGCACCCCAAGCCCCCCGAGGGGCAGCTCGCACTGCTGCGGTTCGTCGCACGGAACGAGGGCGCCACCGTGCGCGAGGCCGCGCAGGCGCTGCTGATGAAGCCCAACAACGTCAGCACCCTGGTCTCCCGGATGACCGAGGCGGGACTGCTGGAGCGCCGGCAGGACAGCGCCGACAAGCGGGGCGCCCATCTGTACCCGACCGACACCGCCCGCCGGCGGCTGGCCGAGGTGCGCGAACTGGAGACCGCCCACATCAGGCAGGCCCTGATGTCCCTCACCGACGGCGAACTCGGCGCCCTCGGTTCCGCCGTCGGGGCGCTCACCGCCCTGACGAGCCGGCTGCACCCCGCCGCCCGCTGACGAGCCGCGCTCCCGGCGCCGCCCGCCGTCCCTCCGTTCCACCCTCGTCAAGAGAAGGCTCACCCATGCCCTCGTCCACATCCGTGGATCATTCGCCCCTGCCCGCGACCGCCCCGGCACCCGCGTCGGCCGGCCGGCTGCGGTCCAACCCCTGGCTCACCCTGTGCGCCGTCGCGTTCGGCCTGTTCATGGTGCAGCTCGACGCATCCGTCGTCGCCATCGCCAACCCGGTCATCGGCAGCGAACTCCACGCGACCACCGCCCAGTTGCAATGGGTGACCAACGCCTGCCTGCTCGCCCTCGCGGCCACCCTCATCCTCGGCGGCAAGCTCGGCGACCGCTTCGGACGGCGCACGTACTGCCTCGTCGGCGTCGTCGGATTCACCCTCGCCTCGATCGCCATCGGCCTGTCCGGATCCATCGAGGGCGTCGTCGTCTTCCGCGCGCTCCAGGGCGTCTTCGGCGGTCTCCTCATGCCCGACACCCTCGGTCTGCTGCGGGCGGTGTTCCCGCCGCGCAGGTTCGGCATGGCGGTGGGCATCTGGGCCATGGTCTCGGCGGTGTCGACGGCCCTCGGCCCCATCGTCGGCGGCCTGCTCGTCGAACACGTCAGCTGGGAGTCCGTGTTCTGCATCAACGCGCCCATCGGCGTCGTCGCGCTGCTCTTCGGCGCCTGCGTGCTCCCGCGGAGCCGCAACAGCACCGGCCGCCACCGCTTCGACATCCCCGGTGTCGTACTGCTCGCCCTGGGACTGCTGTGCGTGGTCTTCGGCGTGGTCAAGGGCGAGACGTGGGGCTGGACCTCCGCGGGCGCCCTGGGCGCCGTCGCCGCCGGTGTGCTGCTCCTGGCCGTCTTCGGCCGGTACGAGACCCGCGTCGAGCACCCGCTGCTGCCGATGCGCCTGTTCCGCAGCCGGACGCTGACGGTGGGCGCGGTCGTCACCGCGCTCAACTTCTTCGTCATGCTCGGCGTGATCTTCTTCGTGATGCTGTACCTGCAGAACGTACGCGGCCTCACCCCCGTCGAGGCCGGCGTCCACACCCTGCCGCTCAGCCTGGCCTCCCTGGTCGCCTCCCCGCTCGGCGCGGCCCTGACCCAGCGTTTCGGCGCCCGGTTCACCATGCCGCTCGGCATGCTGCTCCAGGCCGCCGCCTGCTTCGGCATGCTGACCTGGCAGACCGACTCGTCGTACGCCACGATGTGGCCGCCGTTCGTCGCGCTCGGCCTCGGCGTCGGCATGGTGATGGCCGCGTCCTCCGAGGCCATCGTCGGCAGCGCCCCGGTCGGCGACGGCGGCGTGGCCGGCGGGCTGCAGGCCACCACCCTGCAGATCGGCGGCGCGCTCGGTACGTCCGTCCTGGTTTCCCTGATCAGCGGCGGGGTCGGTTCGACCCTCACCGGGGAACTGACCGCGGCGGGCGTGCCCTCGGCCCTGGCGCAGCGGCTGCACGAGGCCGAGGACGCGGTCGCCATGGGCGTCGCCCCCGTCTCCGCCGACATGCCGGCCGGCCTGCGGGCGGCCGTCGCGCAGGGCAGCGGCCAGGCCTTCCTCAACGGTGTCCACACGGCCGTCGTCGTCACCGGTCTGCTGCGCCTGGCGGGCGCGGCACTGGCCGCCGTGGGCGTCTCCCGCCCCGCGCGGGAGCCGGCGGCGCGCTGACACGGGGGCGACGGGCACCCCGTCCGGGGGTGCCCGTCGCCTTGCCGCCGACCCGCCCACCGCGCTGACCGGGCAGAACCCGCAGGTCACCGCCGTAAGGAGGGCTTCCCGCCGACCACGGCGACCCGATGTCGGAGGCACCTGTCACACTTCAGTGGCGTGCGGGGGAGCGATGCGGGTAGTCGCGCGGTGTGATCAGTGAGTGAAGGCGGACCGGATGGAACCAGTTCCAGTCGACGAGGGGGACACGGTGCCGGGCGCACCGCGGCTGCGGGCTTCGTACGACCTGGACGACGACGGTGCCTGGATAGCCCAGGCACGCCATCTCGCCGCCGCGTTCCTGACCCGGGCGCGGGTGGAGGACGGTCTCCCGGTGTCGACCCGCGCGGTGGAGGTCACCCAGCTCGTGGTCAGCGAGCTGGTCACCAACGCCCGCAAGTACGCTCCGGGCCCCGTCGGCCTCGACCTGCGGGTCGCCGGCGACGCCGTCGAGGTGATCGTCCGGGACGGCAACCCCGCGCCACCGGTGGCCCGGGACGCGGACCCCGGCCGAGTGGGCCAGCACGGACTGGAGATCGTGATGGCCGTCGCCCAGGCCCTGGACGTACGGCAGGAGCCGGCCGGCAAGAGCATCACGGCCCGCATCTCGCTCCTCGCCTGAACCGCCGGGCACCCCGCGAGGGCTCATCCGCCTTCCCCGGCCGGCAGCGGCTGTTCCGTCCGGATGACCTCGCCGTGTACCGCGTGCCCCGGCGTTCGGCGAACCCGGCGACGAGGAACAGCCCGCGTCCGCCCTCGTCCGTGGTGGTCGCCCGGCGCCCGGGCGAAGGCCCGCGCCACGGCGAGAGCCCTGTTGCGGGCCTCCCGCCCGGTGTCGGCACGCGCCTGGAGCACCAGGGCCGCCGCCGCGGCGAGGACGAGCGCGATCACCACTTGCAGGGCGAACACCTGGTGGGCGACGGGACGCGCGGTCACCACCGGGCGGAGACGGACCGGGAAACCGGCCGTGTCCCTTTTCCGGCACCGTCGCGCGGTCGGGCGCGAACCCGTCGGTCCGCCGCCGTCCGGCCCGCTGTCCGGCGGTGCCGGCACGGCCGGAACAATGGGGTCGCCGGTGCGGTTCTCACTGATGAACGCCGCAGGACACGTGGGAGAAGGGCGAGACGAAGATGACGACGAACGAGGAGAGGGCGCTGCTCGCGGGCGGCTGCTTCTGGGGCATGCAGGAGCTGATCCGCACCTTCCCGGGTGTGCTGACCACTCGGGTGGGCTACAGCGGCGGTGACGTGCCGAACGCGACGTACCGCGACCACGGCACCCACGCCGAGTCGATCGAGATCACCTACGACCCCGCCGTCACCGACTACCGCACGATCCTGGAGTACTTCTTCCAGATCCACGACCCGAGCACGAAGAACCGGCAGGGCAACGACATCGGGACGAGCTACCGCTCCGCCATCTTCTACGTCGACGACGAGCAGAAGCGCGTCGCCGAGGAGACGATCGCCGATGTGAACGCCTCGGGGCTGTGGCCGGGCGCCGTGGTGACCGAGGTCGTGCCGGCCGGCCCCTTCTGGGAGGCCGAGCCGGAGCACCAGGACTACCTCCAGCGCTACCCGGACGGCTACACCTGCCACTTCCCGCGGCCCGGCTGGCGGCTGCCGAAGCGCGCGGAGGCCTGACCGGACGCCCGCCCCGGCCCGTCGAGGGCCGGGGCGGACGCGGTCGGGTCAGCCGAACTGGCCGGGCCGGTAGTCGCCGGCGGGCTGCCGGTTGATGACGTTGACGCGGTTGTAGGCGTTGATGACGGCGATCAGCGAGATCAGGGCGACGAGCTGGTCCTCGTCGTAGTGCTCGGCGGCGTTCGCCCAGGCCTCGTCGCCGACGCCGCCGGCCGCGTCGGCGAGCCGGGTGCCCTGCTCCGTCAGTTCCAGCGCGGCGCGCTCCGCCTCGGTGAAGACCGTGGCCTCCCGCCAGGCGGCGACCAGGTTGAGGCGGACCGGGGTCTCCCCGGCCGCGGCGGCGTCCTTGGTGTGCATGTCGGTGCAGAAGCCGCAGCCGTTGATCTGGCTGGCGCGGATCTTCACCAGCTCCTGGGTGGTGCCCGGCAGCCCGGAGTCCGCCACCGCCCTGCCCGCCGAGCCGATGTGCTTCAGCACCCTGGCCGCGAGAGGGCTGGCGAATAAGTCGAGACGCGCTTCCATGATGATCTCCCCGGTCGTTTCTCGTGGTGACACGGCACTGACGGACGGGCTCCGCCTTGTGTGACCGGAACGGGAGTGTGACCTGCGTCTCACCGTCGGGTGACACCGGGCAGCGCGCCGTTCCCGGGGTGCCGGACGACCGATAACCTGGCCGGATGGACGGGGAGCGGAGCGTCGGTGAGTGAGCGTCGGGAACGCGACTGGACGGACATGACGCCCGGGGACTTCGACCTCGACGCTCCGCTGTGCCTCAACGTGGGAACCGGCCCCGTCGTGGTGCCGGCCGAGCCGGACGAGTACGGCACGGCGCCGCTGTTCGGGGAGGGGTCCCCGGTGCGGGGCCCCGGCCCGCGCCGTACCCCGCGTCGGACCGCCCCCGACGGGCAGGGGCGGCTGTTCTGAATCCGGCGCGGGGCACTGTCACGCTCAGGGGAACCGCGTGACCTTGGAGGGGACGGTGTCGGTTCCCGAGGTGGGCGCGCCCGTGTCGTTGATGACGTGGCGGTACTGCCCCTTGCCGCCGAGCGAGATCACCTGGAGGTGCCGCATCCTGATGCCGGGCTTCACCGGCACCTGGAATCCGTGGTGCCGCACGATGGTGTCGTCGGACGTGTAGTTGCAGTAGCTGCCGAGCGCCCAGGCCTCGTGCTCGTTCACCGAGTCGGCGACCTTGTAGGCCGCGTATCCGACGATGCCGTCATGGGTGACGGCGGCCTCGCTGGGGGCGTCGTACGCCTTCTCGTTCCGGAAGAAGACCGTGCGGCCGCGTTCGCCGCTCCAGACCACGTCGTACTTGTTGAAGTGCTCGACGAACAGGCCCGTGGTGAGGACGTCGTCGCCGTTGACGCGCAGTCCGTAGTCGGCGCGGTCGGTCTCCCGGCCGACGCCCTCGCCGTGGTCGGCGCGCCAGATCCAGGTGTGGTCGACGATCACGTCGTCGCTGTCGACCACGACGGAGTCGGTGGCCCGCCCCGGACCCGCGCCGCCGATGCGGATGAACACGTCCTGCATGGTGGTCGGGTTGGCGGAATGGTCCGCGGAGGAGCCCTCCTGGCCGATCCGCAGCAGCGTGTCGGAGTTGACCGGGCCCGCGTCGATCAGGAAGCCGGCCAGCCGGACGCCGTCGACGTCCGCCATGTGCATGGCGTCGACCCCGTTGTCCGGGATGATCGTCGCGAGAC
>NZ_JBHWHX010000024.1:27073-110970 GCF_042732315.1 Streptomyces sp. NPDC059787
CCCGAGACCGAGACCGAGACCGAGACCGAGACCGAGACCGAGACCGAGACCGAGACCGAGACCGAGACCGAGACCGAGACCGAGACCGAGACCGAGACCGAGCACGACCGTGTCGGCGCGGTCGACCTCGATCGTCCGGTCGATGTGGTGGACACCGGGCGTGAACAGCAGGTTGAGCCCCTGGTCGAGCGCGGCGTCGATGGTCGCGGCCGTGGCACCGGGCTTGACCACGTAGAACCGGTCGAGCGGGAGGGACGTGCCGCCGGCGTTGGCCGGCCAGGAGACACCGCGCGCGTCGGTGCGCTTGGCGGGCACGAACACCTTGTACTCGTTGCCGTCCAGGTGGAGGAACGGCTTCTCGCGCGAGATCGGCGTGGTGTCGAACGTGGTGTACGGGCCGGTCTCGAAGTTGCTCGCCGGAGCGCCCTGGACGCCGGTGAACGTCATGTTCCACACCCCGTTGGTCCAGCCGCCGACGGAGCTGTCCCGTGTGTACCACTGCTGCTGGGAGTACGGGCCGACGGTGCCGTCGATCTTCGAGTCGGCGATGTAGCCGCCGGAGGCCCAGCCGTAGCCGTCCGGGGCGAGGTTGAGGCCGCCCCTGACGTGGATCCGGCGGAACGGGGCCGCCTGGGCGACCGCCCAACGGTCGGTGCCGTTGACGGGGTTGATGGCGAGGTTCTCCGCCGAACGCCAGAAGTTCTGCGTGGCGTTGCCGTTGAACCAGCCGGCGTCCACGGTGATGTCGCCGTTGATTTCGGACATGAATCGGTGAGCGGGTGCCCGTCGGCGGGGTGGCACGCCGGACCGAATCCGTATGCCTTGACCGTCGGGCCGGGGGTACGCGGGCGGGGCGGTCGGATCCGGTGGGGGAGAGCGGAGGGGGAAGTGCGGGTGTGCCGAGGCGCGGGGCACGGTGCTCCGGGGCGGGGATTTCACCCCAACGGCGGGTGCCCGCTGCGAGGGCGTGCCCGCCGTGAGACGTTGGCGGCACCCGATGCCCTTTTCGAGCGCTTTGCCCCCTCGGGTCGCCCGCAGTCGGCAACTGAACGCACGGCCACCCTGTCCGTGGCCGGTCTGAAGCGGAGGAGTGTCACCCCATGAGCGAGGCCAACCCCGTCAAGCGGGCAGCGAAGAAGATCACCGATAAGCTGCAGGACGACGGATCGGCCCCGGCCGACGGCATTCCCGGACGGCCGGGCTCCCAGCCGCCTTCCGTGGCCGAGCCGACCGAGCCCCGCGATCCGCTGCCGCCGAAGCCGGACCAGAGCGGCCCGGCCACCGTGTCGCCCACCGGTCAGCCCACCGGCGCCGACCAGGCCAGGGTGGCGCAGTCCGGGAGCTATCTGACCAACGCGCAGGGCACCCGGCTGTACGACACCGACCACTCGCTCAAGGCGGGTCCGCGCGGCCCCGTGCTGCTCCAGGACCACCATCTGCGCGAGAAGATCATGCACTTCGACCACGAGCGCATCCCGGAGCGCGTGGTCCACGCCCGCGGCGCGGGCGCGCACGGGGTCTTCCAGAGCTACGGCACGGCGGCCTCCGTGACCAAGGCGGGGTTCCTCGCCGCGGACGTCGAGACGCCGGTGTTCGTACGGTTCTCCACCGTGGTCGGCTCACGCGGGTCCGCCGACACCGTGCGCGACACCCGCGGTTTCGCCACGAAGTTCTACACCAGCGAGGGCGTCTTCGACCTGGTCGGCAACAACATCCCGGTCTTCTTCATCCAGGACGCCATCAAGTTCCCCGACGTCGTCCACGCCGCGAAGCCGCACCCCGACAGGGAGATCCCGCAGGCGCAGAGCGCGCACGACACCTTCTGGGACTTCGTCTCCCTGCACACCGAGGCGACCCACCACACCCTCTTCTTCATGGGCGACCGCGGCATCCCGCGCTCCTTCCGGATGATGGAGGGCTTCGGCGTCCACACCTTCCGGCTGGTCAACGCGGAGGGTGCCACGACACTGGTGAAGTTCCACTGGAAGCCCAAGCTGGGCGTGCACTCCCTGGTGTGGGACGAAGCGCAGACGATCAACGGCGTCGACCCGGACTTCCACCGGCGGGACCTCGCCGACGCCATCGAGGCGGGTGCCTACCCGCAGTGGGAACTGGGCATCCAGACCTTCCCCGACACCCCGGAGCAGACCTTCGAGGGCATCGACCTGCTGGACCCGACGAACATCGTGCCCGAGGAGCTCGCCCCGGTGCAGCCGGTCGGGCTGATGACCCTCAACCGGAACCCGTCCAACTTCTTCGCCGAGACGGAGCAGGTCGCCTTCCACGTCGGTCACCTCGTGCCCGGTATCGACGTCACCGACGACCCGCTGCTCGCGGGACGGCTGTTCTCGTACCTGGACACCCAGATCACGCGCCTGGGCGGCCCCAACTTCCCGCAGCTTCCGATCAACCGGCCGCAGGCACCGGTCAACGACATGCTGCGCGACGGCATGCACCAGACGGCCGTGCACCGCGGCGTGGCCCCCTACCGGCCCAACTCCCTCGACGGCGGCTGCCCGTTCACCGCGGGCGCGGACACGAGCGCGTTCATCGAGGCGCCGGTGACCGTCCCGGAGGGGCGGAAGGTGCGCGAGGCGCCGGAGTCGTTCGCCGACCACTTCAGCCAGCCCCGCCGGTTCTGGCTGAGCATGAGCCCGGTGGAGCGCGAGCACATCATCGGCGCGTACACCTTCGAGCTGGGCAAGTGCTACGAAGAGGCCATCAGGGTGCGGACCCTCCAGGTCCTGGCCAACATCGACCCCGAGCTGTGCGCCGGTGTCGCCGAGGGCCTCGGTCTGCCCGCGCCCGAGCCCACCGTCCCGCTCGCCGACGTCGAACCGAGCCCGGCCCTCTCGCAGATCGGGCGGACCTGGCCCGTGGACGGACGCGTCATCGGCATCGTCGCCGGCCCGGACGGCGACCTCGACGGAGTCCACGCGGTACGCGACGCGGTGCTCGAGGCGGGCATGGTCCCGTTGGTCGTGGCGCCGACCGGCGGCACGCTCGGCTCGGACGACTCGGCCCTGACGGTCCAGCGCAGCTACGTCACCGCGCGTTCCGTCGAGTTCGACGCCGTACTGCTGGCCGGGGTGCCGGCCATGGGCGACGACACGGCCGGCGTGCGCGACGGCAAGGGCGCGGCCTCCGCCGCACAGCGGACGGCGATCGACCCGCGGATCGGGCTGCTGCTGACCGAGGCGTTCCGGCACGGCAAGGCGATCGGCGCGTGGGCGGGCGGCGAAGCCGCCCTCGAAGCGTCCGGCGTCCCCACCGACGCCCCCGGCATCGTGGTCGCCGACTCCGGCCCCACCGTCCTCGGCCAGGTCCGCGAGCTGCTTGCCTCACACCGGGTCTGGGAACGCTTCACGACCCGCGCCTGACACCCGGCCACGACGGGAACACCCCGTCGACCCGCTCCGAAAGCGCGCCGGTGCCGCAGGCCGTGCCCACCCTCCCCCGCTCTCGGCTTCGTTCGCGCGGGGGAGGGGACTCCCGCCGTCCTGCGGGACGGCTGCTCGCGGCGGGCGTGGCCGGGCGTCGGCGCTCCCACGATCTGCTCGGTGGGCGGGGTGCCGGCCCCGTCGCCGTACAGTGGGGAGGACGGCCCTCACCTGCCGGGTTCCGTGGAATCCGGCCGGCGGGCGTTCCGTATCGTCTCCGCACCCGGGAAGCCGGCCCGCACATGCGCCACCATCCGTCCTCGTCCCCCGGCTCCCAGGAGCCGCTCTTCGGTCTCGACGAGCTGCCGGCGGCACCGGCGGCCGGGCCGGCGCCGTCCGCTTCCGCCTTCCGGGACTCCGCGCAGGCGCGCCGGCTGCTCGCGATCCGGGAGATCCACGCCGAGCCGGCCGCCGCCGCCTCGCCCCGCGGGCGGCAGATCCTCGCCCGGTTCCCCGGGGCCCGGCTGATCGAGACGGACTCCCACTGGCGCATCCCCGAGCTGCACGGCAACGAGGGCAGCGCGGACCGCTGGATGCGGATCAAGCGCGAGACCCTCGTCCTGGGCGTGAAGAAGACGCTCACCACCCGCCCCAACGGCCGTTCCGCCGACTGGATAGCCCCCGGCCCGTCCAACGGCTGCGCCCTGTCCTGCGTGTACTGCTACGTCCCCCGCCGCAAGGGCTTCGCCAACCCGATCACCCTCTTCACCAACATCGACCGGATCGTCGCCCACCTCGGCCGCCACGTCGCCGCCCAGGGTCCCAAACCGGAGCCCAACCAGTGCGACCCCGAGGCATGGGTGTACGACATCGGGGAGAACGGCGACTGCTCCGTCGACGCCCTCGTCTGCGACAACACCGCCGACCTGGTGCGCGCCTTCCGCGACTGGCCCACCGCGAAGGCGTCCTTCGCGACCAAGTTCGTCAACCCCGACCTGCTGGAGCTCGACCCGCGCGGCCGCACCCGTATCCGGTTCTCGGTGATGCCGGCCGACGACTCGCGCCTGCTGGACCTGCGCACCAGCCCGGTCGACCGGCGGATCGCCGCCGCCGCGGACTTCCTCGACGCCGGGTACGAGGTGCACTTCAACCTCTCACCCGTCGTCGTCCGCCCCGGCTGGCAGGACGCCTGGGCCGGGCTGCTGCGGCACATGGACGACGTACTGCCCGAGCGCGTGAAGCGGCAGGCCCGCGCCGAAGTCATCATGCTCACCCACAACGCGGACCTGCACGAGGTCAACCTCCGCTGGCATCCGCGCGGCGAGGAGGTGCTGTGGCAGCCCGCCGCGCAGGAGACCAAGCGCTCCCAGAACGGTGCCCTCAACCTCCGCTACCGCGCCGACATCAAGCGCCGCGCCCTCGCGGACCTGCGTGAACTGGCCACCCGGCACACACCCTGGCTCGATATCCGCTACGCCTTCTGACGGACCGGCACCGACCCGTTCCGGCTTTCTCCCAGGTCACCCCCTGATAACGGGAATTAAGGGTAGGCTAACCTTGCCTCGTGATTCCTGCTGAAGAGGCGGCCCTGAGCCCGCGCGGCCATCAACTGTCGGCCACCGACGTGACCGTGGCGTACGACGGCACCGACGTCGTGCACGACGCGGCGCTGACCCTGCGGCCCGGTGAAGTGACCGCCCTGGTGGGCCCGAACGGCAGCGGCAAGTCGACCCTGCTGCGCACCGTCGCCCGGCTGCAACGGCCGCGGAGCGCCACGCTCACGATCGACGCCGGCACCGACGCGCTGGCCCTGGGCCCCCGGGAGTTCTCCCGCCGCGTCGCCCTGCTGCTCCAGGGACGCCCCACCCCCAGCGGTCTCAGCGTGCGGGACGTCGTCGAGTTCGGCCGCTACCCGCACCGCGGCCGATGGGGCGGCACGGACCCCGGCGGCCGCGCCGCCGTGGACCGTGCCCTCGCCCTCACCGGCGTCGCCGAACTCGCCGACCGCGGAGCCGAACACCTCTCCGGAGGACAGCTCCAGCGCGTGTGGCTGGCCGGCTGCCTCGCCCAGGAGACCGGTGTCCTCCTCCTCGACGAACCGACCACCTACCTCGACCTGCGCTACCAGGTCGAACTCCTCGACCTCATGCGCGACCTGGCCGACGAACACGGCATCGCCGTCGGCGTCGTCCTGCACGACCTCGACCAGGCGGCGGCCGTGGCCGACCGGATCGTGCTCCTCGCGGCCGGACGCGTCGTCGCGGAGGGCCCGCCCGAGGACGTCCTCACCCCGGAGCGCCTGACCGAGGTCTACGGCATCCGGATCGAGGTCGACACCGACCCCCTCACCGGCCGGCTGCGCACCCGCGCCATCGGCCGTCACCACACCCGAAGCGAAAGGCTCGGCACCACCTCATGAGACGCCTCCTGCTCACCGCTCCCCTGGCCACCGCCGCCACCCTCCTGCTGGCGGCCTGCGGCACCACCGAACCCGCCGCCGACGACGCCGGCGCCAAGGAGTCCGCGCAGGCCATCACCCTCACCGACGCCACCGGCGCGAAGGTGGAACTCGACGGCCCCGCCAAGAAGGTCGTCGGCACCGAGTGGAACGTCGTCGAGCACCTGGTCTCCCTCGGTGTCGACCCGGTGGGCGTCGCCGACGTCAAGGGCTACAAGACCTGGGACGCCGCCGTCCCGCTCAGGAACGAGCCCAAGGACATCGGCACCCGCGGCGAGCCCAGCATGGACACCATCGCCTCGCTCGAGCCGGACCTGATCGTCGCCACCACCGACCTGCAGCCCGACGTCGTCGAGCAGTTGCGCAAGGTCGCCCCGGTCCTGGGGGTGAAGTCCGCCGACGCCGCCGACCCGATCGGGCAGACGCTGAAGAGCGTCGACCTCATCGCCGAGGCCACCGGCACCACCGAGCGCGCGGCCACGCTGAAGAAGGACTTCGACGCCAAGCTCGCCGAGGGGAAGAAGGCCCTCGCCGACGCCGGCCTGGACGGCGCGGAGATCGCCTTCGCCGACGGCTACGTCGCCTCCAACCAGGTCTCCCTGCGCCCCTACACCTCCGGTTCGCTGATCGGCGCCGTCAACGAGCGGCTCGGCCTGAAGAACGCCTGGAAGCTGAAGGGCGACGAGGCCTACGGCCTGGCCTCCACCGACGTCGAGGGACTGACCGGCCTGGGCGAGGTCCACTTCGCCTACATCGGCAACAAGGACGACGCCGCCAGCGACCCGTTCGGCAAGGAACTCGCCGACAACTCCGTGTGGAAGTCGCTGCCGTTCGTGAAGTCCGGTGACGTCCACCGGCTGGACGACGGCATCTGGATGTTCGGCGGCACCGGCTCGATGGAGGCGTACGCCGACTCCCTCGTCGCCTCGCTGACGAAGTAGCGCGATGGCCGTCACCGCCACCACTCCCACCGCCCGTCCGGCGACGGCCAGGTCCCGGACGGGCGCGGCCGCGGTGACGACCGCGCTCGTGCTCCTGGTCGCGGCCCTCGCCGTCGTCGACATCACCCAGGGCACCGCCGCGGTCGGCCCGGCCGAGGTCCTCAAGGCCCTCACCGGACGGGCCGACCCGGCCGACGCGTCCGTCGTCATCGCCTCACGGCTGCCCCGCATGACCGCCGGGCTCCTCGTGGGCGCGGCCCTCGGCATGGCCGGCGTCGCCCTGCAGGCCGTCAGCCGCAACGTCCTGGCCTCCCCGGACACCCTCGCCGTCAACGCGGGCTCCTACTTCGCCCTCGGCATCGCCGCCGTCACCGGCGTCTCCCTGCCGCTGCTCGCCTCCTCGGGCATCGCCTTCGCCGGCGGGCTCGCGGCGGCGGCCGTCGTCCTCGGACTGTCGGGGCTCGGCGCCGGCACCGTACGGCTGGTGCTCGCCGGTACCGCGCTCGCCCTCGGGCTCACCGCCGTCACCGAGGGGCTGCTCCTGCTGTTCCCGCGGCAGACCGAGGGCCTCTACCAGTGGAACCAGGGCAACATCGGCCAGAACGGCTTCGACGGTGTCCTGCAGATGCTGCCCGTCGCCGTCGCCGGACTCGCCGGCCTGCTGCTCATCGCCCGCCGGGTCGACGCCCTCGCCCTCGGCGACGACGCGGCCCGCGGACTCGGCGTCCCGGTGCGGGCCACCCGCGTCACGGCCGTCGTCCTGGCGACCCTGCTCTCCGCGGCGGCCGTCACCCTGGCCGGCCCGATCGGCTTCGTCGGCCTGTGCGCCCCGGCCCTCGCCCGCCCGCTCGCCCGCCGGGTCCGGGGGCTGCGACTGCTGAGGGCGGGCGTGCCGGTCGCGGGCCTCGTCGGCGCCGCCCTGGTGCTCGGGGCGGACGTGCTGCTGCGGACGTTCGTCGACGCGGACACCGCGGTCGCCGTCCCCACCGGCGTGGTCACCAGCCTCGTCGGTGCGACGTTCCTGGTGGTGATGGCGGCCCGGCTCCGCGACACCGCCGGCGCCGCCGCGCCGGACAAGCTCCGCATCCGCAGCCGCGCCGTCTTCCTCACCACGCTCACCGTGCTGACGGTCGTCCTGGTCGGCGTCACGATCGCCGCCGTCCTACTGGGCGACAGCAAGCTGCTGCTGGGCGACGTGGTCAACTGGGCGCAGGGCAGGGCGGGCAGGACCGTCTCCTTCGTGCTGGACACCCGTGTGCCCCGGGTGTCCG
Source organism: Streptomyces sp. NPDC059787 (assembly GCF_042732315.1). Lineage (NCBI taxonomy): Bacteria > Bacillati > Actinomycetota > Actinomycetes > Kitasatosporales > Streptomycetaceae > Streptomyces > Streptomyces sp. NPDC059787. The sequence goes on from NZ_JBHWHX010000024.1 coordinate 35,124, forward strand.
CCGCGCTCCTCGCCGGGGCGGCGCTCGCGCTGGCCGGAACCCTGGTGCAGGCCGTCACCCGCAACCCGCTGGCGGAACCCGCCGTCCTGGGCGTCTCCGGCGGTGGCGCGCTCGGCGCGGTGGTCCTGGTGACGACGGTCCCCGCCGCCGGGGGGTGGGGCGTCGCCGGGGCGGCCTTCGCGGGATCCGCGGTCACGGCGGTCGTCGTGTTCGGCCTCGCCGCGCGCGGGGGCTACCAGCAGAACCGGCTGGTGCTCGTCGGCATCGGTGCCGCGACCGCGTCGACGGCCCTGATCAGCCTGCTGATCGTGCTCACCGACCCGTTCAACGCGACCAAGGCCCTCACCTGGCTGTCGGGCTCCACGTACGGCCGGACCATGCCCGACGTCCTCCCCCTCGCGGCCGTCCTCGCCGTCGGCGTCGCGGTGGCCGGCGTACGGCACCGGGAACTCGACCTGGTCTCCCTCGACGAGGACACCCCCCGGCTGCTCGGACTCGACCTGGCGCGTGGAAGGTTGGGCTTCCTCGTGCTGAGCGTGCTGCTCAGCGCCGCCGCCGTCGCCGCCGCGGGCACCATCGGCTTCGTCGGCCTGGTCGCCCCGCACGCGGCGCGCGCCCTCGTCGGACGGCGGCACACCCGCGTCCTGCCGGTCGCGCTGCTCCTCGGCGCCGTACTGGTGTGCACGGCCGACCTGCTGGGCCGCACCGTGATCGCCCCCGCCCAGCTGGGCGCCGGCCTGATGACGGCCGTGATCGGAACGCCGTACTTCCTGTACGTACTGGTGCGCAGCCGCCGGTAGGCCCGCGCGGGCCGGCTGCCCGTCGTCGGTCCGTCAGGTGGCCGGCGGCGGGCCCGTGCCCGGGAAAGACACCTGACAGAACGTGACGCGGCGGGCTGTGCTCGCCGCGATGACCACTCCCTCTGTTCTCGGATTGGGGGTCCCGTCCGTGCAGGGTGAGTGCTGATGCGCCCACACATCACGGACGGGGATTCCCGCCTTTCCCCCTGGCTGCGCGTGCGTGAGTACGCCGTGCCGCCCTCCATGACCGAGACCGCGACCGCCCGCCGACGTGTCGGCGACCGTGCCGGCGCCTGCGCCGCCATCTGCGGGACGCCCGCAGGACCGGTGAACTGCGGGTCCGGTCCGGAGCCGACCGGTCGACGGCCGACGCCGATCCGCGCGGGTTCGTCCCGCCCGGCCACCACTGCGCCGTGGACCGCTGGGCCGACGAGGCACGGATCGTGCTCCGCGACGCCGGGCGCACGACCGGATCCGTCACCGTGCGGATCGGCGCCGGACACCGGCTGGTGCTGACCCTGCCCGACGACGGCGACGGACCGGCTCCGCCAAGGCACTCGGGTCCCGGCCCGGCCGGATGTCGTGGTCGTCCTCACCGACGGACAGACACCCTGGCCGGACTCCCGGCCCCCTGCCGGACGGTGGTGGGCCTGTTCCCCCGTGCGGGGGAGTCATGGGACGAGGACGACCCCGACCACGTGCCCGACACCCCGCCCGACCGGGCCCGCGTGGTGACCATCGGCGCGGAACCCGCAGCACGGTGAGCGGCGCCCGGAACCGTTCAGCTCCGCGCGGTGCCCGGCGGCCGGTACGTCCACTCCCGGTCCGCGTCGGTGATCGGCCGCAGTACGCGGGCCGGGGTCCCGGCGACGACGGTCATCGGCGGCACGTCGGCGGTCACCACACTGCCCGCGCCGACGACCGAGCCCCGCCCGACGGTCACCCCGGGCAGGATCACCGCGCCGGCCCCGACCCACACGTCGTCCTCGATGCGCACCGGCGCCGAGAACTGGCTGCCGTCCCGGCGCAGTTCGGGGTGGACGGGATGGCCGGTGGTGCTGATGGTGACATGGGGTGCGAACATCACGCGGTCGCCGACGAAGACCTCGACGTCGTCGACCAGGGTGAGACCGAAGTTGACGTACACGTCGTCGCCGAGGTGCACATGACGGCCGTAGGCGACGTACAACGGCGGCTCGATCCACACGCCCCGGCCCACCGAGCCGAGCAGTTCGCCCAGCAGGGCGCGGCGGGCCTCCTCGTCACGCGGTCCGGTGCCGTTGTACTCGGCGGCGAGTTCCTTGCCGCGCAGCCGCTGTTCCTCGAGCAGTCCGAGGCCGGGCGCCGAGTCGGTGTACAGCTCGTGGGCCGCCATGCGGCGGCGCACCTCGCGCTCGGCGTCGTCGTCGTGTGCCACTGGTTCTCCATGGGGGTCGTGGAAGCGGTCCGGCCGCACCACCGGGCGGTGGTGCGGCCGGATGCGGGCGGATCGGTCAGTCCGTGACGTCCGTGACCGTCCAGCGCTGGTTGGAACCGGAGTTGGGCTGCCACGTCGTGACCGCCGCACCCTCGTGCGTGGCCTGTCCGCCGACCTCCAGGAGGCGCCCGGTGGCCGCGTTGACCAGGGTCCAGGTGCCGTCGCCCGTGGACGACATGATCCACTCGGCGGCCGGGTCGCGCTCTCCGGTGTCGGGCTCGACCACCGGCACGTCGTCCCGTACGGTCAGCCGCTCGCCGTCCACCGGGTTGGTGAACTCGTAGCGCTCCCGCACGCCGTCGTCGGGGCGCACCGCGCTCAGCCGCCACTGCTGGGAGGCCGAGTCGTCACCGGTGCCGATGACGAGGTGCGTGCCGTCGTCCGCGACGGTGACCGCCTTGCCGCTCTGCACACCGGTCAGGGTGTAGGTGTGGCCCTTGCGCAGCAGCGGGGCGTCCTCCGCGACGCCGGAGACGCCCTTGACCTCGAAGGACGTCACCGACTGGGCGGGCACGGCGAAGGTGGCCGCGCGGTCGGTGACCTTGATGGCCCGGTGCCGCTCCAGCTTGCCGTCGGCGCTGGTCACCACAGGGGTGACGGTCGCGTTGCGGCTGACGGTACGGAACCCGGACAGGTCGAGGGTGACGTTGCGGGCCTCGGTGGTGCTGTTGACGTGGACGAGTGAGGCGCCCTTGCCGTTCTTCGTCACCGCCGCCGCGCTGGAGGTGTCGTCCACCTTGATCAGCCGGTCGCCCGGCTTGATGAAGTGGGTGAAGTTGCGGGCGGTGTCGAACTTGGTGTTCGTGTGGATGGGGCAGGTCTCGAGGGTGTCCTCGGAGGTGCAGCTGAAGGGGAGCTGGATCTCGCCCCAGTTGCCGCCCTTGGCGGACTCGCCGCCGGGCCTCATGTTGTCGTGGTCCTCGACGGGCTGCCAGAACACCCAGGCGCGCGGCTCCAGTTCACGCAGGTCGTCGACGATGCGCTGGGCGAGGCCGAGACCGGGACGCATGTCCGTGAAGCTCTGCCCGTCGCCCCAGTCGCCCTCGACCTCGCTCATCCACAGCCGCTTGTCCTCGGCCTTGGCGATGTCGCGCACGGTGGTGCGCTGACCGGTGCCGTAGGTGTGGACGTTCATCTGGCCGACGAGGTCACGCGCCTCGGACGAGTAGGTGTTCCAGTTCTGCGCGAAGATGGACGGGTTGGTCTCGTCCATCGCGGAGATCCCCGCCCTGGTCTTCGCCTTCTTCAGCGCCGGGGCGAGCGCGTGGAGCACCTTCTCCTGGAGGCCGGGACCGATGTGGGCGCCTTCCTGACGTCCGCCGACGGGTTCGCCGTCCGCGCCGAGGCGGGTGCTCCAGTAGCCGGTGTTCGGCTCGTTGAAGGGGTCGACGGTGTCGACCTTGATGCCGTGCGCCTTCTCCAGCCGCTTGGTGGCGCCCGCCAGGTAGGCGGCGAAGTCGTCGACCGACTCGGTCTTCAGCTGGTCGGCGGTGGCGTCGAACCCGCCGGACACATAGCCGCTGACCGTCATGAACCAGGGCGGGGAGTTGCTGAAGGTCTCCCAGTGGGTGATGTCCTTCTTGATGCGGTCCACCCACCAGCGCTGGGTGGCGTCGGCGTTCTCGTTCCAGTCGGCGGGGTCCTCGGCGTCCCACCAGTCGGTGTCCTCGCGGGTGGTGCCCGCGGGCGCCTTCCACCAGCCCTCGACCGCGCCGCCGGCGCGCAGGTAGTCCTTCACGTCGGGGGCGTTGCCGCCGCCGACGTTGTAGCGGGCGATGTTCAGGGCGAGACCGTCGTCGCCGAACAGGAGCCGTGCGAGCTTCTCGCGGATCTGGGGCGGGTAGTCGCCGGTGGCGTTGGCGAACCAGACGAGGCTGGTGCCCCAGCCCTCGAACTCCTCCTGCTGGTAGGAGGGGTCGGGCCGTACGGTGACGGAGGGGACGTCCGCTGCCTGGGCGGCGGACGTCGGCCCGGGGACCAGGGCGGCCCCGGTGGCCAGGGCTGCGGTGAGCCCGGCGGCCGTGAGGAGCCGTCTGTTGCGGGTGCGGCGTGCCATCGGTGTGCTCCCAACGGTGAGGTGTGGTCGCGCTTCGGCGGACCCTCCCGCCGCAGTCGCTGCCGGCGGGAGGGGACGGCCCCGGAACGGGTGCGTGCCGCTCCGGGGAGTGGTGGGGCGGGTGTCAGGCGGCCGGCTGCCGCAGTACGGCGACCGCGCGGGGCCCGAGCGTGAGGACGCCGTCGGCGCCGGCGGTACCGACGAGCACCTCCCCGTCGAGGCCGGGCACCGCGACGGTGCCGTCGGTCCGGTTCACCAGGAACAGGAACCGGCTCTCGGCGCTCCGGCGCACGACCGGCTCGACCAGCCCCCGTACCCCGGCGGGCAGTTCGCTCTCCACGCCGGCCGGTCCCAGCAGCCGGGGCAGCAGCGAGGTGAGCCCCTCGACACCGAGCCGGGTGGAGACGTACGCGGCGGAACCCCCGCCCGTCGGACGCCGGGTGACGGCGGGCCTGCCCGACTGCTCGCCGGTGCGGTAGCGGGCCAGCACCTCGGTCCCGTCGCCGGTCACGGTGATCCGGTCGGTCCACAGGACGCCGGTCGTGCCGTCGTCGAGCTCCACGCTGTCACCGGCGAGCAGTGGCCCGAACTCCTCGATGCGGATGCCGAGCAGGTCCCGCAGGGCGCCCGGATAGCCGCCGAGCCAGACGTGGTCGTGCTCGTCGACGACACCGGAGAAGTACGTGGTGATCAGATGGCCGCCCTGTTCGGCGTACCGGGTGAGGGTCTTCGCCAGGTCGGCCGGGACCATGTGCAGCACGGGGGCGATCAGCACCTGGTGGCGGTGCAGATCGGCCCGGGTGGTGACGAGGTCGGCGCGGACGCCGAGGGCGAGGAGCGCCGAGTACCAGTCGAGCGCCTCCTGCCGGTAGTCGAGCAGGGAGGTGGGGTGGGAGTCCTGCTCGCTCGCCCACCACGACTCCCAGTCGTAGAGGATGCCGACCCGGGCGGGCTCCCGCTCGGACCCGGCGAGCGGGGCGAGGTCCTCGAGGGTGGCGCCGAGGGCGGCCACCGCGCGGAACAGCTCGCTGTCCGCACCGGCGTGCGGGACCATCGCCGAGTGGTACTTCTCGGCGCCCGCCGCCGACTGCCGCCACTGGAAGAAGCAGACCGCGTCGGCGCCGTGGGCGACGTGCAGCAGCGAGTCGCGGGCCAGGTCGCCGGGGCGCTTGGCCACGTTGACGGGCTGCCAGTTGACGGCGCTGGTGGAGTGCTCCATCAGGAACCAGGGCCGCCCGCCGGAGATGCCGCTGGTGAGGTTGGCGGAGAAGGACAGCTCGTCGCGGTCCTGCGGGCCGGGGTGGACGTAGTGGTCGTTGGAGACGAAGTCGATCTCGTCGGCCCAGTCGGGGTAGTTCATGCCCTTGGTGCCGCCCATCACCATGAAGTTGGTGGTGACGGGGACGTCCGGGGTGAGCTCCCGCAGGATCTCCCGCTCGGCGCGCAGATGGTCCTTCAGCGCGTCCGAGGAGAACCGCTTGAAGTCGAGCTGCTGGGTGGGGTTGGGGTGGGAGGCGGCCAGCCGGGGCGGCAGGATCTGCTCCCAGTCGGTGTACCGCTGCGACCAGAAGGCCGTGCCCCAGGCGTAGTTGAGCGCCTCCAGCGTGGTGTAGCGGGCGCGCAGCCAGTCCCGGAAGGCGCGGGCCGCGTCGTCGGAGTGGTCGTAGACGTTGTGGCAGCCCAGCTCGTTGTTGACGTGCCAGGCGACGAGCGCGGGGTGACCGGCGTACCGGGTCGCCAGCTCCCGGACCAGGCGCAGCGCGTACCGGCGGAAGACGGGCGAGGTGGGGCGCCAGTGCTGGCGCGCCCCCGGCCACAGCGTCTCGCCGGTGGCCGTGACCGGGAGGATCTCCGGGTGGGCCGTGGTGAGCCAGGGCGGCGGGGAGGCGGTGGCGGTGGCGAGGTCGACGCCGACGCCGCCCCGGTGCAGCAGTTCCATCACCTCGTCGAGCCAGGCGAAGTCCCAGGTGTCCTCGGCCGGTTGCAGCCGGGCCCAGGAGAAGATCCCCACGGACACGAGGTTCACGCCGGCCTCGCGCATCAGCCGGACGTCCTCCTCCCACACGGTGCGGGGCCACTGCTCGGGGTTGTAGTCGGCGCCGTAGACGAGACGGGGGGCGGGGTCACCGTCCGCCCCGCCGGTGCGGGACAGGAGGGTGGAGATCATGGCGGTCCTTCCGGGTGGGGCGTCGGGCGGCGCGCGGGATGGTGCGCGCCGCCCGGCGTGTGCTACTTCTCGACGGTGAAGCCCTGCTCCTCGGCGTACTTGACCGAGGCGTCCTGCCAGGCCTTCAGACCGTCCGCGAGCGTGGTGTCCGAGACGTAGGCCTTGCCGACCGTGTCGTTGAAGACCGAGTGGGCGTACTGCTGGAACGGCAGGTACGACCAGTCGCTGGCGACGTTCGCGGCGGACTCGGCGAAGATCTTGTTCGCCTCCTGGCCGCCGAGGTAGTCGAACTTGGTGCTCTGGAAGTCGGCGGACTGCAGTTCCGCCTTGGTGGCGGGGAAGGCGCCCTGCTCGACGCGGGTCCGGACGCCGTCACCGGAGTTCGCGTACTCCACGAAGGCGTAGGCGAGTTCCTTGTTCTTGCCGAGCGAGGGCAGGGTCAGCGAGCTTCCGCCGTTCTCCGCGCTGGCCTTGTCGCCCTTGGTCCAGGCCGGCATCGGGGCCGCGCGCCACTGGCCGGCCGCGTTCGGCACGCCGCTGACGAAGTTGGCGGGCATCCAGGCACCGGTGGTCAGGGTGGCTATGCTGCCGTCGCCCAGACCCTTGTACCACTCGTCGGTCCAGCCGTTGATCGGGGCGAGGAGCTTCTCGTCGATGAGCTTCTGCCAGGTGTCCGTGTACTTCTTGGCCTTCGCGTCACTGAAGTCGATCTTCACGTTGGTGCCGTCGACCTTGTACGGACGCGAACCGGCCTGCCACAGCAGGCTGGTGGTGAAGCCGGCGTCGCCGGCGTCGTTGGCGATGTAGACCTTGGGGTCGGCCTTGTGCAGCTTGCGCGCGGCGTCGACGTACTCGTCCCAGGTGGTCGGGACGGCGATCTTGTACTTGTCGAAGATCGTCTTGTTGTAGAACATCGCCATCGGGCCGGAGTCCATCGGCAGGCCGTAGACCGCCTTGTCCTCGCTCACGGCGTTCCACGGACCGGGCGTGTACTTGGACGCCAGCTTGTCGGCGCCGAAGGGGGCCAGGTCGGTGAGGCCCTTGCCGAGGGCGTACTGGTTCACCGCGAAGTACTCGACCTGCGCGACGTCCGGGACACCCTTCTCGGCCGAGATCGCGTTCGACAGCGCGGTGTAGTGCTTGTCGCCCGACCGCTCGCCGACGAGGTTGATCTTGACCTTGGGGTACTTCTTCTCGAAGTCGGCGGCGACCGTCTTCAGCGTGGGCTCCCAGGACCACACCGTCACCGTGCCGCCCTTCTTCAGGGCCGCCTGGACGTCCGAGGCGGAGACCGCCTTCTGGTCGGAGTCGTCGTCCGAGCCGCCGCAGGCGGTGGCGCCCAGGGCCACGGCGGACAGGAGGGCGATGCCTCGCAGCAGGCGACTGGTGTTTCTGCGCATGAGGGTGCTTCCACTTCTTCGTGGGCGGGACGGGGTGAGGGTGGTGGTGCGTGGTGTGGGGCTGAGGGGGCGGCGGGGAGCCGCGCGGTCACTCCTTGACGCTGCCCGCGGCGAGGCCCGACTGCCAGTACTTCTGGAGCAGCAGGAACGCGGCGATGAGCGGCAGGATGGTGATCAGCGAACCGGTGATCACCAGGTTGAAGACGACCTCGCCGCCGACGGTCTCGGCCTGGGAGTTCCACGCGCTCAGACCGAGCGTCAGCGGGTACCAGTCCGAGTCCTTGAGCATGATCAGCGGCAGGAAGTAGTTGTTCCAGGTGGCGACCGTGGTGAACAGCAGTACGGTCACGATGCCGGGGGCGAGCAGCGGGAGGGCGACGGTGAAGAAGGTGCGCGCCTCGCCGGCCCCGTCGATGCGGGCGGCCTCGAGGAGTTCGGTGGGGATGGCCTCGGTGGCGAACACCCACATCAGGTACAGGCCGAACGGCGAGACCAGCGAGGGGATGATCACCGCCCACGGGGTGTCGGTCAGGCCCATCTTGCTGAACATCAGGAAGGTGGGCACCGCGAGGGCCGTGCCGGGGACCGCCACCGCGCCGATGACCGTGGCGAAGACGCCGCGCTTGCCGGGGAAGTCGAACTTCGCCAGCGCGTAACCGCCGAGGACCGCGAGGAGGGTGGCCCCGCCGGCGCCCAGCACCACGTACAGCAGGGTGTTCAGCAGCCAGCGCGTGAACACGCCGTCGTGGTAGGTGAACGTGGAGCGGATGTTGTCCCACAGCGCGAAGTCGTCGGCGAACCACATCCCGGACGAGTCGGCCAGACCCGCCTGCGTCTTGGTGGCGTTGATGGCCAGCCAGATCAACGGCACGACGGTGTAGACGACGACCAGGGAGGTCAGCGCCGTCAGCAGCACGCTGCGCCGGGGCTTGTCGGCGGAGTGCCTGCGCGTCCCGCGCAGCCGTGGCGCGCCGCGCCCGGGACCGGAGGTCTTGGCGGGTGCGGCCGGGGCGGCGGTGGTGAGAGGGCTGCTCATCGGGTCACGCTCCCTTGCGCATGCCGCGCAGCTGCACGACGTAGGCGATCACCATCGTGATCAGGCCCATGATGATGGCCACCGTCGCGGAGTAGTTGTGCTGCTGGCCGTTGAAGGACAGCGAGTAGGTGTAGTAGTTCGGAGTGAAGTCGGTCGTGATGGCGTTGCGCGCCAGCGGCCGCAGGATGTTCGGCTCGTTGAACAGCTGGAAGCTGCCGATGATGGAGAAGATCGTCGCGATGACCAGGGCGCCCCGGATCGCGGGCAGTTTGATCGCGGTGATCACGCGGATCTGTCCGGCGCCGTCGATCTCCGCCGCCTCGTACAGGGAGTTCGGTATGACGCGCAGCGCCGAGTAGAAGATCAGCATGTTGTAGCCGACGAACTCCCAGGTGACGATGTTGCCGATGGACGCCAGGACCAGGTCGGGGGAGAGCGGGTCGGGCAGCGAGACGCCGAACGCCCCGTTGATGTCGCCGACCAGGCCGTACTTCGTGCCGTACATGAAGCCCCACATCAGGGTGGCGACCACGGCGGGCACCGCGTACGGCAGGAAGATCGTGATGCGGAAGAAGCCCTTGCCGTAGAGCCGGCCGCTGTCCAGGGCCAGGGCCACCAGCAGCGCGATGCCGAGCATGATCGGCACCTGGACGCAGAGGAAGAGCGAGACCCGGCCGAGGGCCGCCCAGAACCGGTCGTCCTGGAGCGCCTGTTCGTAGTTGTCGAGGCCGACGAAGGTGGTCCCGCCGATGAGCTGGTCGCGGAAGAGGCTCAGATGGATCGAGTACGCGATCGGTGCCAGGAAGACCAGGGCGAACACGGCCACGAAGGGGCCGATGAAGCCCCACCCCGTCCAGGAGCGGCGGTCCCGTCCCGCCGGGGGCGGGGCCGGCCGCGCCTCGGCGGCCGCCGGTGGTTGCAGCGTCGTCATGTCGTTCCTCGCTCGTCACCGTTCCGGACCGGCTGCCGCCCGGCGCGTGAGCCGAACGGCATGCCCCCTGCACGTGATGTTTACGTAAACATCGACTGCCGCGAAGCGCCGGGGAGCTGTTATGTTTACGTAAACATCGGATGGCGGCATGTTTACACTGCCCTCCTGAGAACGGTCAAGGGTCCCTTGGGAAACCGTGACGCGAGCAGTGACAGGAAGGCGGCTGACGGCGAGTGGACACGGCCGAGAGAACGCCGGCGGACGCACCCGGCCCCGCCGAGGCCGCCGACGCCACGACCGGCGGCGCCGCGCGCCGCACCCGGGGCGGTGCCCGCACCACGGCCTCCATGGCGGACGTGGCCCGGCTCGCGGGAGTCTCCTCGCAGACCGTCTCCCGCGTCTCCAACGGCTATCCGGGAGTCACCGAGGAGACCCGCCGTCAGGTGCTGGCCGCGATGAAGGAACTCGGCTACCGGCCCAACAGCGCGGCCCGCGCCCTCAAACGCGGCGAGTTCCGCACCATCGGCGTCATCACCTTCACCCTGTCCACCACCGGCAACGTCCGCACCCTGGAGGCGATCGCCACCTCCGCCGCACGCGAGGGCTACGCGGTGACGCTGCTGCCGGTCGCCGTACCCACCCAGGACGAGGTGCGCGGGGCGTTCTCCCGGCTGGAGGAACTCGCCGTCGACGCCGTGATCGTCATCATGGAGGTCCACCTCCTGGACGCGGCGACCGTCACCCTCCCCCCGCACGTCCAGGTCGTGGTGGTCGACTCCGACGCCGGCGACCACTACACGGTCGTCGACACCGACCAGGCGGGCGGCACCCGCGCCGCCGTCCAGCACCTGCTCGGCCTCGGCCACCGCACGGTGTGGCATCTGGGCGGCCCCGAGGACTCGTTCGCCGCGCAGCGCCGTACGGACGCCTGGCGCGCGGCCCTCACCGAGGCCGGACGGGTGCCGCCGCCCCTCGTCCGGGGTGACTGGTCGGCGGAATCGGGCTACCGGGCCGGCCTCGAACTCGCGGCCAGGGACGAGTGCACGGCCGTCTTCGCCGCCAACGACCAGATGGCGCTGGGCCTGTTGCGCGCCCTCCACGAACGCGGCCGGCGCGTGCCCGAGGACGTCAGCGTCATCGGCTTCGACGACATCCCCGAGGCGTCCTCCTTCCTGCCCCCGCTGACCACCCTCCACCAGGACTTCGCCGAGGTGGGCCGGCTCTGTGTCCAGGCGGTGCTGAGCAAGATGCGCCAGGACGGCCCCGAGCGGGGCACCACCCTCGTCCCGACCCGGCTGGTGCGGCGCGCCAGCACGGCACCGCCGCCGGAAACCGCCTGACGGGCGAACTCCCCTTCTCCGCGGACCGGTCGGCGTGCGGGACCCGGTGGTCGTCGGGCACGCCCGAGCCGCTCCCTCGTGCTGTCGCACGCCGTCTCCGACCGCCACGTCGAGCCGACCGGGCGGGACGCGGCCGCGTACGCCCGCACCCGCGCCGAGGTCGCCCGCTTCTTCGACGGCCCGGCCCTCGCCGACCCCGGCCCGGTGACCGTGCGGAGCGGTTCCGGACGGTCCCGGCCTCTTCCGGGGACAGCGGCGTCCGCGTGGATGTGGCCAGGGTCTCCCGGCCTTTCGGTGATCGCCGAAGGACGCGGAGGCTAGCGTCCTCCCATGAACGTTTCTTCAGGCCCCGGCCCGCGGCAGGCACCCCCGGGCGGCGACGAGACGGCCGGGGGCACGGCATGACGCCGCTGGAAATGCTCGGCGTCTTCGCGGCGGGCGTCGGCGCCGGCGCCATGAACGCGGTCGTCGGCTCGGGGACGCTGGTCACCTTCCCCGTGCTCCTCGCCACCGGGCTGTCCCCCGTCACCGCCACGGTCTCCAACGCGCTCGGACTGATCCCCGGCTCCGTCAGCGGCGCGATCGGCTACCGCAGGGAACTCGCGGGCCAGGGCCGGCGCGTCCGCAAGTTCGGCGTCGGCGCCGCGCTGGGCGGGCTCTGCGGCGCGACGCTCCTGCTGGCCCTGCCCGCCGAGGCGTTCGAGACCATCGTGCCGACCCTGGTGGGGCTCGCTCTCGTCCTCGTCGCGTTCCAGCCCCTGATCGGCAAGAAGGTGCGAGGCCGCCGCGCGAAGGGGCACTCCTCCCGCCCCGACGGCGGATGGCCGCTGTCCGCCGGCCTGACCCTGGCCAGCGTCTACGGCGGCTACTTCTCCGCCGCGCAGGGCATCATCTACATATCCCTGATGGGCCTGCTCATCGACGAGCCGCTGCAACGCCTCAACGCCGTCAAGAACGTGCTCGCCGCGATCGTCAACACGGTCGCCGCGGCCTTCTTCGTCTTCGTCGCCGACTTCGACTGGACGGCCGTCGCGCTCATCGCGGTCGGCTCCGCCCTCGGCGGCCAGCTCGGCGCCAGGACCGGCCGCAGGTTCAGCCCCGCGGTGCTGCGCGCCCTCATCGTCACGATCGGCACCGTCGCCCTCGTCCAGCTGCTGCTCCGCTGACCACCGCCCGTTCTCAGGGCAGGATCGAGTCGACGTAGCCGCCGTCGACACGCAGCGCCCCACCGGTCGTCGCGGAGGCCTGGTCGGAGCCGAGGTAGACGACCATGTGGGCGATCTCCTCCGGCTCGATCAGCCGTTGCAGCAGCGACTGCGGCCGGTGCTCGCGCATGAAGGCGCGCTGCGCCTCGTCCCACGGGAGGTCGCGGTCCACCAGCTCGTACACGAAGTCCTCCACCCCGCCCGTGTGGGTGGGCCCGGCGATGACCGAGTTCACCGTGACGCCCGTGCCCGCCGCCTGTTTGGCGAAACCCCGGCTCACCGCGAGCAGCGCCGTCTTGGACATGCCGTAGTGGATCATCTCGGCGGGGGTGACGATCGCCGAGTCGCTGGCGATGTACTGGACGCGCCCCCAGCCGCGCCCGGTCATACCCGGCAGGAACAGCCGGGTCAGCCGCACGGCGGCCAGGACGTTCACCTCGAAGTAGCGCCGCCACTCGTCGTCGGTGATCTCCAGCGGGTCCGCGGAACCGAAGACGCCGAGGTTGTTGACGAGGATGTCCACCCGCGGCAGGGCCTCGGCGACCTGCTCGGCGCCCGCCTCGGTGGTCACGTCCGCCGCGACCGGTACGACGTCGGCGCCCGGCACCTCCCGTTCGAGGGCGGCGGCGCTGTCCCGTACGCGCTCGGTGGAGCGCCCGTTGACCGCGACCCGGGCGCCCGCCCGCGCCAGTCCGGTGGCGATCGCCGCACCGATGCCCTGGGTGGAGCCGGTGACCAGCGCCGTACGGCCCTTGAGATCGATCTGCACGTCGTGCCTCTCCTTCACCTGGGTACCAGTGCCTGCATGCGATGCCCGAACACGGACGGAAGGCGCTGCCCGCGCACACGCTCCGCCTGGTCCTGCTCCTTCCCCGCGACAGCGGCCGAATCACCGCAAACCGCCTGTTGGGCATACGCTTCTGATAACGCACTCGTGAGGAGGCGGGAGGCGACGTGACGGCCGAACACGCGGACGTGCCGGACGGCCGGACGGAGGCCGGGGCCGGTGGGAACGGCGACGATCTGCTGTACGGGCTGGAGGTGGACGACCGGCGCCCGGAGCGGCCCGTGCTGCTCGACGCCGACGGCACCCCGATCGAGACCTGGCGGGAGAACCACCCCTACGACCGCAGGATCAAGCGGGCGGAGTACGACCGCACCAAGCGCATCCTGCAGATCGAACTGCTGAAGATGCAGCGGTGGGTCAAGGACACCGGCCAGCGCATCGTGGTGCTCTGCGAGGGGCGGGACGCGGCCGGCAAGGGCGGCACCATCCAGCGGTTCATGGAACGCCTCAACCCCCGCGGTGCCCGCGTGGTCGCCCTGGAGAAGCCGACCGAGCGGGAGTCGGGCCAGTGGTACTTCCAGCGCTATGTGGCCCATCTGCCGTCCCGCGGCGAGATCGTCTTCTTCGACCGCTCCTGGTACAACCGGGCGGGCGTCGAGCGGGTCATGGGCTTCTGCACGGAGACCGAGTACCGTCAGTTCCTCCAGCAGGCGCCCATGTTCGAGCGGCTGCTCACCGACGACGGCATCATGCTGGTGAAGTTCTGGTTCTCCGTCTCCCGGGCCGAGCAGCGGACCCGGTTCGCGATCCGCCAGGTCGATCCGGTGCGCCGCTGGAAGCTGTCGCCGATGGACCTCGCCTCGCTCGACCGCTGGGACGACTACACCGAGGCCAAGATCGAGATGTTCCGGGCGACGGACACGCCCCACGCGCCGTGGACGGTCGTGAAGAACAACGACAAGCGCCGGGGGCGGCTGGAGGCCATGCGCAGTCTCCTCGACCGCTGCGACTACCCGGCGAAGGACCACGAGGCCCTGGGCAAGCCGGACCCGCTGATCGTGGGCTCGGCGGACACCCTGCTGGAGGCCGGTGAGGAACCCGCGGTCCTCTCACCGACCCCCCTGGCGGGTCCCGGCCACGGCCCGGGCAGTCACCCGGGCGCGTGATCCCGTCATCCCAGCGGCAGTGTCACCTCGCCCGAGCCCTGTGCCTCGGCCCCGCCGGGCACGCGCACCGTGAACGGCCGGTCGGTCCCGGACGCCGTGACCCGCAGGACGTCGCCGTCCCGCCGGACCCGGAACGTCGCGGCCGGCAGCCCCGCCGTGTCCGGCACGGTGACCTCGGCCGTGTAGTCGGCCGCGGCCGAGGGGTGCACGAGCAGGACCGGAGCGTCCAGCCAGTCGCCGTCGGGCCGGGAGTCGTCGCCGGACAGCGGCAGCACGGCGCCCTCACGGACGTACAGCGGAAGGCTGTCGTAACCGTGCCGTTCGGTGCGCCAGCGGGGGCCGGTGACCCGCTCGCCGCTCAGCAGGTGGGTCCAGGTGCCCTCGGGCAGATAGACCTCGACCTCGCCGTCCTCGCTGAACACCGGCGCGACCAGCAGGTCGGGGCCGAGCATGTACTGGCGGTCGAGCGGGCGGCACGCCGGATCCCGGGGGAACTCCAGCACCATGGGCCGCATCACCGGGACGCCCGTGCGGTGGGCCTCGGCGGCGGCGCCGTACAGGTACGGCATCAGGCGGTGCTTGAGCAGGGTGAACCGCCGGGCGACGTCGACCGCCTCGTCGCCGAACTCCCACGGCACCCGGTACGACGTGGAGCCGTGCAGCCGGCTGTGCGAGGAGAGCAGGCCGAAGGCGAGCCAGCGCTTGAACACCTCGGGGACGGGCGTGCCCTCGAAGCCGCCGATGTCGTGGCTCCAGAAGCCGAACCCGCTCAGCGACAGGGACAGGCCGCCGCGCAGCGACTCGGCCATCGCCTCGAAGGACGACCAGCAGTCGCCGCCCCAGTGCACCGGGTACTGCTGGCCACCGGCGGTCGCGGACCGGGCGAAGAGCACCGCCTCACCCTGCCCGCGCTCCTTCTCCAGGAGCTCGAACACCGTCCGGTTGTACAGGTGGGTGTAGTAGTTGTGCATCCGCTCCGGGTCGGAGCCGTCGTGCCAGACGACATCGGTGGGGATGCGCTCGCCGAAGTCCGTCTTGAAGGTGTCCACGCCCTGGTCGAGCAGCGGCTTGAGCTTGGACTGGAACCAGGCGCGGGCGTCGGGGCTGGTGAAGTCGACCAGGCCCATGCCGGCCTGCCACAGGTCCCACTGCCACACGTCGCCGTTCGGGCGGCGCACCAGGTGCCCGAGGGCGGCGGCCTCGTCGAAGAGCGGGGACTTCTGGGCGATGTACGGGTTGATCCAGATGCTGATCCGCAGGCCCTTCTCCTTGAGCCGGGCCAGCATGCCCTCCGGGTCGGGGAAGACGTCCGGGTCCCACTGGAAGTCGCACCACTGGTACTCGCGCATCCAGAAGCAGTCGAAGTGGAACACCGACAGCGGGATGCCGCGCTCGGCCATGCCGTCGACGAACGAGGTCACCGTGGCCTCGTCGTACGACGTGGTGAAGGAGGTGCTGAGCCACAGGCCGAACGACCAGGCCGGCGGGAGGGCCGGGCGTCCGGTGAGGGCCGTGTAGCGGCCGAGGACGTCCTTCGGGGTGGGGCCCGCGACGACGTAGTACTCCAGCGCCTGGTCCTCGACGCTGAACTGGACCTGCCCGACGGACTCGGAGCCGATCTCGAAGGAGACGGCGCCGGGATGGTTGACGAAGACGCCGTAGCCGCGGGAGGAGAGGTAGAACGGGATGTTCTTGTAGGCCTGCTCGCTGCTGGTGCCGCCGTCGGCCTGCCAGACGTCGACGGTCTGGCCGTTCTTGACGAACGGGGTGAAGCGCTCGCCCAGGCCGTAGATCTGCTCGCCGACGCCGAGCGACAGCCGGCTCAGCACATGGTGGGCTCCCTCGCCGGTGGTGGCGAAGGCGGTGCTCTTGGCGCCGGCGCGGGTCAGTTCGCGTCCGTCCGCGTCGTGGAAGGAGAGTCCGAAGGGGCCGTCCCCGTCCAGGCGCAGGGTCAGGGGTCCGCTGGTCAGCTCGGTGACGGTGCCGTCCTGGCGTACCGTCCCCGCGCCGTCCGCGTCCTCGGTGAGGGCGAAGTCGGGACCCGGCCGGTACTTGCCCGCGTGGTGGGTGACCCGGACGCCGATCACGCCCTCGGCGGGGGAGAAGCACTCGACCGTGATCAGCGGCGCGTTGAGGGTGTCGCCCCTGCGTGTCACTTTCTTCACGGCGGCGTAGCCGGTGAAGCGCTTCGATTCCGGGCGCACATCGCGCACTTCGGTGGCGTACGAGATCTGGACACCGTCGCGGATGCGCCAGAAGCCGTCAGTGAATTTCATGGTCTTCCTCGGAGGGGGAGGTCGGCAGAGGCTCGGAAGGAAGCTTCTGACCAGGAACTATGACAGGAGACGCAGAACCTGTCACGCCTTGGCGCAAGCAGATCGTATCGCCGGGGGTCTAGCGCGACCGGCTTCCGCTGGCGTATTAGTAATCAGGCAAAACAAATTACACCCGGTGCAGCGCCAAGCAACACCTCGGCGAGAGCCGCCCCAAGTCGAAGCGCTTCACCTGCCTCCCGAAAGAGTCACCAGCTCAGCGCACGTTGAGCCGGTCCCCACGCAAGGGCACCCACCGTGACAGCACATCCTCCGGTTGCCGCACACCGCGCGCGCGGACGTTCGCGCGGAGCCGTCACGTCGTTCGCCGCCGTCTCCGTCCTCATCGCCGGAGCGGCGCTGACCGGCTGCGCACAGCAGCGCGACAGCGACGTGTACACCGTGATGAACTCCTCGACCGACGAGACCTACCACCGCTGGGACGCCGAGGCGATGGCCCGCTGCGGCAAGCAGCTGGGCGTCACCATCGAGCAGCAGAGCGTCCCCGCCTCGCAGGTGATGACGAAGGCCCTGCGCATGGCCTCGTCGAAGTCGCTGCCGGACATCGTGCAGTTCGACGCCTCCGAGATGCCGACCTTCGCCGACGCCGGCGGCCTCGTCGACCTGCGCACCCTGGGCCTCGCCACCGACGACGTCCCCGAGGGCATCGTCGACTTCGGCTCGTACAAGGGCACGTACTACGGAGCGGCCCGCTCCGTGAACACCCTCGCGCTCTTCTACAACAAGGACATCCTGGACGAGGCGGGCGTCCAGGTGCCCACCACCTGGGACGAACTGCGCCAGGCGGCGAAGAAGCTCACCGAGGGCAACCGGTACGGCGTGGCGCTCAGCGCGGGCGGCGCCGAGGACGGCGTCTTCCAGTTCACGCCGTTCATGTGGTCCAACGGCGGTGACGAGACGGATCTCGACAGCCCTCAGGTCGTCGGGGCGCTCGACTACTGGAAGGCACTGCTCCAGGACGGGTCGCTGTCCAAGTCCACGGTCAACTGGACGCAGGCCGATGTGAACGACCAGTTCATGGCCGGGAACGCCGCGATGATGATCAACGGCCCGTGGCAGGTCGAGACCCTCAACACCGAGAAGTCGCTGCACTGGGAGATCGCGCAGATCCCCGTCCCCGAGGCGGGCGCCGACTCGGTGGGACCGCTCGGCGGCGCCGTGCTCACCGTGCCCAACACCGGTGACACCGAGCGCGAGAAGACGGCCGGCCGGATCGTCGACTGTCTGGCGAGCGAGAAGGAACAGCTCACCTACGCCCTGAACAGCTGGATGGTCCCGGCCAACGAGAAGGCCGCCGCGAAGTGGCGCGAGGAGGTGCCCGAGCTGGACGCGCTGGCCGACCAGGTCGCCGCCGCCCGGTCCCGCACCGCCAAGCTCGGCGCCGGCTGGTCGGGCGTGTCGCTCGCCCTGCAGAGCGCCTTCCAGTCCGCCCTGACCGGCCAGTCCAGCGAAACCGCCCTGCAGCGCGCCCAGCAGCGCGTCACGAGCGGAAACTGAGGTACGCGCCCATGACCACGTCCACCGTCACCGCCGTGGCGTCAGCCGAGACGTCCGGCAAGGCCGCCGCGCCGGACCCGGGCCGGCAGCGCCTGCGCCGCAGGCTCGCCCAGTGGGGCTTCGTCGCCCCCGCCGTCGTCTTCATGCTGCTGTTCTTCGGCTACCCGCTCGTCCGCAACATCGTGATGAGCTTCCAGCACTACACGCCGAAGACGTTCTTCACCGGCGAGGCCCCGTTCAACGGCACCGACAACTGGTCGTCCGTCTTCCAGGACGTCCTGTTCGGCAAGGCCCTGTGGCACACCCTCGTCTTCACCGCCGGCTCCCTGCTCGGCCAGTTCTGCATCGGCCTCGCCCTCGCCGTCTTCTTCAACCGCAGGTTCCCCCTGAACGGTGTCCTGCGGTCGCTGATCCTGCTGCCCTGGCTGGTGCCCATGGTGGTGTCCGGCATCGTGTGGCGCCGCATCCTGGACCAGGACACCGGCGTACTGAACACCTTCCTCGACACCGTGGGCCTGGGCGGTCAGACCCCGTGGCTGACCAGCCCCGACATGGCGCTGCTGTCGGTGATCCTGGTCAACATCTGGATCGGCATCCCGTTCAACATGGTCATCCTCTACGGCGGCCTCCAGGAGATCCCCAAGGAGCTGTACGAGGCGTCCGCCCTGGACGGCGCCTCGGCCTGGCGGACCTTCCGCTCCATCACCCTGCCGATGCTCAAGCCGGTGATCACGGTCGTCCTGGTGCTGGGCTTCATGTCGACGGTCAAGATCCTCGACCTGATCCTCGCCCTCACCGACGGCGGACCCGCCGACGCCACCCAGACCCTGGGCACGCTCACCTACCAGAACTCCTTCGTGGAGCTGGACTTCGGCGCCGGCGCGGTCGTCGGCAACGTCCTCATTCTCATCTCCGCGGTGTTCGCGGTGTTCTACCTGCGGGCCAACCGCACCGAGGGGAAGTGACCGACATGGCCGCCGACACTCCCACCGCGTCCCGGCGCCGCTGGGGCTCCACCGTCGCCGGTGTACTCATCCTGGGCGTGATGCTCTTCCCGCTGTACTGGATGCTCAACACGGCACTCCAGCCCGAGTCCGGCCTGCTCCAGGTCGACCCGGTGCCGGGCAGCCTGGACCTCTCCGGGTTCTCCAAGGCCGTCACCGACCAGGGCGGTCACCTGCTGACCTCCCTGCTGGTCTCGTTCGGCGCCGTCGCCATCTGCCTGGCCGTCTCCGCCCCGGCGGCCTACGGCCTGGCCCGGTTCGGCCTGCGCGGCTCGCGTACGATCGTCTTCGGCACCCTGATCACCCAGATGGTGCCGGGCATCGTCATCGCCAACGCCCTCTACAACTCGTACGTCGACCTGGGCCTGGTGAACTCCTACTTCGGCCTGATGCTCGCGGACGCCTCGCTCGGCATCCCGTTCTCCATCGTCCTCATGCGCTCCTTCATGGTGTCCATCCCGGGCGAGGTCATCGAGGCCGCCGAGATCGACGGCGCGGGGCCGGTACGGGTCTTCCTGCGGGTGGTGCTCCCGATGAGCCGCAACTCGCTGATCACCTCCGGCCTGTTCGCGTTCCTGTTCTCGTGGAGCGACTTCATGTTCGCGCTCACCCTGAACACCACCGACGACGTCAAGCCGATCACGCTCGGCATCTACCAGTACATCGGCGCCCACGTCGGCGACTGGGGCGCGGTCATGGCCGCGTCCGTGCTCTCCGCCGTCCCGGCCGCGATCCTGCTCGTCCTCGCCCAGAAGTACATCGCCGCCGGCATCACCGGGGGCTCCGTCAAGTGATCACCGCACGTCTCGAGATGGACCTGAACACATGAGCGACTTTCCCGGTTTCCCGCCCGGCTTCGTCTTCGGCGCCGCGACCGCCTCGTACCAGATCGAGGGCGCGGCGTACGAGGACGGCCGCGGCCCGTCGATCTGGGACACCTACAGCCACACCCCCGGCCTGGTCGCGAACGGCGACACCGGTGACGTCGCCTGCGACCACTACCACCGCTACCCCGAGGACGTGGCCCTGCTGCGCGACCTCGGTGTCGGCTCGTACCGCTTCTCGATCGCCTGGCCGCGCATCGTGCCCGACGGCACCGGCCCGGTGAACCCCAAGGGCCTGGACTTCTACTCCCGCCTGGTCGACGAACTCCTCGCCGCCGGCATCGAGCCGGCCGCCACCCTCTACCACTGGGACCTCCCGCAGGCCCTGGAGGACCGGGGCGGCTGGCGGGTACGGGAGACCGCCGAGCGGTTCGCCGAGTACGCGGCCGTGGTCGCCGGGCACCTGGGCGACCGGGTGCCCCGCTGGATCACCCTCAACGAGCCGTGGTGCAGCGCCTTCCTCGGCTACTCCGTCGGCCGCCACGCGCCGGGCGCCCGCGAGGGCCGGGGCGCCCTGGCGGCCGCCCACCACCTCCTGGTCGGCCACGGACTCGCCGTCCAGGCGCTCCGGTCCGCCGGGGTCCGCGAGGTCGGCATCACCCTCAACCTCGACCACCACCTGCCCGCCACCGACTCCGCCGCCGACCGTGAGGCCGTCGTACGCGCCGACACCCTGCACAACCTGGTGTGGACGGAGCCCGTCCTCGCCGGGCGCTACCCGGACACCGAGGAGGACACCTGGGGCGAGCTGATCACCGCACAGGACTTCCGCCGCGACGGCGACCTGGAGCTGATCAGCCGGCCGCTGGACTTCCTCGGCATCAACTACTACCGCCCGATCGTCGTCGCCGACGCCCCGTACCGCGAGGGCGACCCCGCCCTGCGCGTGGCGACCGACAACCGCTACGCCGAGACGCCGATGCCCGGCGTCCGGCACACCGCGATGGGCTGGCCGGTGGCCCCGGACACCTTCACCGACCTCCTGGTGGACCTGAAGGAGCAGTACGGCGACGCCCTGCCGCCGGTGCACATCACCGAGAACGGCTCCTCCGAGGACGACGAGGTGAGCGCGGACGGCGCCGTGCACGACACCGACCGGGTGGCGTACCTGCGCGACCACCTCACCGCGCTGCGGGCCGCGATCGACGCGGGCGTGGACGTACGCGGCTACTACGTGTGGTCGCTGCTCGACAACTTCGAGTGGGCCTTCGGCTACGACAAGCGCTTCGGCATCGTCCGGGTCGACTACGACACGCAGGAGCGCACCCCGAAGGACAGCTACCACTGGTACCGGCGCATGATCGCCGCCCAGCGGCCCTGACGGACCGGCCGCCCTAGGCGGCGCCTTCGTGTTCGTCGAAGGCGCCGCCCACGCCCGGTTCCGGCCGCGCCGTGAGCGGCAGGACGGCGGGGGAGCCCGCGTCCGCCGCCCCGGCGGTGGCGACGGGCTTGCGCAGCAGGAGCAGCGCCGCGTCGTCGTGCAGCCGGCCGCCCACGTGGTCCAGCAGCTCCTGGTGCAGCGCGGCGAGCGTGCGGGCCGGCTCGTCGCACAGATGCCGGGCCAGGCCCTCGGCCAGCGGGTAGAACGCACGGCCGGCGTCACGGGCCTCCGTGACCCCGTCGGTGTAGAACAGCAATTGGTCCCCCTCGGTGAAGGACACCACCTGAAGGCCGGGGGACTCGCCCGACAGGGCGCGCAGCCCCAGGGGCGGCGCCGGGCTGACGGGGTCCACCGGCACCACCTCGGCGCCGCGGACCAGCAGCGGGGGAGCGTGCCCGCAGTTGACCACCTCCAGCCGCCCCGGCTCCGGATACCCGGCGACCACGGCGGTGACGAAGTCGTCGTGGCCGAGGTTGCGGGCCAGACTCCGTTCGATCCTGCAGACGACGTCCAGCAGATCGGGCTCGTCGTAGGCGGCCTCCCGGAAGACACCGAGCACCAGGGCGGCCGTCCCCACGGCCGGCAGTCCCTTGCCGCGCACATCGCCGACGATCATCCTGACCCCGTACGGAGTGGGGATGAGGGCGTAGAGGTCACCGCCGATCCGGGCCTCCGCCGCGGCGGCGCTGTAGTGGACCGCCGTCTGGAACGGGCCGACGGTCTCCGGGACCGGCTTGAGCAGGGCGTGCTGCGCGGTCTCCGCGACGGAACGGACGGCGGCGAGCACCCGCTCACGGCGTTCCCGCAGGGCGCTGGCGAGAGTGCCGGCCAGGGCGACGGTCACCAGCGCGGCGAGTACGACGGCCAGCTCCGAGGCCGCCATGCCGTGCCGGGCGCCGATCGCCGCGCCGAGGAGGGAAGCGAGGAGACCCACCCCGAGGACCCCGGCCGGCCGGCTGGTGGCCGCCGCCAGCGCCGGCCCGGCGGCGAGCAGCGGCAGCCACATCTTGCCCGTTCCGCCGACGAGGTCGACGAACACGACCAGGAAGACGATCAGCACGGAGAGTGCCGGCGTGCCGGCGGCCCAGTGCGCGACGGCCCGTGCCCGGGGCGACCAGGTGTGGCGGGCCCCCCGCTTGTACTGCCGTATCGGCCAGTGGTCGCGTCCATGCTGACGGGCGTGACTCATGTGTCGTCCGCAGTCCTCACCTTTGCGCGGCGTGCGCGCATCCGTAATGTCTGACTTAATCAGGAGAAATGATCGTTGCGAACGTCACAAGGGTGTGCTTTTCAGATAGTGAGCGAGAGGCCCCGGGTCACCCGCCCGGCCGCGGGCAGGAGGTGCTCGCGGACCTCGTCGAGCCGGTGCAGCCGGTCCTTGCGCATGGACACGCCGAGCGAGCCCAGGGTGCTTCCGCTGTAGACCGGCACCGCGACACAGACGATGCCCAGGGAGTACTCCTCCAGGTCGGTGACGGCCGGGGCCAGGGTGCTGCTCTCCAGCCGGCGGATCAGCTCCGGGGCCGTGGTGATCGTCCGCGGGGTGAGGCCGTTGAGGGGGTGCCGGGAGAGGTACTCCTTGCGTGCCTCGTCGTCGAGCTCCCGGAGCACCGACTTGCCCAGCGCGGTGGCGTGTCCGGCGTCCTCGAACCCCACCCAGAGTTCGGCCCGCGGGGTGCGGGGGCCGTCGACGATCTCGGCGACACGGATCTCGCCGTCCTCGTAGAAGGTGAGGTAGGCGGCGGTGGACAGCTCGTCCCGGAGTGCGGCGAGCGCCGGCCTGACCCGGCTGAGCAGCGCCTGCTCCCGGCTCGCCGTGGGCAGGGTCCGGAACCGGTCGCCCAGGACGAATCCGCCGTCGTCCAGCTTGCGCAGATACCCGTCGTGCACCAGTGTGCGCAGCAGGTGGTAGGCCGTGGCCAGGGGCAGCCCCGTCTCCCGGGCCAGCTGTTTCGCCGGCGCGCCGTTCTGATGGGCGCTCGCCGCCTCCAGCAGCCGGAAGGCGCGCTGCACGGAGGTGATGAGCGTCGGGCCCGCACCCATGCGACCAGCCTGCGCCGGACACCCGCCACAGGCAAGTGAGGCCCCCGCCCCGCCCCACGGAACGAGGGCCCCGCCGGGCGGTTCCCGCCGGCCGGCCCGGACGCGGCGACACCCGGCCCCGGCCGGCGGGTCGGGCTCAGCTCCTCATGGCGTCGGGACCTCGTCCACGAAGGACGTGCCGGCGTTCCGGTACGTGTTGATCCTCGTGGTCACCTGGGCCGGGGTGAGTACCTGGTCCTTGACGTGCAGGACGTAGTCGACCTGCTGGTCGTAGGCGCGGGGGGTGGCCGACGTCTGGCCTTCGAGGTCGATCAGCCACTGGTTGAAGTTGATCGACATCGGGCGCTCCGGCAGATACGCGGCGTCGTGCGTGCCGAAGTGCTGACCGTCGACGTAGTAGGTGATGGCGTTGTCGTCGATGGTCACCACCAGGTCGTGCCAGCCGGCGAAGCTCCGCCGGCTCTCGCTGTGCTGGTTGACGGCCTGCCAGGGATCGGGGGCGTAGGTCTCCCAGGAGGTCGTGTACAGGATGCCGGACGGCTCGCCCCAGCCGCCGTTGGGCAGGTACTCGAAGTCGTACTCGGCGTAGTCGTCGGCCATCGGGGCCTTGAGGTCGTTGATGGTGAAGAAGGTCTGGACGACGCGGTCGCCGTCGGGACCGTACTTCGGGGCGTCGGAGAACCGCACACGGGCCGCGTAGGTGCCGTTTCTGAACTTCATGCTCCTGGTGAGGACTTCGGTGTGCCTGGTGGAGGCGCCGGTGCCCGCGGTGGAGGTCTCCAGGTTCATCACCGAGTTGCCGCCCGAGGCGCTGAACGTGACCTTGGACGGGTCCCAGGTCGCGCCGGGCACACCGGGGCCGCCGGAGTTGGACCGTACGCTCCAGCCGTGCGCGGAGACCGCCGGGTCGGTGTGGGAGGTGTAGTCGAAGTCGTCGAACAGGGTCTGGCCGCCGCCCGGCGGGTCGGTCGGGTCCGTGGGGTCGGTCGGATCGGTGGGGTCGTCGCCCTCGGGGGCGGTGCCCCACACCGTGGCGCCGGCGAGCCGGGCGGTGACCTTGTTCCAGTCGGCGTACGAGGTCCGGGTGCCGTCGAAGGAGTAGTCGTCGCTCTGCCTGAGCGTCTGCCAGGTGGACCGGTGGAAGCGCAGCTGCATGTCCCCGGTGTCGGCGCCGGGAGCCAGCGACCCGGCGGACGGGGTGAACCCGATCTCCAGGTAGCGGTCGGCGGTCGCGGTGGGGTGCGCGAGCGTCCCGAACGTGCCGGTGACGGCGGAGCAGCCCTTGACCGCCCAGGAGCAGGCGAAGCGGTACGAGGCGTCCGGGGAGTCCGCCTTGAAGTAGTAGCGGATCTTCACCTGGTGCAACTGCACAGGTGAGGAACCGGTGTTGCGGACCTTGAGCCAGGGCTCGCTCTGGTCGGCGGTGGCCCCGCCCGCGCTGGTGCGGTACTGCACGGTGACGGCGCCGTCCGCGGCGGCGGCGGTGGTGGCGGGGAGGCCGGCCAGGGCGGCGCTGCCGAACAGCGCGGTCAGCGCGAGTGCCGCGCGGGTGCGGCGGCCGGTGGGACGAGTGCTCATCCGTGTCCTTTCGCAGTGGGGGTGGCGCACGGTTGGATCGTCTGTGCGGTAGGGCATGGAGCTCACGGTGGCGGCCCGGCCCGTCGTCGGGTTGACCAGTTGCCGCCAGGGCCTTACCAGTTGATGTCGAGAGAAGGTGGCATAGACCAATGTGGGCGTCAACCCTCCGCGCGGATGTTCCGGGGCGGACTCCCTTGCGGAGCGGACCAGTTATGGTCGAGGCCGTACCAGTGACCCGACGGCCGCACGGCCCGCCACGCCGCCCGACGACGAACGGGAGCCCCGTATGGAGATCGACCGCGCCGCCTCGGGTGCCGTGCTCAAACGCGAACGGGTCCGCGACGCGATCCTCGAGCTGATCGAGGCCCGGCGCCCCGGCGACGCCATCCCCTCGGAACGCAGCCTGTGCGCCCGACTCGGCGTGTCCCGGCCCACGTTGCGCGCGGCCGTGGACGAACTCGTGGTCGCGGGACTGCTGGTGCGCGAGCACGGCCGCGGCATGTTCGTCGCCGCCGAGAAGATCACCCAGGAACTGGTCTCCGAGCGGGGCTCCTTCGCCGTACCGCGGGCCGGCGGGGTGTGGACCAGCCGGGTCCTGGAGTTCCGCACCCTGCCGGCCGGCGCCCGGGTGGGCCGCAGACTGCGTGTCTCGCCCGCGGCGCGCATCCGTTACGTGGCCCGCCTGCGGCTGGTCGACGGCTCGCCCATGGCCATCGAGCATCTGCACATCCCGGCGGACCTGGTGCCGGACCTGACGGAAGGGGAACTGGAACGGGGCGACCTGTACGAGCACTTCCGCGACCGGCACGGTGTGCGGGTCGGCGAGGCGGTGCAGTCCATCGAGCCCACTGTCGTGACCCGCGCGGAGGCGGACCTGCTCGACGTGCCCGAGCTGTCGCCGGCCCTGCTGTTCGAGCGCCTCACCACCGACACCGGCGACCGTCCCGTCGAGTACGTCCACTCCCTCTACCGGGGCGACCGCTACCGCATCGTCTCCCGGCTCGCGCTCGGCCCGGCCCCCGCGCGGCCCAAGCCGTCCGAGGGGCACCATCCGGGCATCCCGCCGGGCGACTTCACCTCCGGCGCTCCCGTCACCTTCTCGACCCGTGGCGTGGTGCAGAACGGCGGCTGACCGCCGTTCCGGCGTACCGGACTCCCGGACTCCCAAACCGTTGACAGGTCCATACCAGGGCGAGATTCTGAGAGCGCTCTCAGAACAACTCCCCCCACAGTTGAACGGAGAAGGAGCATGCTGCGCACACTCGGACGCCGGGCCATGGCGGTGGGGTTGAGCATCGCCACGGTGCTCGGCGGCTCACTGCTCGCCACCGGAGTGTCGGCACCCGCCCACGCCGCCGCGGTCCCGGACACCATCCCCCTGAAGATCACCAACAACTCGGGCCGCGGCGAGCAGGTGTACGTCTACAACCTCGGCACCCAGCTGTCGACCGGCAGACAGGGCTGGGCCGACGCGAGCGGCACGTTCCACCCCTGGCCCGCGGGCGGCAACCCGCCCACCCCCGCCCCCGACGCCTCGATGGCGGGCCCGGCGGCAGGACAGTCCACGACCATCCGCGTCCCCAAGTTCTCCGGCCGCATCTACTTCTCCTACGGCCAGAAACTCGTCTTCAAGCTGACCACCGGCGGCCTGGTGCAGCCCGCCGTGCAGAACCCGACGGACCCCAACCGCAACATCCTCTTCAACTGGTCCGAGTACACCCTCAACGACTCGGGTCTGTGGCTCAACAGCACCCAGGTGGACATGTTCTCCGCCCCCTACTCGGTGGGGGTGCGGCGTGCCGACGGCAGCACGACGAGCACCGGCAAGCTCAGGCCCGGCGGCTACAACGCGGTCCTCAACACGCTCAGGGGACAGTCCGGAGGCTGGGCCGGCCTGATCCAGACCCGCTCCGACGGCACCGTGCTGCGCGCCCTGTCCCCGCTGTACGGACTGGAGACGGGCGCCCTGCCGGCGTCGGTCATGGACAACTACATCAACCGGGTCTGGCAGAAGTACGCCGGCTCCACCCTGACGGTCACGCCCTTCACCGACCAGCCGGGCGTCAAGTACTACGGCCGGGTCTCCGGTGACGTCATGAACTTCACCAACGGCGCGGGAGCCGTGGTCACCAGCTTCCAGAAGCCGGACGCCTCCTCCGTCTTCGGCTGCCACCGGAGGCTCGACGCCCCCAACGACCAGGTGCGCGGCCCGATCTCCCGCACCCTGTGCGCCGGATTCAACCGCTCCACGCTGCTGACCAACCCCAACCAGCCGGACTCCGGCTCCGGCGGCTTCTACCAGGACTCCGTCACCAACCACTACGCCCGCGCCATCCACGCGCAGATGGCCGACGGCAAGGCGTACGCCTTCGCCTTCGACGACGTGGGCAACCACGAGTCGCTCGTCCACGACGGCAACCCGAGCCAGGCAACCCTCACCCTCGACCCGTTCAGCTGACCGGGCCGGTGGCGGCGCGCGGACCGGACGCGCCGCCACCGGACCACCGGACCACCGGAGGACGGCGGTCAGCGCGGCGGTACGGGCCGCACGGCCAGGACGGCGATGTCGTCGTCGCTGTCGGCGCCCAGCCCGATGAGCAACTCGTCGCAGAGCACGTCGAGCGGCTCCCGGGCCAGCGCCGCGGCATGCCGGCGGAGCCGCTCCATGGCGTCGTCCAGGTGCTCTCCCCGGCGTTCGATCAGTCCGTCGGTGTACAGCAGCACCGTCGCATGCGCCGGAATCGCGTCCCGGCCCCGGGGGCGGGACACCCGTGGGTCCACCCCGAGCAGCAGCCCCGAGCCGTCCTCCAGGTAGCGGGTGCGGCCGTCCGGTTCGACGAGCAGCGGCGGCGGATGCCCGGCGGAGGAGTGCACCAGCTCCCAGGGGCCGTCCTCGTGGCCCTTGACCAGAGCGTAGATACAGGTGGCGGTGGACTCGCGGTAGAGGCTGTGGTTCGCCATGTCCAGACGGCGCAGAACGGTCTCGGGCGGCTCCTGACGGTCCACGGCGATGCCCCGCAGCATGCTGCGCAACTGGCTCATGGCGATGGCCGCGTCCAGGTTGTGCCCGGTGACGTCGCCGATGACCAGCGCCGTGTCCCCGTCGGGCAGGACGAAGCAGTCGTACCAGTCACCGCCGACCTGCGCGGTGGCGGAGGAGGCGGCGTAGCGGGCGGCCAGCCGCAGATGACCGACCTCCGGCAGCCTCGGCAGCAGCGACCGCTGGAGACGTTCGGCGATGTTGCGCGTCTCCTGGTAGAGACGGAGGTTGTCCACGCCCAGGGCGAGACTGCGCACCAGGTCGTGGACCAGCGGCAGATCCTCTTCCGTGAACGGCGCCTCCCGTCCGCGGCGGGCCACCGTGAGGGCGCCGATGATCTGCCTGCGGGCCCGCAGCGGGGCGACGACCGCGCTGTCCGCGCCCATGGTCCGGAACAGCCCCAGGTAGTGGGCGTCCAGGGGGCTCGCGACCTGGCTGGGCGACGGCGGCCCGGTGAGCAGCAGCGGGCCCGCCCCGCGCAGCGCACGGGCCAGGGGCCCGCGGGCGGCGTCGGACACCGGCGGGAGCCGGCCCTCGTACTCCTCGGGCCAGGGACCGCGGGGCGAGCGGTGGGGGAGGGAGACCCGCT
Source organism: Streptomyces sp. NPDC059787 (assembly GCF_042732315.1). Lineage (NCBI taxonomy): Bacteria > Bacillati > Actinomycetota > Actinomycetes > Kitasatosporales > Streptomycetaceae > Streptomyces > Streptomyces sp. NPDC059787. The sequence goes on from NZ_JBHWHX010000024.1 coordinate 63,838, forward strand.
CCACCTGGCCGCTCTCCGTGAACAGGTCCACCGCGCACCAGTCGGCCAGCCGCCGGGTGATGATCCGGCCCACCCGCTCCAGACCCTCCTCCAGGTACGGGGCGTTGCTCAGCGCGGCCGCGGTGTCGGCCAGCAGCGACAGCCGCTCCAGCGCGGACCGGTCCGCGTCCCGGCCGCGGTCGCCGGTGGCCGGCGGGGGCAGCCGCTCCGGCTCCTCCCGTGCCGTGGACCGGACGCGGCCGGGCAGGTCCGTGGAGGGGCCGGGAACCGCCGCCCGCGGGGCGAGCTGGGCGATGAAGACGGTACGGCCGTCGGCTGTCTCCTGCGGCTGGATGAACAGCCGTACGGGGACCAGCCGGCCGTCGCGGTGCAGCGCGGGCAGCGGCACCGAGCGGCCCAGGATCCGGGGCTGCCCGCTGAGCAGCAGGGACGTGAACGCCGCGACGTGCCGTCTGCGGAGGTGTTCCGGGACGAGTGTGGTGAGCGGACGCCCGACGAGGTCGTCCACGCGCCAGCCGAGCAGGTCCGCCGCCGGCCCGTTCGCCGCGATGATCCGGTTCCGCTCGTCGGCGGCGATCGTCGGAGTCCTGCTCGCCTGCACCTGCCCGGCGTCCCACGCCACCATTTCCGAGGGACTGGTGCCCGGCCCCCCGGGCACCACCGTCCACGCCGTGGGGTGCGCCCCGGCCAGCTGTCCGACGATCTGGTCGAACAGCCACTGGTGGAAGAGGCGCTGCCGCGGCAGCGCCGGGAGCGTCAGCAGGCGCTCGTCACGGGCGCCCTCCTCGGCCAGGTCGAGCACCGCGCGCAGGGTCTGCACCGACGGCTCGGCGTCCGGCGGCACCGACAGGGGCAGTGAGCGGATCGCCTGCCCGGAGGGCTCCCGCCGCAGCGCGGCCGTCACGGACGCGGTGATCAGCTGGCTCATGTCCAGCGCGACGGCCAGGTCCTCCGGGGGCACACCGAGATCGTGGCCGGCGGCGACGGCCAGGGCCACCTCGCGCAGCAGGGTGTGCCGGTGCTGCTGGGCCGCCGAGTAGAGCGCCGCCGGCACGTCGAGCAGCGTCACCGTCGTTCCCGGTACGGAGGGTGCCGCGGCGGGCTCCCAGTCGTCCGGGCGCCGGGGCGGTCCCTCGGGCCGCAGCTCGAACCACACCGTCTTGCCCCCGGCACCGGTCTCGACGCCCCGCCGGGACGACAGCCCGGCGACCAGCGGCAGACCCTGTCCCGTACCGGCGTAGGGCGGGCATCCGTGCGGCACGAGCCCGCGGTCCGGCCGGCGGTCGCCGACCCGCACATGGACCGTGCCGTCGTCGACGCGGGCCGTCACCTCGGCCTCGGTGCGGGCGTGCAGGACGACATTGGTGACCAGCTCACTGACCAGCAGCTGAGCCGTGTCCACCAGGTCCGGTGCGGCACCGTCGAGGGCGGCCCGCACGAACCGCCGGGCCTCCGCCACGCTCTTCGGCGCCGGGGGGAACCGACGCGACGGTGTCCCGCGGGCATCGAGGTCGGCCATGACCTCAGTCTGCCTCACCGTCCCCGGCCGTCCCCGGCCGACACGGTGGAACCCCGCCGGACGTCCTTCCGGGCGGATCCCGGGCGGATTCCGGTCGGGTCCCGGGTGATCACCGTGACCGGCGGGCCCCATAAGGTGCCTCCATGTCTGCCACGTTGAACGCGGGGAGAACCCGTGCCGCGCTGCGCACGTCGGCGCGTGTCTCCGGTGAGCTGCTGCTGGTCCTGGTGGCGGCGGCGGTGGTGCTGTGGGTGCTGGGCCGGATGTGGTCGGTGGTCTGGCCGCTGATAGTCGGTCTCCTCCTCACCACGCTCACCTGGCCCCCGACCCGTTTCCTGCGCCGGCGCGGCCTGGCCCCCGCGCTCGCCGCCTCCCTGGTGACCGTGCTGTTCCTGCTGGTGGCCGCGGGCACCGCGGCCCTGATCGCGGTGCCCGTGGCGTCGGAGGCCGGCGAGCTGACCGACGGTGTCGTCGAGGGCGTCCAGAGGCTGCGCGAATGGGCCGCCGGGCCGCCGTTGAACATCGACGACGCCCAGATCGCCGGCGCCTTCGACACCGCGACGGCCCGCATCCAGGACAGCGCCGGGGCCATCGCCACCACCGCCGTCACCGGCGTGAGCACCGTCTTCAGCGGTGTGGTCACGGCCGTCCTCGCGCTCTTCCTGATGTTCTTCTTCCTCAAGGACGGCCCGCGCTTCCTGCCGTGGCTCGGCCGGCAGCTCCCCGGCCGGCTCGCCACCGACGTGCCCGCCGTCGCCGAGCGGTGCTGGCTCACCCTGGGCTCGTTCGTACGGTCCCAGGCGCTCGTCGGCCTGATCGACGCCGTACTGATCGGCCTGGGCCTGTGGATCCTGGACGTCCCCCTGGTGCTGCCGCTGTCGGTGCTGACCTTCGTCTCCGCGTTCGTGCCCATCGTGGGCGCCCTGTTCGCCGGCTTCGTCGCGGTGCTGATCGCGCTGGTGTCCAACGGCCTGACGGACGCGCTGCTCGTGCTGGCCGTCATCGTCGTGGTGCAGCAGCTCGAGGGCAACGTGTTCCAGCCCATGATCCAGAGCCGCGGTCTCGGACTGCACGCGGCGGTCGTCCTGCTGGCGGTGACACTGGGCGGCAGCCTCTCCGGGATCGTCGGCAGCCTGCTCGCCGTACCGGTGGCCGCACTGATCGCGGTCGTCTGGAACTATCTGCGCGAGCAGCTCTCCGACCCGCCGCCCGCACCGCGGGCCGACGGCTCGTCCACCTGACCGGCACGCCCACCTTCCGCATCGACAGGAGGCCCCCCCCGTGACGTACGACCTCACCGCACTGCGCGCCCGGATTCCCGCGCTGGCCGCCGGCACCGCGCACTTCGACGGCCCCGGCGGCACCCAGACGCCGCTGCCCGTCATCGAGGCGATCGCCGCCGCGTTGTCCCGGCCGCTCTCGATCCGCGGCGACGGCCTGCCCGGCGAGCGCAACGCCGAGACCGTCGTCGTCGAGGCCCGGCGCGCCATGGCAGACCTCCTGGGCGCCGACCCGGCGGGCATCGTCTTCGGCCGCAGCGCCACCCAGCTCACCTACGACTTCTCCCGCACCCTCGCCGCGACCTGGTCACCGGGCGACGAGGTGGTCGTCACCCGGCTGGACCACGACGCCAACATCCGCCCCTGGACGCAGGCGGCCGAGCGGACCGGCAGCACCGTCCGCCGGGCGGACTTCGACCCGGCCACCGGCGAACTGACCGCCGACGACATCCGCGCCGTGCTTTCCGACCGCACCCGGCTGGTGGCCGTCACCGCGGCCTCCAACCTGATCGGCACGATGCCCCCGATCGCCGAGATCGCGCGGATCACGCACGAGGCGGGCGCCCTGCTGTACGTCGACGGAGTGCACTACGCCGCGCACGCCCCGGTCGACACCGAGGCGCTCGGCGCGGACTTCCTCGTCTGCTCCCCGTACAAGTTCCTCGGCCCCCACCACGGCGTCCTGGCCGCTCGCCCCGAACTCCTGGAGACCCTGCGCCCGGACAAACTGCTGCCCTCCACGGACGTGGTGCCCGAGCGCTTCGAACTGGGCACGCTGCCCTACGAGTTCCTCGCGGGCACCCGTGCGGCGGTCGACTTCCTGGCCGGGCTGGGCGCCGGGCCGGGCGGCAGCCGCCGTGAACGGCTCGCCTCGGCGTTCGAGGCGATCGAGGAACACGAGGGCGTCCTGCGCGACCGCCTGGAGAAGGGCCTGGCAGCCCTCCCCGGCGTCACCGTCCACTCCCGCGCGGCCCGGCGCACCCCGACCCTGCTCATCACCCTCGACGGCCGCTCCACCACGGACGCCTACCGCTTCCTGGCGGAACGCGGAGTCCACGCACCCAGCGGCAGCTTCTACGCGCTGGAGGCGTCCCGCCGCCTCGGCCTCGGCGACACCGGCGGCCTCCGCGTCGGTCTGGCCCCCTACACCAGCGGCGAGGACGTCGACCGGCTGCTGACGGGCCTGTCCGACTTCCTGGAGGGGAGGACGGACGCACATGGGTGAGGACGGCGGTCTCACCTACGGCCCCCGCGGCGCCACCGCCCCGCAGGTCCCGCTCTGGTCCGCGTCCCCGCCCGGGTTCCGCCGGTACGAGAGGACCGTGACGATCGGACGGGGAGAGGACGCCTGGAACGCCGCCAGGGAGGCGGTGCTGCGGTGGGAGGTCAAACGGCGCAGCGGCTTCGCCGTCGTCCCGGCCGACGGGGGCGGCACCGACGCGCGTGAGCGCGGGCGGTACACCGTCACGGCGGGCCTCGGCCGGTGCGTCGTACGGGAACCGGTCGAGGTCGTCGCCGTGGTGGAGACCGGGGACCGGTGCGGTTTCGCCTACGGCACCCGCCGGGGCCACCCGGTCAGCGGCGAAGAGGCCTTCATCGTGCACCGGGACGACGACGGCCGGGTCCTGCTGACCCTGCGCTCCCTGACCCGGGCGGCGCCGACGGGCCCCTGGCGCCCGCTCTTCCCCGTTCTCCTGCTGGCACAGCTCCACGTCCGCAGGCGCTACCTCCGTGTCCTGCGGGACGCCGGAGTCAGGAGTAGAGGGCCGCGATCTCGTCCGCGTACGCCTCCTGCGCCGCCCGCCGTCTGACCTTCAGCGAGGGGGTCAGCAGTCCGTTCTCCTCGGTGAACTCGCCCTCGACCAGGGTGAAGGCGCGGATGGACTCCGCGCGGGAGACGGCCTCGTTGGCGTAGTCGACGGCCTTCTGCACGTCGGCGCGCATCCGCGGGTCGCGGACGACCTCGGACATCGGGGTGCCGGCGGGCAGTCCGCGCACCGCCAGCCAGTGGGCGACCGTCTCGGGGTCGAGGGCGATCAGCGCGGCCACGAAGGGGCGGTTGTCGCCGACGACGAGGCACTGGCCGACGGGCGGGCGGCTGCGCAGCCGGTCCTCCAGGACGGCCGGGGAGACGTTCTTGCCCCCGGAGGTGACGAGGATGTCCTTCTTGCGGCCGGTGATGGTCAGATAGCCGTCCTCGTCGAGGGAGCCGAGGTCGCCGGTGGCGAACCAGCCGTCGTCGAGCGCCTCGTCGGTGGCGGCCGGGTCGTTCCAGTACGACCCGAAGACGATGCCGCCCTTGATCCGCACCTCGCCGTCGCCGGCGATGCGGACCGCGGTGCCGGGGACCGGCAGGCCGACCGTGCCGGGGCGGGGGCCCAGCGGCGGGACGACGGTGGCGGCGGCGGTGGTCTCGGTCAGGCCGTAGCCCTCGTAGACCATGATCCCGGCCGCGTAGAAGAAGAGGTTGAGGTCCCGTTCCAGCGGGGAGCCGCCGCTGATGGCGTAGCGCACCCGTCCGCCGAGTTCCTTGCGGACCCGGCGGTAGACCAGCAGGTCGTACAGGGCCCACGCGGCGTACAGCCCCGGGCCGGGGCCCTTGCCGCGGCCCAGGAACCTGTCGAGGTGGGCCTCGCCGAAGCGGACGGCGACGCGGTGGGCGCGTTCGAAGGAGGCGCCCCGGCCGATCTTCTCGGCGGTGGCCCGGCCGGTGTCGTGGATCTTCTCGAAGAGGTAGGGCACACCGACCAGGAACGTCGGACGGAACGCCTTGAGCGCGGGCCGGAGTTCGTCGGGCTTGATGCTCGGGCAGTGGCCGGTCTCGATACGGGCGAGCAGGCAGGCGATCTGGATGGTGCGGCCGAGGATGTGGGCGAGCGGGAGGAAGAGCAGGGTCGAGGCGACCTGGCCGGTGACCTCCTTGAAGACGGGGTGCAGCAGCTCGACCGTGTTGGCGGCCTCGGCGTACAGGTTGGCGTGGGTGAGGACGCAGCCCTTGGGGCGTCCGGTGGTGCCGGAGGTGTAGCAGACGGTCGCGACGGTGTCGGGGGTCAGGGCCGTACGGCGCTCCGTGACCTCCTCGTCGGGGACGTCCCGGCCGAGCGCGGTGAGTTCGGCGAGGGCGCCGGTGTCCAGCTCCCATACGCGCGGGGGCTTCGGGTGGGCGGCGGTGGCGGCGGCGACGGCTGCCGTGTTCTGCGCGGTCTCCGTGACGACGTACCGGGCGCCGGAGTCACGGACGATCCACTCCACCTGCTCCGCCGAGGAGGTGGGGTAGACCGGCACGACCCGGCCGCCGGCGGACCAGATCGCGAAGTCCAGGACCGTCCACTCGTAGCGCGTACGGGACATCACGGCGACCCGGTCGCCCGGGTTCAGCCCGGCGGCGATCAGCCCCTTGGCCACGGCGGTGACCTCCCGGGCGAAGGCCGCCGCCGTCACCGGGCGCCAGGTGCCGTGCTCCTCGCGCCGCAGCACCACCGCGTCGGGGGCCTCGGCCGCGTTGGTGAACGGGATGTCGGCCGTGCTGCCGTTGGTCCGCCGCGGGGCCAGGGCCGCCGTACGGACCTCACGCACGACGCCGTGTTCGTCCCTGACGGTCTCGGCCCCGGTCCGGCTCGTCGGACCCGCGCGTCGTATCGCCCGTTTCAGATCCCTGCGTACGCCCATGACGGCTCCCGGTCGCGGTTGATGCTCTCGTGCTGGTGCTGCCGTACTTACTTACTCCAGAGTCAACTTACCCGCGCGTAAGGATCAGTCAATGGGCAGGGGTCGGTCCAGTCGGTCCGCCGCGCGGATCGCCTTCGCCAGCTCGCGGACGTCCTCGTCCTCCGTCCGGTCCGCCAGGTCGCCCGCGCGCTCGGAGAGTTCACCGAGAGCGGGGGCGCCCGGCAGCGCGCTGTAGCGGTGGTCGTACGAGCGCAGGGCGTCGGCGAAGTAGGCCGCGGTCGCGGTGACCGTCAGACCGCGCCGCGCGCTCCACACGGAGCCGGCGAGACCGTCGGCCTCCAGGGCGCCCGTCTCCTCGTGCGGGGTGCGGCTGTCGGGGTCGAGCCAGCGCACGGTGGCCGTGGCGAGATGTCCGTCGGCCCCGGACCGGGTGCGCACGGCGTACAGGGCGGTCACGGTGTGGCCGGGGCCGATCTCGCCGCCGTCCACGCGGTCGTCACGGAAGTCCTCGTCGGCGACCCGCCGGTTGTCGTAGCCGACGAGCCGGAACTCGGCGACCGTCTCCGGGTCGAAGGCGACCTGAGCCTTGGCGTCACGGGCCGTCAGCCCGATGTTGCGGGGCAACTGCTCGCAGAACACCTCGCGGGCGTCCTCCTCGCCGGACACGTACACCGTGTGGCCGTCGCCGTTGTCGGCGAGCTCTTCCATGAGTTCGTCGCCGTAGTCGCTGCCGACACCGACGCCGAACAGGGTGATGCCGTGCTCGCGGCGGGACTCCGTGATGCGTTCGAGGATCGCGTCGGCGTCCGTGTCACCGGTGTTGGCGAGGGCGTCCGAGACGAGCACGACCCGGTTGGTCGCGCCCTCGCGCAGCCCTTCGACGGCGGTCTCGTACCCGGTCTCGACACCCGCCCCGAGGTTGGTGGAGTCGGTCGGCTCCAGGCTGTCGACGGCGTCGTGGACCTCGCCCCGGTTGCCGCCGAGCCGGGTCATCGGCAGGACGGTCTCGGCCTCGTCGCTGAAGGTGACGACGGCCACCGAGTCGTCGTCGCGCAGTCGGTCCGTCATGGTCGCGAGGGAGTCCTGTGCGAGGTCGAGGCGCCCCGGTTCCGCCATCGACCCCGAGATGTCGATGACGAACGTCAGGGCGGCGGGCGGGCGTTCACCGTCCGGATCGGCGGCCCTGGTGGCCAGGCCGACCCGGACCAGCGACCAGTCCTCCTCTTCGGTGCGGGCGCCGTCCACGGTGACCGTGAAGCCGTCGCCGCCGGGACGCTCGTAGTCCTGCCGGAAGCTGTTGACGAACTCCTCGGGACGGACGGTCGACGGATCCGGCAGCCGGCCCTCGGCGAGGGTGCGGCGGGCATAGCCGTACGAGGCGGTGTCGACGTCCAGCGCGAAGGTCGACAGGTGGTCGGGATCGGGGGCGGCCTCGCGGGAGTCCTGCTCGCCCTCGCCCCGTTCACCGTCGTACCGCCCTCCCGAGCCCCGGTCGGGGGCGGGCAGCGGCGCCGAGCCGTCGCCCCCGCGGTCGTAGGAGGCGTCGCCCGCCTTGGAGTCGCTGTCGTTCCCCGCGCCGCAGCCGCCGGCCAGCAGGCAGCTCGCCGCCGCGAGCGCGAGCAGCGCTCCGGCCGGCCGTCGTGTCCCGTGCCACTTCATCGTCCGTGTCCCCTCGGTCGGTTGACGTCGACTTCAGTGACTGTGACGGCGCGACGGGCCGGAGCGTGCGGTACGGAGCGTTGCAGGTGAGTCTCGAAGAGGGCACGGAGCGGGCCCGCCGAGACCGGTAGGTGATCTTCCGTTGACCTGCGGTCCCATGTCCTCGCCGCCGAAACCCCGCCGGGCCGGGGCGAACGGCGCGCGTGCGGACGTCATGCCGCCCGCCGGGCGGTGGTAGTGCCTGCACCACCACGGTCGGGTCACTGGCTGCATGGGCGGCGGCCCCCGCGCCTCCTACCGTCGTTCGGGTACCGCAACGAGCCACGCCCGGAAGGCGACCCACCATGTCACTGACCCCGGCCGACGTCGCCGTCGGCCTCGACCATGTGCACAAGACGTACGGCGGTGACCAGCCGGTCGTGGCGCTGGACGACGTGAGCGCCGTGTTCACGCGCGGCACGGCGACCGCCGTGATGGGACCGTCCGGATCGGGCAAGAGCACCCTGCTGCACTGCGCGGCCGGACTGGACCGGCCGGACTCGGGGACGGTACGGATCGGTGCCACCGACCTGTCGTCGATGTCCGAGAAGCGGCTGACCGAACTGCGCCGCGGCCGGGTCGGTTTCGTGTTCCAGGCGTTCAACCTGGTGGGCGCGCTGAACGTGGAGCAGAACATCATGCTGCCCTCGCGGCTCTCGGGCCGGCGGCCCGACCCGGCGTGGGTGGCCGAGGTGATCGGGAGGGTCGGACTGGGCGACCGGCTGCGGCACCGGCCCGCGCAGCTCTCCGGCGGCCAGCAGCAGCGCGTCGCCATCGCCCGTGCGCTCGTCACCCGCCCCGAGGTGATCTTCTGCGACGAACCCACCGGAGCCCTGGACACCCGGACCGCCGCCGACGTCCTCGCCCTGCTGCGGTCGGTGGTCGACCGGTTCGGGCAGACCGTCGTCATGGTGACCCACGACCCGGTCGCCGCGTCCTGGGCCGACCGCGTGCTGGTCCTCGCCGACGGGCGGATCGTACGGGACATGGCACAGCCCGGCGCCGAACGGATCGCCGGACACCTGGCCCTGCTCGGCCGCCGGCAGCCCGTCGCGAGCCGGGAGGGCTGAGCCGTGCTCCACCTGGCCGCGCGGATGGTGCGCTTCCGCAAGGGCGGCTTCGTCGCCACGTTCGTCGCGCTCGCCGCCGGCGTCGCCGTCCTGATGACCTGTGCCCTGCTCGTGGAGTCCGGATGGCGCCACAAGGGTCAGCCAGGACGTTATGACGCCACGCTCGCCGTCGTCGCCGACCGGGACCTGAGGGTGGCCACGACGATGTTCGGCGAGACCGAGTACACCACCATCGCGCTTCCCGAACGCGGCAGCGTTCCGGGGAAGTTGGCCGGAGAACTGGCCGAAGTGCCCGGTGTGGCACGCGCGGTGGGCGACCGTGCGATCCCGGTCACCACGACGGTGGCCCCGGACCTGCCGGTCACGGGACACGGCTGGGCGAGCGCCGTCCTCGCCCCGTACCGGCTGGTGGCCGGTGAACCCCCGCGCGCCGACGGGGAGACCGCCGTCGACGCCCGGCTCGCCGAGGGCCGCGGGCTCGCCCCCGGCGACACCATCGACGTCGTCACCGGGGGAGAGAGCCGGCCCTACCGGGTGAGCGGCGTGGTCGAGACCGACGGCGCGCCGGGGGAGGGGGCGGCGCTGTTCTTCACCGACACGCGGGCCGCCCGCCTCGACCCCCACCCGGACCGCTTCGACGCCATCGGCGTCCTCACCGAACCGGACGCCGACCGCTCGGCCGTACTCGCCGGAGTGCGCCGGGTGGCGGACGGCGCGGAGGCGACGGCCTACACCGGTGACGAACGCGGACTGGCCGCCCAGCCCGAGGCCGCCGCCACACGGGCCTTCACCCTCCAGGCCGGCGGCGCGTTCGCCGGGTACGCCGCGATGATCATCGTCTTCGTCGTCGCCGGGACCGTCGGCCTGTCGGTACGGCACCGGCGCCGCGACCTCGCCCTGCTGCGCGCCGTCGCGGCCACCCCGGGCCAGGTACGGCGGATGCTCCTCGCGGAGGTGGGCCTGCTCGGCCTGGGCGCCGCCGCCGTGGGCGTCCCGGCCGGACTGCTCGCCACGCGGTACATCCGCGACGAACTGGTGTCCCGGGAGTTCGTACCCGAAGGGTTCACCGTCCGGGGCGGGCTGCTGTCCGCCGCGGCCGTGACCGTGGCCGTCGCCGCCGTGGCACTCCTGGCCGCCTGGATCGCCGCACTGCGCGTCACCCGGATCAAACCCACCGAGGCGCTCGGGGAGGCGGCCGTGGAGCGCGGTCCCGGCAGCAGGGCGCGCGTGGTGAGCGGCCTGGTGTGCCTCGCCGTCGCGGTGTCCCTGACCGGCCTCACCGGCGCCACCGGCGGCCAGACCGCGCTGGGTGCCGCGATGGGCATGCTCTGCACGTTCGTCCTCGGGGTCGCACTCCTCGCGCCCTGGATCAACCAGGCCGCGGCCCGGTTCCTCGGACCCGTGCTGCGGGCGGTGTGGGGCGACAGCGGCTACCTCGCCGCCGCGAACCTGCGGGCCAACGCGCGGGGCACGGTCGCCGTACTCACCGCGCTGGTGCTCTCCGTCGGCTTCGGCGGCACCGTCTGGTTCCTGCAGGACAACCTCCGGCGGCAGACCGTCGTCCAGAGCCGCGACGGCACCCTCGCCCAGCACGCCCTGACCGCCGCCGCCGGCCTGCCCGCCTCCGCCACGGCCGAGGCCCGCCGTGTCCCCGGCGTGCTCGCCGCGACCGGGGTGCGCCGCACCTCGGTCGTCGTGCCGGGCGAGCTCGAGGCACAGACCGTGGTCGCCCAGGGAATCGACCCGAAGGGCGTGGAACGGACACTGGATCTCGACGTCCGGTCGGGCAGCCTCGCCGAGCTGCGCGAAGGCACCGTGGCCGTGTCCACCGCACAGGCGGACGCCGCCGGATGGCACCTCGGGGAGAAGGCCGGACTGTGGCTCGGCGACGGCACACCCGTCACCCTGCGCGTCGTCGCCCTGTACGAACGCGGCTGGGGCTTCGGCGACGTCACCCTCCACACGAAGACCCTCGCCGGGCACACCGTCACCGGACTCGACGACCAGGTGCTCATCCGCACGGCACCGGGCGCGGACACCGGAGCCGCCCTGGCCGATCTGGCCGGCCGGTATCCGGCCGCCGCGGTGGCCGACACCGACCGGCTCACCGGCGACATCGCCCGGGACCTGGCCGTCAGCGGTTGGCTGAACAAGCTGCTCATCACCGTCCTGGTCGGCTACGCGGTCCTGGCCGCCGCCAACACGCTCGTCATGGCCGCCCTGGCCCGGACCCGGGAACTCGCCCTGCTGCGCCTGGTCGGCGTCACCCGCCGTCAGGTGAAGCGGATGGTGCACGCCGAACAGGCCGGCCTGCTGGGCGTGGCGCTCGTCATCGGCGGAGCGATCGCGGCCGTCACCCTGACCTCGGTCGTCAACGCCGTGACCGGGCAGCGTGTGCCCTACGTTCCGGCCGCCGGCTTGGTCGTCGTCGGCGGCGGCACCGTCGCCCTGGCGCTCGTCGCCACGGTGCTTCCCGTCGGCCGGCTCCTGCGCACCCCTCCGGCCGAGGGCATCGGCATCCGCGAGTGAGCACGCCGCGCCGGTCCTGGAGCGCTTCCGGCCCCGTACCACTGGGCGGATGGCCCGGCGGGCCCGGGACCCGGTGCCCTATCCTCCCCGCCTGGGAGGTGTGGGCGGTGGCGACTCACGACGGGGCGGCCGGCCGGCCGGGGCGTTCAGGGGCCGTGCCGGCCCGTGCGCGGGCCGCGCTGGACGCTCTGGAACACCTCATCGGCGGGATGGGCACCGGACTGCTGGCGCTGCTCGCGACGCTGTGGCTGGCCCTGACGGCGGTGGCCTGCCTGGCCGGTGTGGGCCTGTTGCTGCTGCCGTCCGCCCTGCACGCGGTGCGGGCCGTCGCCGACCGGGAGCGGGCCCGGCTGTCCCGGTGGGGCCCGGAGATCATCGGCCCCGCGGAGCCACCGGCCGGGCTCCGGGCGGCGCTCGCGGACCGCGCGGTGCGCCGTGAGGCGCGCTGGGTGTGCACGCACGCGCTCTTCGGCCTGCTCCTCGGACTGGTCGGGGCGACGCTGCCGCTGAACGCGGCACACGACATCACCTTCCCGCTGTACTGGCGCCTCCTGCCGGAGAGCGAGTCCACCGCGGCCCTGGGCTGGTGGACCGTACGGGACTGGCCCGGCGCCCTGTCCGTCACCCTGTTCGGCGTGCTGTTCGTCGCCGTCATCGTGCTCTGCGCCCCCGCGCTCGCCCGGCTCCAGGCCTGGCCCGGACGGCGGCTGCTCAGCCCGGACCCCGGAACCGACCTCGTCCTGCGGGTCGCCGAACTCACCGCCACCAGGGCCGCCGCACTCGACGCCCACGCCACCGAACTGCGCCGCGTCGAGCGGGCGTTGCACGACGGCACACAGAACCGGATCGTCGCGGTCACCGTGCTGCTCGGCGCGGCCCGCCGCGCCCTGACCCGCAACCCCGCCGAGGCCGACGCCGTCCTCGAACGCGCCCAGGAGGCCGCCGAACAGGCGCTGGCCGAACTGCGGGCGGTCGTCCGCTCCATCCTCCCGCCGGTCCTGGCCGACCGCAGTCTGCCCGACGCCCTCACCGCCCTGGCGGCCGACTGCCCGGTACCCTGCCGCGTCGACACCGACGTGCCCGGCCGGTGCGCGGCGTCGGTGGAGGCGACGGCGTACTTCGTGGTCGCCGAGGCCCTCAGCAACATCGCCAAGCACAGCGGCGCCCGTGACGCCGGTGTCGTCGTGCGCCGCCTGGACGACCGGCTGTACGTGGAGATCCACGACGACGGCCGCGGCGGAGCGGACGAGCGGAACGGGTCCGGACTCACCGGCATCCGCCGACGCACCGAGGCGCACGACGGAACACTGGAACTGGCCAGCCCACCCGGCGGCCCCACCACCCTGAAGGTGACCCTGCCATGCGGATCGTGATCGCCGAGGACGACGCCCTGCTGCGCGAGGGGCTGGCACTGCTGCTGCGCGCCGAGTCCCTGGACGTGGTGGCCACGGCCGAGGACCCCGGCACCTTCCTGGCCGCCGTGGACGCGGAGAAGCCGGACGTCGCCATCGTGGACGTCCGGATGCCGCCCACCCACACCGACGAGGGGATCACCGCCGCCGTGGAGGCCCGGCGGCGCCGGCCCGAACTCGCCGTCCTCGTCCTGTCCGCCTACGTCGAGCAGGCCTTCGCCACCGACCTGCTCGCCCAGGGCAGCGCCCGGCTCGGCTATCTGCTCAAGGAACGGGTCGGCCGGGTCGAGGAGTTCCTCGACGCGCTGCACCGGGTGGCGGACGGCGGCACCGCCATCGACCCCGAGGTCGTCGCCCAACTGCTCACCCGCAGCCGCCCGGACGCCCGGCTGCGGCGGCTCAGCCCGCGCGAACGGGATGTGCTCGCCCTGATGGCCGAGGGGCTGGGCAACGCGGCCATCGCCGAACGGCTCGTCGTCACCGACGGTGCCGTCCACAAACACATCCGCAGCATCTTCGCCAAGCTCGATCTGGCGCCGGCCGACCGTACGGACCGCCGGGTCGCGGCCGTGCTGCACTACCTGGAGGACGCCCGGCGCCGGGCCTGAGCCGGCGGGCCCGACCCGGCGGGCCGGGAGCCGCCGGGCGCCGCCGGGTTACGCCGCCAGCCGCTCGGCGAGGGACTTGGCCCGGATGGCCGCGTCCTGGTGGGCGCGCTCGCGGGAGCTCTCGAAGAGCGGGATCAGCTCGGCCATCGCCGGGTTCTGCGCGGCCATGGTCAGCTCCGGGACGATGAAGTCGAGGTCGAGGCCGAGGAAGTCGACCAGCACCGCCCGCAGGTAGTTCTGGACGTACTCGTAGCCCTCGCGCGGGGTGCCCGGCGCGTAGGAGCCGCCGCGACTGGCGATCACGGTGACCGGGGTGCCCTTGGCGGAGGGGTTCTCGCCCGCGGTGCGGCCCATCAGGACCACGTTGTCCAGCCACGCCTTGAGCGTGGAGGGGATCGTGAAGTTGTACATCGGGGCGCCGATCAGCAGCGCGTCCGCCCGCTCGAGCTCCTCGATCAGCTCCAGGCGCCCGGCGAAGGCGGCGGCCTGCCCGGGAGTGTGCGCGGCAGGGTCCGCGAAGCCCGCCGTGTGGGCGTCGGCGGTGAGGTGCGGAACGGGGTTCGCGGCGAGGTCGCGGTAGATCACCGTGCCCTCCGGGTGCTGCTCCTCCCACGCCTTGCGGAAGGTCTCCGCCACGGCGCGGGACGCGGAGGCGGACGCCGGGAGGACGGAGGAGTCGATGTGCAGAAGGGTGGTCATCCGGGGTTTCTCCCATGGGTGCGGGGGCGGAGGCGTCACGACGCCACCGCTGAAGTTTCGTACTCGACTATGAATAACATAGGTACTTACTTTTTTTCATCCCCTTGTGGACGCGTAGTACCCTGGGCGCATGGCGGTCGAGCAGGCGCATGGGACAGAGGCGTGCAAGAAGGTGGACGGCGGCATCACCCGCGTCTTCCAGCTGCTCGGGAAGCGCTGGACCGGCCCGATCGTGGCCGTGCTGGTGGACCAGCCGGCGTACTTCGCCGATCTGCGCCGGGCCGTCCCCGGCATCAGCGAGCGCATGCTCTCCGACCGGCTGACGGAACTGGGCGCCGCGGGACTCCTGGTCCGTGAGGTCGACGAGGGACCGCCGCTGCGGGTCACCTACCGTCTGACGGAGTCGGGCGCGGCGCTGGGACCCGCGCTCAAGGAACTCGGCAAGTGGGCCGAGACGCATCTGCCCGAGGGCGGTCCCTGTACGGAGCCGACGGGCTGCTGAGGCCGCCGGCCCGTCGGACTACTCCTCGAACAGCGTCTCCTGCTCGCCCTCCTTGGCCTTCCGCAGCCGCCGGACGCGCGCCCCCACCGTCATCGTCGTGGCCGCCGCGGTCACCGCGAAGGCCACCGGGATCATCCAGTTCCGGTTGACCGCGTGGCCGAGGGCGTGGTCCAGGGAGAGCCGGCCGGGACCCGTGACGGCGAGTCCGGCGGCCGTCAGGCCCAGGGACGCGGCGTACTCGAAGCCGCCCTCCTGGTTGAAGAAGCCGTTGGGCGCGTGCACGGCGGACGCGCCCGCCATCGCGCCGGCCGCCGCGGCGCCCGCCGCCGGGGTGGCCAGACCGAGCGCGAGCAGCACACCCCCGCCGGTCTCGGCGAGACCCGCCGCCGTGGCGCTCGCCCTGCCGGGCACATAGCCGATGGACTCCATGAACTGACCGGTGCCCTCGAGGCCGCCGCCGCCGAACCAGCCGAACAGCTTCTGCGCGCCGTGCGCCGCGAGCACCCCGCCCGTTCCCAGCCGGAGCAGCAGCAGGCCCAGATCACGTCGGTCGTAACAGGTCACGTCGTCTCCCGGAGCAGTGGCTTGGCCCGACCACCGTCGCACCCCCACCACCGGACCGGCGCGCCACCGGTCGCCGTTCGGGTGACGCGGGTGGCGGGCTCCGGCGGCCGGTACGACGCTGGCAGACATGACGATTCAGAGCACCCGTCTCAGCGACCCCGCCGTCCGCGCCTTCGTCACGGCCGTCAACAACCACGACCGGGACGGTTTCCTGTCCCTGCTGGCGCCCGACGCGACCATGGCGGACGACGGTTCCGAGCGCGACCTCACCGAGTGGATCGACCGGGAGATCTTCTCCTCCCACGGGCATCTGGAGGTCGACAACGAGTCCGGCGGCGGCCGTCGCCTCCTCGCCCGCTACAGCAACGACACCTGGGGCGAGATGCGCACCCGGTGGTCCTTCACCGTCGACGACGACGGTCGCATCTCCCGCTTCGAGACCGGTCAGGCCTGACCGTCCGGGGCTATCGGGCGGGGTCCTCGTCGTAGGCCCGCCGGGCCCGCTCGACCTCGCCCAGGTTGGCCGTGGCCCACTGGGAGAGGTGTGCGAAGAGCGGCGCGAGGCTGAGGCCCAACTCGCTGATCTCGTACTCGACGCGGGGCGGAACCTCCGGGTGGTACGTACGCACGACCAGGCCGTCGCGCTCCAACTGCCGCAGCCGCTGCGTCAGCACCTTCGGGGTGACCCCGCCGATCCGCCGTTGCAGCTCGACGAAGCGCTGTCGGCCGTACGTGTGCAGCGTCCACAGGACCGGGGTGGTCCACCGGCTGAACACGATGTCCACGACCGGGCTGATGGGGCAGGCGAGTTCCGGCTCGGTCCCGGCGGCCGCCGCCCGTGTCGTGTTCCCCGCCATGCGCACTCCTCCGGGATAGTCACTATCTCCTGGGTACCTACTATATCGATGCTGTTAGCGTCCTCACCACACCGAGACAACAGGGGAGTTGTTCATGTTCGTGGTGACCGGAGCAACCGGGAACGTCGGCCGGGAACTCGTCCGCACCCTCGCGGCGGACGGCGAGCGGGTGACCGCCACCTCCAGGGCGGTCTCGGCCGCCGATGTACCGGGGGACGTACGACACCTGCGCGCGGACCTCACCGACGCCGACAGCCTGCGCGAGGTCTTCGCCGGCGCCGACGCGCTGTTCCTGCAGAGCGGGGGAGCCAGTGCGCATCTGCTGGACCCGCACGGCATCCTCGGTGCCGCCAAGACCGCCGGAATCGGACGCGTCGTCCTGCTGTCCTCGCAGGGAGTCGTCACCCGGCCGAGGTCGGCGTCGCACGGCCGGGTGGCGCGGGCCATCGAGGACGCCGTACGGCAGTCGGGTCTGGACTGGACGATCCTGCGCCCCGGCGGCTTCCACTCCAACGCTCTCGCCTGGGCCGAAGAGGTGCGCACCCGGCGGACGGTCGTCGCGCCGTTCGGCGACGTGGGGCTGCCCACGATCGACCCGGCCGACATCGCCGACGTGGCCGCGGTGACCTTGCGCGGGGCGGAACACCACGGCCACGCCTACGAGTTGACCGGCCCCGCCCTCACCACGCCCCGACAGCGGGCCGAGGCGATCGGCGAGGCGGTCGGCGAACCGGTGCGCTTCGTGGGACAGACCCGGGACGAGGCCCGCGCGCAGATGCGGCAGTTCATGCCCGAGGAGGTGGTCGACACCACGCTCGACATCCTGGGCGCCCCCACCCCCGAGGAGCTCCGGGCCGGCCTCGCCGTCGAGGACGTCACCGGCCGCCCGCCGCGCCCCTTCGCCGACTGGGCACGACGCCACGCCGCGCTGTTCCGGTAGAACCGCCGGATGCCGGCGCGGTGAGGTTCACGGAGAGTGACGGAGGGCCCTGGAGGGGAAACGTTCCCTCCGAGGCCCCTCACATCGCCGGCGGACCGGCGGTGAGTGGCCCGGCTCACATGGCGTCCCGGACCTGCCGCCGACACGATGGTCCTTGTCACCGGCAGGCTGAAGGGATCGAGCATGTTCCGCAAGGTGCTGGTCGCCAACCGCGGCGAGATCGCGATTCGGGCGTTCCGCGCGGGCTACGAACTGGGCGCCCGAACCGTCGCCGTCTTCCCGCACGAGGACCGCAACTCGCTGCACCGCCTGAAGGCGGACGAGGCGTACGAGATCGGCGAACCGGGACATCCGGTGCGGGCCTACCTCTCCGTCGAGGAGATCGTCCGTGCCGCGCGCCGCGCGGACGCCGACGCCGTCTACCCGGGCTACGGGTTCCTGTCCGAGAACCCCGAACTCGCCAAAGCGTGCGAAGAGGCCGGCATCACCTTCGTCGGCCCCAGCGCCCGGATCCTGGAACTGACCGGGAACAAGGCCCGTGCGGTGGCCGCCGCCCGCGAGGCCGGGGTGCCCGTGCTCGGCTCCTCGGCGCCCTCCACCGACGTCGACGAACTCGTCCGCGCAGCCGACGGCATCGGCTTCCCCGTGTTCGTCAAGGCGGTCGCCGGCGGCGGCGGGCGCGGCATGCGCCGCGTCGAGGACCCCGCCCAGCTCAGGGAGTCCATCGAGGCGGCCTCCCGGGAGGCGGCGTCCGCGTTCGGCGATCCCACGGTGTTCCTGGAGAAGGCCGTCGTCGAACCCCGCCACATCGAGGTGCAGATCCTCGCCGACGGACAGGGCGACGTCATCCACCTGTTCGAGCGGGACTGCTCGGTGCAGCGCCGCCACCAGAAGGTGATCGAACTCGCGCCCGCGCCGAACCTCGACCCCGCGCTGCGCGACCGCATCTGCGCCGACGCCGTGAACTTCGCCCGGCAGATCGGCTACCGCAACGCCGGCACGGTGGAGTTCCTCCTCGACCGGGACGGCAACCACGTCTTCATCGAGATGAACCCGCGCATCCAGGTCGAGCACACGGTCACCGAGGAGGTCACCGACGTCGACCTGGTGCAGGCACAGCTGCGCATCGCGGCCGGCGAGACCCTCGCCGACCTCGGGCTCTCGCAGGAGACCGTCACCCTGCGCGGCGCCGCGCTGCAGTGCCGTATCACCACCGAGGACCCCGCCAACGGCTTCCGCCCGGACACCGGCCGGATCAGCGCCTACCGCTCACCCGGCGGCTCCGGCATCCGCCTGGACGGCGGAACCACCCACGCCGGTACGGAGATCAGCGCCCACTTCGACTCGATGCTGGTGAAACTCACCTGCCGGGGACGGGACTTCGGCGCCGCGGTGGGCCGGGCCCGGCGCGCGGTGGCCGAGTTCCGCATCCGCGGCGTCGCCACCAACATCCCCTTCCTCCAGGCGGTCCTGGACGATCCGGACTTCCGGGCCGGACACGTCACCACGTCGTTCATCGAGCAGCGCCCGGAGCTGCTCACCGCCCGCCACTCCGCCGACCGCGGCACCAAGCTGCTCACCTACCTCGCCGACGTCACGGTGAACAAGCCGCACGGCGAGCGGCCCCAGCTCGTCGACCCGCTCACCAAGCTGCCACCGCTGCCCGCCGGCGAACCGCCGGCCGGCTCCCGGCAGCGGCTCGCCGAACTCGGCCCCGACGGCTTCGCCCGACGGCTGCGCGACTCGCCGGTCACCGGCGTCACCGACACCACCTTCCGCGACGCCCACCAGTCGCTGCTCGCCACCCGTGTCCGCACCAAGGACCTGCTCGCCGTCGCCCCCGTGGTGGCGCGCACCCTGCCCGGGCTGCTCTCCCTGGAGTGCTGGGGCGGCGCCACGTACGACGTCGCCCTGCGCTTCCTCGCCGAGGACCCCTGGGAGCGGCTGGCCGCCCTCCGGGAGGCCGTGCCCAACATCTGCCTCCAGATGCTGCTGCGCGGCCGCAACACCGTCGGCTACACCCCGTACCCGACCGAGGTGACCGACGCCTTCGTGCAGGAGGCGGCGGCGACCGGCATCGACATCTTCCGCATCTTCGACGCGCTCAACGACGTCTCCCAGATGCGGCCCGCCATCGACGCCGTACGCGAGACCGGCACGGCCGTCGCCGAGGTGGCCCTGTGCTACACCGCCGACCTGTCCGACCCGTCCGAGCGGCTCTACACCCTGGACTACTACCTGCGTCTGGCCGAGCAGATCGTGGAGGCGGGCGCGCACGTCCTGGCCGTCAAGGACATGGCCGGACTGCTGCGGGCCCCCGCCGCGGCGACCCTGGTGTCGGCCCTGCGCCGGGAGTTCGACCTGCCGGTCCACCTGCACACCCACGACACCGCCGGCGGCCAGCTCGCCACCTACCTCGCCGCGGTCCAGGCCGGCGCGGACGCGGTCGACGGAGCCGTGGCCTCCATGGCGGGCACCACCTCCCAGCCCTCCCTGTCGGCGATCGTCGCCGCGACCGACCACTCCGAGCGCCCCACCGGCCTGGACCTGACGGCCGTCGGCGACCTGGAGCCCTACTGGGAGAGCGTCCGCAAGGTCTACGCCCCCTTCGAGGCGGGCCTGGCCTCGCCGACCGGCCGCGTCTACCACCACGAGATCCCCGGCGGGCAGCTCTCCAACCTGCGCACCCAGGCGATCGCGCTGGGTCTCGGCGACCGCTTCGAGGACATCGAGGCGATGTACGCCGCCGCCGACCGGATGCTCGGCCGTCTGGTGAAGGTCACCCCCTCGTCGAAGGTGGTCGGCGACCTGGCCCTGCACCTGGTGGGCGCGGGCGTCTCCCCGGAGGACTTCGAGGAGGAGCCCGACCGGTTCGACATCCCGGACTCCGTGATCGGCTTCCTGCGCGGCGAGCTGGGCACCCCGCCCGGCGGCTGGCCCGAGCCGTTCCGCAGCAAGGCCCTGCGGGGCCGCGCCGAACCCAAGCCGGTCCGGGAACTGACCGCCGACGACCGCGCCGGTCTGGTGAAGGACCGCCGGCCGACCCTCAACCGGCTCCTCTTCCCCGGCCCCACCCGGGAGTTCGAGACGCACCGCCAGTCCTTCGGCGACACCGGCGTCCTGGACAGCAAGGACTTCTTCTACGGGCTGCGCCCCGGCAGCGAGTACAGCGTCGACCTCGATCCCGGTGTGCGGCTGCTCATCGAGCTGCAGGCGGTGGGCGACGCCGACGAGCGGGGCATGCGCACCGTGATGTCCACCCTGAACGGCCAGTTGCGGCCGATCCAGGTCCGCGACCGGGCGGCGGCCTCCGACGTCCCGGTCACCGAGAAGGCCGACCGCGCCGACTCCGGCCATGTCGCGGCCCCGTTCGCCGGTGTGGTGACCCTCGCGGTCGCCGAGGGCGACGAGGTGGCGGCCGGCGCCACGGTGGCCACGATCGAGGCGATGAAGATGGAGGCCGCGATCACCGCCCCGAAGTCCGGCACGGTCACCCGGCTGGCGATCAACCGGATCCAGCAGGTGGAGGGCGGTGACCTGCTGGTGGAACTCGGCTGAGCGGCGGAGCCCCCCGGCTTTGCCCGCTGGGCGGATCGGGCCGCCGACGCGACCTGCCTGGTCAGCGGGGTGCACGAGCTGCGGCGCGACGGTGGACCTGGCGCGTTCCGCGGACCGCGCGACGTGAAGTCGCCCCGTGTCCCTGCCGAACAAGCCCGCGCCGGCGAGCTGTGGGACCGTAGATTATGCGTTGGCCAGAACAGCCCCCGAACGACTACGGACGGTACTCATGACCGACCCTGCCGCAGCGCCCGGATCAGCGCAGCAGAAGATCGACACCTCGGTGCCGCACTCGGCCCGGATCTGGAACTACTGGCTGGGCGGGAAGGACAACTACCCCGTCGACGAGAAGGCGGGCGACGCCTACACCGCCGTCTTCCCCGGGATCGGCACCATCGCCCGCAGCAGCCGTGCCTTCCTGCGCCGCAACATCACCTACCTGGCCGGCGAGGTGGGCATCCGGCAGTTCCTGGACATCGGGACCGGACTGCCGACGGCCGACAACACCCACCAGGTCGCCCAGCGGATCGCCCCCGAGTCCCGGATCGTCTACGTCGACAACGACCCGATGGTCCTGGCCCACGCCCGCGCCCTGCTCTACTCCACCCCCCAGGGGGCGACCGCGTACGTGGACGCCGACCTCCTGGAACCCGACCGCATCCTGGAGGTCGCCGCCGAGACGCTGGACCTCGAGCGGCCCACGGCCCTCATCCTCAGCAACATCCTGGGCCACATCGCCGACTACGACCAGGCGCGTTCCATCGTCACCCGGCTGATGGCCGCCCTGCCCTCCGGCAGCTACCTCTCCGTCAACGACGGCTCGCGCGGCATCGACCCCGTCTTCGAGCAGGCCCAGGACGCCTACAACGAGAGCGGTGCCGTCCCCTACAACCTGCGCACCATCGATCAGATCGCGGCGTACTTCGAGGGTCTGGACCTCGTCGAGCCCGGCGTCGTCTCCGTCCCGCTCTGGCGCCCGGACAGCGACACCCCCGCCCCGGAGCCCATCGGCGAGCACGGCGGTCTCGCCCGCAAGCCCTGACGTAATTCGCTGGACAACTCCCGCGCCGACGGCGAGCGTTGGTGCAATGGAGCAGAAGGACATCTGGGACGCCGATACCGCCCGGCGCTATGACACGCCCGGCACCGGCATGTTCGCGCCCGAGGTTCTGGACCCGGCCGTGGACCGCCTCGCCCGGCTCGCCGAGGGCGGGGCGGCGCTCGAGTTCGCCGTCGGCACGGGCCGGGTGGCCGTTCCGCTCGCCGGGCGCGGAGTGCCCGTCACCGGCATCGAGTTGTCCCCGCCGATGGTGGAGCAACTGCGCACCAAGGCCGACGAGACGACGATCCCCGTGATCATCGGTGACATGGCGACCACGGCCGCCCCCGGTGAGTACACCCTGGTCTACCTCGTCTTCAACACCATCTCCAATCTGCTCACCCAGGCCGAGCAGGTCGAGTGCTTCCGCAACGCCGCCCGCCACCTCGGCCCCGGCGGGCGGTTCGTGATCGAACTCTGGGTCCCCGAACTGCGCAAACTCCCACCGGGCCAGACGGCCACGGTCTGGCATTCCGAGTCCGGGTACATCGGCCTGGACACCTACGACGTCCTGCGCCAGCACGTCGTGTCGCACCACTTCCACTTCGGCGACAGCCGGCAGGCGGAGCTGTTCCGCAGTCCGCACCGCTACATCTGGCCGGCCGAACTCGACCTCATGGCCCGACTGGCCGGTTTCGAGCTGGAGTCCAGGCACGCGGACTGGGACGGCGCCGCGTTCACCGCCGAGTCGCGCTCCCACGTCTCCGTCTACCGCCTCCCGCCCTCCCGGTAACAGCACGCCGGCTCCACAGCGCACCCGTTACATCGATGAATGCTGCCCACCGGAAGGACTTTGAACTCATCGATGACAAAGTCTGGACGGGTTGAGCAGAAGTCTCCTAGCGTGTCGGCCGCAACCGTTGGCGTTTCGCCCATTCGGCACCGGAGTCATCCGGCCCTCCGGTCGACCCAGCAGGAGGAAGCATGGACGCACGGCTGTACCGGCGCGCCCGAAGACGCTTGACAGGGTTACTCGTTGGTGCGTTCCTCGCGGGCGGGATCTACGGATCCCCCCTGGCGGCCGCCCGGCCGGGCGCCGCACTCCAGGCCGACGTGCCGCCCCAGGAGCCCGGCGTCACCCTGCGCGTCTTCGACGTCCAGGTCCCGCTCGAGAAGATCTGCACACTCAAGCCCGGACAGACCCCCAACGTCGACAAACTGATGCCGACCGTTGACTGGAGCACGACCGGCGACTTCGGCGGGTTCGGCGACAACTTCGTCACCCAGGTCACCGGCAACATCCATGTGCCGGCCGACGGTTCGTACACCTTCCGGCTCTCCAGCGACGACGGCTCACGGCTGCTGGTCGACGACCGGCTGGTCATCGACCACGACGGGCTGCACGGTGCCGAGCCCAAGGACGGCGCCGTCCAACTGACCGAGGGCATGCACGCGTTGCGCATCGACCACTTCGAGCGCGGCGGTGATCAGGTGCTCAACCTGGCCTGGCGGCCGCCGGGCGCGAGCGACTTCGCGACCGTGCCGAACGCGGCCCTGAGCACCGACGCCGGCGTGGTCCGCGTCACCGCACCGGGCCGCAAGGAGTGCGAGGGCGTCAGGGACTCGCCGGGCGACGGCCTCCCGCTCAACTCGGTGCGCCCCGACCACACCCTCACCGACCTGCGCCCCGAGGGCTTCCAGCCGCAGGTCACCGGCATGGACTGGCTGCCCGACGGCCGTCTGGTGGTGAGCACCTGGGGCGGCACCGACAACACCGCCGGCGAGGTCTACGTCATGGACGAGGTCACCGGCACCACCGGCCCGGACCAGGTGAAGGCCACGAAGATCGCCGAGGGCCTCAAGGAGCCGATGGGCCTCAAGGTCGTCGACGGCACCATCTTCGTCTCCCAGAAGCACGAGCTGACGGAGCTGGGCGACAGCGACGGCGACGGCGTCATGGACGAGTTCAAGACGATCGCCACCTGGCCCTACGGCGGCAACTTCCACGAGTTCGCCTTCGGGCTGCTGTACCGCAAGGGCTACTTCTATCTGAACCTGTCCGTCGCCATCAACTACGGCGGCGCCACCACGGACCCGCAGCCCGCACCCGGCCGCGGCGCCACCGTCAAGGTCGACAAGAAGACCGGCGAGGTCAGTTACATCGCCGGCGGTCTGCGCACCCCGAACGGCATCGGCTGGGGCCCCGGCGGTGACATCTTCGCCACCGACAACCAGGGCGGCTGGCTCCCCTCGTCGAAGCTGGTCCACATCGAGCAGGACCGCTTCTTCAACCACTACACCAACCCCGCGGGCCCCTTCGACTCCGAGCCGGTGACCCAGCCGGTGCTCTGGCTCCCGCAGAACGAGATCGCCAACTCGCCCAGCACACCGCTCTACCTGACCAAGGGCAGGTTCAAGGGGCAGATGCTGTTCGGTGACGTCACCTACGGCGGTCTCCAGCGGGCCTACCTGGAGAAGGTCAAGGGCCAGTACCAGGGCGCGGTCTTCCGCTTCACCCAGGGCCTCGAAGCCGGAGTCAACCGGATCACCATGGGCCCCGACGGCGCGATCTACGCGGGCGGTCTGGGGGCGGACGGCAACTGGGGCCAGGAGGGCAAGCTCAGGTACGGCCTCCAGAAGCTGACGCCGAACGGCGGCAACACCTTCGACATCCAGGCCATGCGGGTGAAGAAGGGCGGCTTCGAGCTGGAGTACACCCAGCCGCTGTCGCAGGAGACCGCTGACAACCTTGTCAGCCACTACGAGGCCGAGCAGTGGCGCTACACCCCGACGCGCGACTACGGCGGTCCCAAGATCGCCGAGGAGACCCTCGAGGTGACGTCGGCCAAGCTGTCGCGCGACCGCAAGAAGGTGACGCTGGCCGTCGAGGGACTCAAGCCGGGCCGCGTCGTGCACATCCGCTCCCCGCGCCCGTTCAGCTCGGCGTCGGGCGAGACCCTGTGGAGCACGGAGGCCTGGTACACCCTCAACGCCATGCCGGGCAAGCAGCCCGAACAGGGCCCGCTGTACGAGGCCGAGGAGGCGGCCCTCACCGGCGCGGCCGGCATCAACACCGACCACCGGGGCTACTCCGGCAGCGGTTTCGTCGACCGGTACGGCACCCAGGGCGCCACGACGACCTTCGACGTCGAGGTGGACAGGAGCGGAACGTACGACCTGGGGCTGCGCTACTCCAACGGCCCGAACCCCTTCCAGGGCACCAAGTCCCTCTCCCTGTACGTCAACGGCAAGAAGGTGAAGCAGACCGGGTTCCGCAGCACCGGTGACTGGGACACCTGGTCGACACAGACCGAGGCACTGAAGCTGCGCGCCGGGCACAACAGCGTCGCCTACCGTTACGACGAGGGCGACACCGGCCATGTCAACCTCGACCTCCTCAGCGTCGACCGGCACGGCAGGCCGGTCGGCCTGTTCGACGGTGACGGCCTCGACCGGTGGCAGCACACCGACGGGCGCCCGGTCCAGTGGCCCGTCACCGACGGCGCGACGGAGGTCTGCTGCGGGGACATCCGCACCAAGAACAGCTACGACGACTTCAAGCTGCACGTGGAGTACTGGCTGCCCCAGCTGCCCCCGGACGTGACGGGCCAGGACCGCGCCAACAGCGGCGTCTACCTCCAGGACCGTTACGAGCTCCAGATCCTGGACTCCTACGGCGACACCACACTCGACACCGATGAAGCGGGAGCGATCTATCTGAAGAAGGCCCCCGACGTGAACGCCGCCAAGGCCCCGGAGACCTGGCAGTCGTACGACATCGTCTTCCACGCGGCGCGCTACGACGCCGAGGGCGGGAAGACGGCCGACGCCCGCGTCACCGTGGTCTGGAACGGCAAGAAGATCCACGACGACGTGACCGTCGACAGCCCGACGGGTGGCGGAATCGCCGAGGGCCCCGCAGCCGGAGCCATCCGGCTGCAGGACCACGGCAACAAGGTCCGTTACCGCAACATCCGTATCGAGCCGCTGAGTTAGGACGCGGCGGCCGGGTCCGGTGTCCTGTCGTCCGGCGCGGACGGCAGGACACCGGACGCCTCGTCCGCCGAGGAGTGACGGGCGCGGATCCCGGTCATGCCGAAGGCGGTCAGGGCCGCGGCGGCGGCCGCCGCCACCCCGTACACCAGGTAGGCCGTGCCGAAGCCACTGCCCAGGGCATCCAGGGCGAGACCGTGCGCCGCCGATCCGGGGGTGCCGGGCGGCAGGCTGTTCACCGCGATCGGCCCGCCCGCCCGGGCGATCCCGCCCGCCGCGGCGGCCTCACCGGGCGTCAGGCCCGCACCCGTCAGGTTCGCCGTGAACGCCGCCCCCGCGCCGCTGAGGGAGACCACGACGGCGCCGCCAAGCTCGTCCCCGAGTGCACCTACCCGCTCACCGGGGCCGCCTGCGTCCACCGCGTCTACACCGACCACGGCGTCTTCGCCCCCGGCCCCGACGGGGTCCGCGTCCTGGAGACGTACGGCATCACGGCCGCCCGGCTGCGGGAGCGACTCGCCGTCGACCTGCTCCTCTGAAGGCTTTACGGTACGTAAGGTGAGCGTTCGCCGTGCCGGGGCGGCGTGAGGATCTCCGGCATGGCGAACCTTCGTGAGGCGCAGAAGCAGATGACCCGACGCCTGCTGCTGGAGTCGGGACTCGAGCTGTTCAAGACGAAGGGGTACGCCGCCACCACGGTCGACGACATCGCGACCGCCGCGGGCACCACACGCGTGACCTTCTACGCGTACTTCCCCTCCCGCAGCGAACTGATGAAGGCGCTCATCGACGAGCGGCTCAACGAGGCGCTGCAGCGCGTCCGTTCTCCCGAGCACGGCTCCACGGCGCGGGACCTCGTCGCCACCGTCGCCGAGGGGACACCGGACGCGATCACGGCGTGGCTGCGGCGGACCGCCGACATCTGGCCGGCCATCCGGCCGATCATCCGCAGCGGCCGCGATGCCGCGGTGATCGACCCGGAACTCACCGACCTGGTCGAGCGCTGGCTGGAGGAGGCCGTCGGCGACATCGAGGACGGGCTGACGGAGGCCGGACGGTTCGAGCCCCACCAGCGCCGCTTCCGGGGCGTACTCGCCATGTCCCAGCTCGACTACGTCGCCCAGCACTGGCACCGTACCGACTGGAAGCTCACCCGCGACCAGATGCTCGACGAACTCGGCGCGAGCTGGGTGCGGCTGCTGACCTGACGGGACCCGGCACAAGGGCCCGGAAAAAATTCCGGCACAGATGTCGAGAACCCGCGTCCGGCTCCGTCCCCGGAGTGAACGCGACCACAATGGCCGCACCGGAACCGAGGAGCACACCATGGCCAAGTACCTGCTGCTGAAGCACTACCGAGGCGCTCCCGCCGCGGTCAACGACGTTCCCATGGACCGGTGGACGCCCGAGGAGATCTCGGCCCACATCCAGTACATGAACGACTTCGCGGCCCGGCTGGAGAAGACCGGGGAGTTCGTCGACGGTCAGGCGCTCGCCCCCGAGGGCACATGGGTCCGGTACGACGGGGAGGGGCGCCCGCCGGTCACCGACGGCCCGTTCGCCGAGACCAAGGACCTCATCGCCGGCTGGATGGTGATCGACGTCGACAGCCACGAGCGCGCCGTCGAGCTGGCCGGGGAACTGTCGGCCGCCCCCGGGGCGGGCGGGAAGCCGATCCACGAGTGGCTGGAGCTGCGCCCGTTCTACGGCGTGCCGCCCACCATCACGGAGTGACCCCACCCGTGGACGAGGCCCTGCTCCGCGGCCTCACCCCGAGCGTCCTCGCCGTCCTGGTCCGCCGCGGAGCCGACTTCGCGGCGGCCGAGGACGCCGTACAGGACGCGCTGGTCGAGGCGATCCGCGTCTGGCCCGCCGGCATGCCGCGGGACCCCAAGGGCTGGCTGATCACCACGGCCTGGCGCAAGTTCCTCGACGCGACCCGCGCGGACGCCGCCCGCCGCCGGCGTGAGGACCGTGTCGACGAGGAACCGGCACCCGGGCCCGCACCCGCCGCGGACGACACGCTCCGGCTCTACTTCCTGTGCGCCCACCCGTCGCTGACGCCGTCCTCCGCGGTCGCGCTCACCCTGCGCGCCGTCGGCGGACTCACCACCCGCCAGATCGCCCGCGCCTATCTGGTGCCCGAGGCGACCATGGCGCAGCGAATCAGCCGGGCCAAGCGCACCGTGTCCGGTGTGCGGTTCGACCGGCCCGGCGACGTCGCCACCGTGCTGCGCGTCCTCTACCTGGTCTTCAACGAGGGCTACTCGGGGGACGTCGACCTCGCCGCCGAGGCCATCCGGCTCACCCGGCAGCTCGCGGCCGCCGTCGACCACCCCGAGGCGGCGGGGCTGCTCGCCCTCATGCTGCTCCACCACGCCCGGCGCGCCGCCCGCACCGCGCCCGACGGCAGCCTGGTGCCGCTCGCGGAGCAGGACCGCGGCCGCTGGGACACCGTGGCGATCACCGAAGGCATCGGGATCCTGCAGGCGGCCCTCGCCCGCGACCGGCTGGGCGAGTTCCAGGCCCAGGCCGCCATCGCCGCCCTCCACGCCGACGCGCCCGCCGCCGGGGAGACCGACTGGGTGCAGATCGTCGAGTGGTACGACGAACTCACGCGCCTGACCGACAGCCCGGTCGTCCGGCTCAACCGCGCGGTCGCCGTCGGCGAGGCCGACGGGCCGCGCGCCGGGCTGGCGGCGCTCGCGGAGCTGGACGCCTCCCTGCCGCGCCACACCGCGGTGGCGGCGTACCTCCACGAGCGCGACGGCGACCCGGCGACGGCGGCACGGCTGTACGCCGAGGCGGCCCACAAGGCACCCGACCTCGCCGAGCGCGACCACCTGACACGCCAGGCCGCCCGGCTCAACGCCCGTCGGGCCCGCTGACGCGTCAGGGGCCGGCCTTGCATGCGCCAAGTGGATAGTTCCTACAAGCTCGCCTGAGGGACGTGCATGTTCAGTTACTCGACCACTCGTTCAATCTTTTTTGCCGTTCACTTCATTGACGTCATGTAAAGCAAATGGCTGGTCCCGCTGCAGCCACAGGGTGCCGAGCACCCCTGTCCCGCACACGTGAGGCAGGCATGAGCGGCAGGAGCAACACCGTGAACACCGTTCTGGGGCCCGGTGCTGGCCGAGGAGCCGGGCGTCGTCTCGGTCCACGAGGCGCTGCTGTCGATGGGGCCCGGGCGCGGAGTACGCCTTCGACGTCACCATCGACCGCGCCGAGATCTTCGGGACCCTCGCCGCGAAGCTGAAGGACTTCCGCGTCCACGGCGGCACCCTCGCCGCCGCCGTCGCAGCGAGGGCGTACGACGACGGCTTCGACCGGATCACGCACCAGATCCTCTCCTACCGTTCCTGGTCAGTGAGCAGGAGTGGGTCCTGGACCCATTGCTGCTCACTGCGGACATCCCGAACGGTGTCGGGTGTCCTGGTCGCCCGCGTTCGCTCCGTTTCCGGCGGCACGGATCGTGTCCGTGGTCCGGGAACGCGGGGGCGGGGTCCCTCGCGCCCGGGAGCCTCCGGTCCGGCCCAGGCGGTCCGATGCCCGTGCACATCGCTCCGGTGCGCACGGGGCGGTGCCGTCCGACGCCGGAGGGGATGCCCCTGGGCGCGTCGTCCGATCGCGATGCCGGCCGTATCGTGACGGGTGGTGGTGCGGGTGGTGCTGGTCAGGGGCTTCTGCCAGTGCTGGGGGCCCCAGGTGGAGGTGTAGGCGGGGTCGACGGCGATGACTGTGATGCCGGTGGCGTCGGCCATGGAGGTCAGGCGGGTGCGGAGCCGGCCGGTGGGCAGGCCGGAGACCAGGTGCCGGAACCGCTTCTTGCGGCCGTGTTTCTCGCGGGTCTTCTCGGCGTGAAGTCGAGGTCCTCGACAGCGATCGCCCTGACGCCGCAGGTCCTCGCCCAGTGCAACAGCCGGGCCAGGGCGCGGCGCACCTCTTCGCTCAGATCGACCAGCCCGACACCAACTTCATCCTGCGCCTGTGGGACGAGGCGCCGGGCGGCAGGCGGCAGCTCGTCACGACCGCCTACCTCAAGGCCTCGCACCGCGAACTCGACGAGGAACGCACCACCGAGGGCGACCCCCACCACCCGCACACCCGCGCGGTGCCGGTCGAGCCGGGGAGGATCGAGGAGTACGTGCTGCGCGTCTACCCGTTCGCGGCGACGTTCCTGCCCGGCCACAGACTGGTCGTGGAGCTCTCCAACGACGAGCCGCTCGCCGACGCGCACAACGCGCTGCTGCCGCCGGACGCCTTCCACCTGCCGGTCGGCCGCCCCGTCACCCACAAGATCTACCGGGACGCCGCGCACCCCTCCCGGCTCGTGCTGCCGTTCACGAAGCGCGAGGGGGCGGAGAAGGAGCAGCCGAAGGGCGAGTGTCAGTGCCCGGTGGCACGCTGAGGCCAAAGGGATTCAGCGAAAGGACATCGCGGTGATCACCACTGACTTCGCCCCCGGCTCCCCCTGCATGCTCGACCTCGGGTCCCCCGACGTCCGGGCCGCCGCGGCCTTCTACGGCGCGGTCCTCGGCTGGGACTACGAGCCCATGGGGGACGGGGAGGACATGGAAGGCGGGATGTTCCGCAAGGACGGCAAGATGGTCGCCGGGCTCGGCAAGCTCACCGAGGAGGGCGCCCGCCCGGCCTGGATGATCTACTACACCGTCGCCGACGCGGACGCCACCACCCAGGCGGTGGAGCGCGCCGGCGGCACCGTGCGGGTGCCCCCGATGGACCTCGAACAATGGGGCCGGATGGCACAGTACAGCGACCCGCTGGGCGGCCAGTTCGCCGTCTGGCAGCCGGGGGAGAGCAAGGGCGTCGACCTGGTGGACCGGCCGGGCTCGCTGTCCTGGACCGAGCTGTACACCAGCGACGCGGCGGCCGCCAAGGAGTTCTACGGCGGTGTCCTCGGCTGGCGGTTCAGCGACATGGAGATGCCGGGCGGGGAGGGCACCTACACCATGATCACCCCGGCCGGACTGCCCGAGGAGCGGATGCACGGCGGCCTCATGGAGGTCCGCAAGGAGGACCTCGCCCCGGCGGGCGGGCGGCCGTACTGGCACCCGGTCTTCAACGTCACCGACTGCGACGCCGCGGTGGCCGAGGTCACCGGGAACGGCGGAAGCGTGCAGATGGGACCGGAGGACGCGGAGGGCGTCGGCCGCCTGGCCGTCTGCCTCGACCCCTTCGGCGCGGACTTCGTCGTGCTCACCCCGGCCGAGAGCTGAACGCCGGGGACGCCGGGCCGGCCGTCACCGGGCCGACCGCTGCGCGTACACCTCGATCTCGATCTTCATACGCGGATCGGCCAGACCGCACACGAGCATCGTCGCGGCCGGCCTGACGTCGCCGAAACAGCGGCGCAGGACCGGCCAGCAGGGCTCGAAGTCGTCCCGGTCGGGCAGGATGTAGCGCACCCGCACCACGTCGGCGAAGGTGCACCCCGCCTCGGTCAGCGCGGCCCCGATGTTGCGCAGACACTGCTCGGCCTGCTCCACCACGTCGTCGGAGATCGTCATGGTGGTGTAGTCGAAACCGGTCGTCCCGGACACATGCACCCAGTCGCCGTGGACCACGGCGCGGGCATAGCCGATCTGCTCCTCGAACGTCGAGCCGCTGAGGACCGCACGTCGCTCTGTCATACGCGGGACGCTATGTGACCAGCACCGATACGTCTAATACCGGGAGAGGCATGACTTGATATCTCTGGGCGTATGACGCGTCCCGAGCTTCGCCCCGAGCTCCCGCTGCCGCAGCTGCACGCCTTCGTCGTACTCGCCGAGGAACTGCACTTCGGCCGCGCGGCCACCCGGCTGGGCATCGCCCAGCCACCGCTGAGCCAGCAGATCCGCCGCCTGGAGGAGAAGGTCGGGCATCCGCTGTTCCACCGGGAACCGGGGCGCGTCACCCTCACCCCGGCCGGCCGCGAACTGCTCCCCGCCGTACGACGGGCCCTGGCCGACCTCACGGACGGGCTGTCCGCCGCCCGCGCCGCCGGAAGCGGACGGGCGGGCCGCCTGCGGATCGGCTTCGCCGCCTCCCTCGCCCTGACCGGCCTGCTGCGCACCTTCCGGCAGCGGTTCCCCGACGTGCACCTGGACATCCATGAGATGACCACCGCGCCCCAGACCGCCGCCCTGCGCGAGGGGACCATCGACATCGGCCTGCTGCGCGAACCCCCCGACGGGGAGACGGAGATCGGCTTCCGGACCATCCTGACCGAGCCGTTCGTCGCGGTCCTGCCGGCGGCCCACCCGCTCGCCGCCCGACGCACCGTGCGTCTCGATCAGTTGGCGGACTCGCCGTTCGTGCTCCTGCCCCGCGACGTCGGCCCGCGGCTCCACGACCGGATCACCGGCCTGTGCGCCGAGGCGGGCTTCACACCCCGGATCGCCCAGCACGCGGTGGAATGGCAGACCGTGTGCGCCCTGGTCGAGACCGGTCTCGGTGTCTCCCTGGCCCCGGCGAGCATCCGGCGCATCCGCCTCAAGGGCGTCGCCTTCCGCGCCGTCTCCCCCGGCACCGCCCGCACCCACGTCGCCGTCGCCTGGCGGAGAAACGATCCGAACCCGCTGGTCGCGAACCTGCTGGCCACCGTCGGCCGAGAGATGCCTAGGCCGGGTGCAGTTCCCGCAGAGCGTCCAGTACCTCCTGGTCGGTGACCTGGTGGAAGTCCTCGTACCACTCGCCGACCGACCGCAGCCGCTGCGGCTGGTACAGGGAGACCACGTCGTCGGCCTCGTCCCGCAGCGCCGAGGCGGTCTCGTGACCGCACACCGGCACCGCCAGCGTCAGCCGCAGCGGACCGCCGCGCCGAAGGTGCCGCAGCGCCGCGCGGGCGGTGACCCCCGTGACCAGTCCGTCGTCCACGACCACGATGCTGTGACCGCTGATGTCAAGGGCGGGACGCCCGCCCCGGTAGACACCCTCCCGCCGGTGCAGCTCGACCCGCGCCCGGGCCACCTCGGCGCCGAGCCTGTCCTCCGAGAGGTCCATGGCCCTCAGCCCCGTACGGTCGAAGACCGGGGGATCGTCACCGGCGATCGCCCCGACACCCACCCCGGGGGTTCCGGGAACCCCGACCTTGCGGACCACCAGGACGTCCAGGGGCACCTGCATCGCCCGGGCGATCTCCGCCCCGACCGGAACGCCACCGCGCGGCAGCGCCAGCACGGTCACATTCGCGAGATCACCGCTGCTCGCCCACTCCAGCATCCTGACGGCCAGCTCCTGTCCGGCATGCGCACGGCTCTGGAATCGCACGGCTCGCTCCCTTCCTCGGCCACCCGTGCCGGGTAACCGCCATCGCCCCGCCACTCACCTGCGGGCGTCACGACAAAGTGCGAGGCGGATGCCGGAGTCCGCCCGGCTGTTCCGACCCACCGGTGAGAGGCGCCCGCACCGGGCGGGCCGGGCGGCGGAAGGTGGCCGGACCGCCGGCGCCGATGCTGCTCACCGACGCCCGACGCCTGACGCCCGGCGCCCGGCACGCAGCCGTCCCGACGGCGCGCTGGTCCCGCTCACCGAACAGGACCGGAGCCGCTGGAGCCGGGAGTACATCGCCGAGGGTGTCGCCCTCGGCACGGACGCGCCGGCCCCCCGCACCGCCCGGCCCGTACCAGCTCCGGGGAGCGATCGCCGCGGTGCACGACGAGGCGGAGCGGGCGGAGGACACCGACCGGCCGCGGATCCTGGCGCTCCACCGGCTGCTCGAACGCATGGCGCCCACCCGTCCCATGGTGACGCTCGACCACGCGGTCGCGCCGGCCATGGTGGAGGAACCGCGGGCGGGCTGGAGCTGCTGGAGACCTTTTTCAGCGGTCCTGGGACAGGTGCAGGAGGTCGGCGAAGGTACCGGCGGCGTGGACCAGGTCGTCGTAGGTGCCCTGTTCGGTGATCCGGCCCCGCTCCATGACGACGATGTGGTCGGCGATCCTCGTGTTCTCCAGGCGGTGTGTGACGACGATGGTGATGCGGTCGCCGGAGATCGCCTTGATCCTCTCGAAGATGCCGTGTTCGCCGCGCGGGTCCATCTGGGAGGTGGGCTCGTCCAGGATCAGCAGGGGCGGGCGGCGGTACAGGGCCCTGGAGCAGGCCAGACGCTGCCACTGGCCGCCGGAGAGTTCGGCACCGCCGAAGATCTCACGGGCCAGCAGGGTGTCCAGGCGGGCGGGCAGGTCCTCGACGGCCTCCCGCATCCCGACCGCGTCCACGGCCTCCCACACCTCCTGGTCGTCGAGGCTCCTCGGCTGGCCCAGCGTCACGTTCTCCCGCACCCGCAGCGGCCACTGGGCGAAGATCTGCGGCACCAGGCCGGTGCGGTCCCACACCGTGGCCGGATCGGCGTGGGCGAGGTCGGTGCCGTCCCAGGTGACCCGGCCCTTGTCCGCGAGGTAGATGCCGGTGATCAACCGGGTCAGGGTGCTCTTGCCGGAGCCGTTCACGCCGACGACGGCGAGGATCTCCCCCCGCCGCAGGGTCAGCGAGACACCGTCGACGGCGGGCTTGTCCTTGCCGGGGTACCGGTACGTGACCTCGTCCAGCCGGATCTCCTCCAGCGGGGCCCGGACGGCCTCCGGGCCCCGCTGGGGCGCCCGCGCGGCGGCGTCGTCGAAGAACGCCTGCATGTCGCTGAGGTACAGGCTGGTGTGGAACACCGCGGCGCCGTTGACGACGACCTGGGACAGCGCCGCCAGGGTCGTCTGGACCGCGACGACGGCCGTGGCGGCGACGGCCGGCGCGATCCGCCCGGTGACGGCCAGCCAGGCGAGCACCCCCCAGGTGGCGGCCAGGAACGCCCCACTGGCGACGGAGGACGCCAGCGCGATGCGCAGGGTGCGGGGAGCGGCGGCCAGGGACCGCCGGTCGACCCGCTCCGACAGGGCGCGGTACCAGTACAGGAGGTAGTCGGTCATGCCGTTGGCGCGGACCTCGTCCGCGTACTTCGGCGTGGTCGCCCACCAGCGGGTCATCCCGCGTACGTTG
Organism: Streptomyces sp. NPDC059787; assembly: GCF_042732315.1. Taxonomy (NCBI): domain Bacteria; kingdom Bacillati; phylum Actinomycetota; class Actinomycetes; order Kitasatosporales; family Streptomycetaceae; genus Streptomyces; species Streptomyces sp. NPDC059787. The sequence continues at coordinate 98,772 of NZ_JBHWHX010000024.1, forward strand.
CGGTCCGCGACGTTCGCGTAGTGGATCTCGTAGTCGACGCGCGCGGTGAGGACGGCCCCTACGCCGGCCGGGGCCACGGCCAGCAGGAGCAGCGGCAGCATCAGGGGGTTGAGCACGGACAGGACGCCGCCGGCCGTGATCATCCTGATCAGCGCGGCCATGAAGCGCTGGGCGTCCATGACCATCACATGCGTGCGCATTACACCCATTTCGGCGGCTTCCTGGCGGTCGGAGAAGCCGTCCGTCGCGTACGCCTCGGCCTCCACCCGGCAGACGGCCTCGACCAGCGCCGAGTCGGTCTCCGTGGTCAGCCGGGGTGTGATCCGCCGTTCGGCGTACATGGCCAGGGCCTCCGACGCGCGGGTGACGGCGCTCGCCACCGCGACGACGACGAGCGCCGGAAGCGCCTCGCGCAGGCGGTCCGCGACCGTTCCCGCACCGAGGAGCGGGCCCATCGCCCGGGCCGTGGCCGCCAGCAGCACCGCCGCCGACACGCCCGTGACCAGCTGACAGGCGAGGAGCAGGACCACGGCCCGACGGTCGGTCCGCCACGCCATGGCGGTGATCCGACGCAGCACGGAGGGGAGTTGGGAGCACAGGGAGCGGAAGCCGACCTGGCCGAGCGGGTTGACGGAGTAATGGCCGGAGTAGGTGATCTCGGCGGGCGGCGGGGGCGGGACGGACCGCGCGGTCTGGTGAGTCAACGGCACTTCTCCCTGCCTGGTCGACGGCGTGAAGGCGACGCACGGAACTCAACGAGACGGGGAGCGGTATCGAAAACAGTCGTTTCGGACGAAGAGTGCGGACCCGGTGGCCGAAAACCTCGCGCGGTCCGTTCAGAGGCGCGGAGCCCCGGTCACCGACATCACCAGGGAGTACAGGGAGGTGGTGGCGGTGATGAACAGGCGGTTGTTCCGCGGTCCGCCGAAGGCGATGTTGGAGACGGGCTCGGGCACGCGCAGCTTCCCGATGAGGGTGCCGTCGGGGTCGTAGCAGTGCACGCCGTCGTCGAGGGCGGCGGCCCACAGGCGGCCCTCGTCGTCGAAGCGGATGTTGTCGAAGCGGACGTCGCCCCGGCCCTCGGCGAAGACCTCGCCGCCGGAGAGGGTGCCGTCCTCGCGGATGCCGTACGCGCGGATCCGGGCGGCGCGGGAGTCGGAGACGTACAGCCGGCTCTCGTCGGGGGACAGGACGACCCCGTTGGGTCCCTCGAACCCGTCCGCGGCGAGGTGGACGTCCCCCGACAGCGGGTCGATCCGGTACACGTTGCACGCGCCGATCTCCGACTCGGCGCGATGGCCCTCGTAGTCGCTGGTGATGCCGAAGTCCGGGTCGGAGAACCAGATCGTGCCGTCGGAGCGCACGACGGAGTCGTTCGGGCTGTTGAGCCGCTTGCCGTCGTACCGGTCGGCGAGGACGGTCACGGTGCCGTCCGGTTCGGTGCGGGTCACACGGCGGTTGCCCTGCTCGCAGGTGACCAGGCGGCCCTGCCGGTCGACGGTGTTGCCGTTGCTGTGACCGGCCGGGGTGCGGAAGACGCCGACCGTGCCGGTGGCCTCGTCCCAGCGCAGGATGCGGTCGTTCGGGATGTCGCTCCAGACCAGCTGGCGCCAGGCGGGCAGATACAGCGGGCCCTCGGCCCAGCGGCAGCCGTCGTACAGGACCTCGAGCCTGCTGTCGCCGTTCGCGCAGCGTCCGGTACGGAAGCGGTCGTCCAGGATCTCGTACGGGCCGTTGGTGGGCATGGCGTCCCCTCGTGGAGAGTGATCAGGATCTGATGCAACGTAACACGCTTATCGCTGAATCAGGTACGGTCATCACATGAGACAACTGGATGACATCGACCGCCGGTTGATCGCGCTGCTCCAGCGGGACGCGACACAGCCGTACGCCGCCCTGGGCGCGGCGGTCGGTCTGTCGGCGGGCGCGGCGCACGAGCGCGTGCGCAAGCTGCGCGAGCAGGGCGTCATCCGGGCCACGACCGTCGACGTCGACCCCGCGGCACTCGGCCGCGGGGTCCTCGCCTTCGTGCTGGTCGACTCCACGGCGTGGATGGGGGACAGGGCCGAGGACTTCGCCGCCGTACCGGAGATCCAGGAGGCGCACGTCATCGCGGGCAGCGCCTCCGTCCTGGTGAAGGTGCGCACCGCCACCACCGAGCGCCTGCAGGACGTGCTGCGCCGCCTGTACGCGATCGACGGGGTCAGCGGGACACAGGCGACGGTGGTCCTGGAGACCTTCTTCGAACGTCCGCCGGACACCGGTGAGGACCGCGGCGGCCCGGTCAGCCGGCCGTCCTGACGGGCGTGCTGCTCCGGCCGGTGAGCCCGGCGTCGAGCGTCGCCTGCGCCACCCGCATGCCCTCCGCGTACACGGGGTCCCGGACGACGGTGTCGCCGACCCGGATCTCACCGTGCCCGATCGCCCCGTCCTCGGTCGCCACCCGCCCGAGCTCCTCGCCGTCGAACGCCTGGGCGACGAAGTCGAGGAACGCCCCGGTGCCGTCGGTCACCACCCAGGGCACGACGCCGGTGTGGCCCCCGGCGCGGCACCCGTCCGCTCGGCCGTCACAGTCTCCCTCCGTCGGTGTCGGTCACCCACGACGGCAGGCGGCAAGCAGGCCGGATCCTGACCTCGACGGCCGGGCACGCCCGTTGTCCGAGGCGGTCCGTACGCTCGTCGGCGTACCGCACCGAACCCGGGAGGACGACGACGGGTGTCACCGCGCAGGACGCGATCGAGGCGCCACCGGAACCGTCGGCCGTCGGGTCGTCGCCCGACTCCTCGCCCGAGGCCGGCCGCACGGTCCTCGACACAGGGCGCCGCGGGCACGGCACAACCCCGTGGAAGGCATGGGCCGGGCATGACGTCCGAGGTAATCGACCCGCTCCTTCCTCCTCCGGCAGGATCGAACACATCCACGGAGACCCCGCGCCGGGCTCCTGGCCGCAGCCGAGAGGAGAGCGTCATGTCCATCGACTCCACTGTCACCGACGAGAGTTCCGCCGAGGTCACCCGGGCCGTCGTGGGGGAGTTCCTCGCCGCCCGGTCGGCCGGGGACACCGGGCGGCTGGCCGCGGTCTTCGCCGACGAGGTCGACTGGCTGCTCGCCGACAACCCCGCCGTCCCGTGGATCCGCCCGCGGTCCACCGCCGCCGAATGCGCGGCCCAGTTCACGGAGTTGATGGAACACACCGTGCCCGAGGACGCGCGCGCCTCCGTCGACACCTTCCTCGTCGACGGGAAGGACGCGGTCCTGACGGGACATCTGTCGGGGACGGTACGGGCGACGGGGCGGTCCTTCCAGGGCCCGTTCGCCCTGCGCCTCACCGTGGAGGGCGGCCGGATCACCCGGCACCACCTCTACGAGAACAGCCTGTCCATCGCCGAGGCCTGCGCCCCCTGACGGGCGGGCGCGGGCCCCGGTGGCCGGCTCAGTCGAGGAGTTCGGCGACCAGGGCGGCGAACTCCTCCGGGGTGGCGAGGCGGATGCCGAGCTGTTCGGCCTTCGCACGCTTGGAGCCCGCGCCCTCGCCCGCGACCACGAGGGCGGTCTTCCTGGAGACGCTGGAGGAGGAGCGTCCGCCGGCCCGTTCGACGAGTTCGTTCATCTCGTTGCGGGAGAGCTTCTCCAGCTTCCCGGTCATCGCGCCGGTGACCACCACCGTCATCCCCGCCAGCGGACCGCCCTCGGCCGGGGCGTCGTCCTCGGCACCGGCGGGCGGCGGCGGAGTGGCGCCGGGCTCCGTCATGTTGACACCGGCGGCGGCCAGCTTGTCGATGAGCGGCGCCAGTTCGGCGAGCTCCGCGACGATCGACGGGGCCTTCTCCGCCCCGATGCCGTCGACCCGCTGCATGGCGTCGGCGTCGGCCGCGCGGATGTGGTCCATGGTGGCGAAGTAGCGGGCGATACGCCGTGACATGGATCTCCCCGTGCCCCGCACGCCCAGCGCGCACAGCACCCGCGACAGCGGCTGCGCCTTGGCCTTGGCGAGTGCGGCGAGCAGGTTGTCGGTGCTGGTCTCGCCCATCCGCTCCAGGGCGAGCAACTGCTCGCGCCGCAGGGTGAACAGATCGGCGAGATCGGCCACCAGGCCCGCCTCGACGAGCTGCACCACGCGGGTGGCGCCCAGACCCTCGATGTCGAGCTGGTCGCGGCCCGCGGCGTAGGCGAGGGAAGCGACCAGGTGGCAGTTGCGGCCCTGCGCGCACCGCCAGCGTTCCTCGCCGGTGTCGATGTCCGAACCGCAGCGCGGACACTGCGCGGGGAACTCGATCGGCCGTTCCTCACCCGTCCGCAGATGGGCCACCGGCGCCTCGATGCGGGGGATGACGTCGCCGGCCCGGTGCACCATGACGTGGTCGCCCAGGCGCAGGTCGCGGCGGGTGATGTCGGCCGGGTTGTGCAGGGTGGCGTAGGTGATGGTGGAGCCGTCGATGACGACCGGTTCGAGGACGCCGCGCGGCGCGATGATGCCCGTACGGCCGACGTTCCACTCCACCTCCAGCAGCCGGGTGATCTTCTCCACGGCCGGCAGCTTGTAGGCGATCGCCCAGCGCGGCGCGCGGGAGCCGGACCCCGCGGCCCGCTGGTCCTCGGCGAGGTCGGCCTTGATGACGATCCCGTCGATGCCGAACGGCAGCTCGGCGCGGACCGCGGCGATCTCCTTCACCCGGTCCAGGACCTCCTCGGCGGTCTCGGCGACGGTGTCCGGGACGGCGGTCCGGGCGCTGGTGTGCACCCCGAGATCGCCGGCCAGCGCCATCAGTTCGCTGTGCGCGAGCTCGTTCAGCTTCTCGGCGAGGACGGAGTCGGTGTCGGGCAGCGGCAGCAGACCGTAGCCGAAGAACGTCATCGGAACCGTGTAGACGCGCTCCTTCGCCCGCAGGGTGCCCGCCGCCGCGTTGCGCGGGTTGGCGAACGGCTGCCCGCCGTGACCGGTGCGCACCTCGTTGGCGTGCTCGAACTGGGCGGCCGTCATGAGGACTTCGCCGCGCACCTCCACGGTGACCGGCTCGTCCAGCTTCTCGGGCAGCCCCTCGACGGTGCCGATCGCGTGCGAGACGTCCTCCCCGGCCGTCCCGTCCCCGCGGGTGATCAGCCGGGTGAGCCGGCCGCCGCTGTACCGGGCGGCGATCGCGAGCCCGTCCAGCTTCGGACCCACACTGAAGCGCGTCGCCTCACGTCCGGTACGGCGGGACAGGGAGGCCGTCCAGGCGGTGAACTCCTCCGCGGAGAACACGTTGTCGAGGCTGAGCATCGGCACCGTGTGCGGCACGTCGCCCTCCACCGCCCCGCCGGCGACCTTCCCGGTGGGGGAGTCGGGGAGTATCCCGTCGGGATGCTCCGCCTCCCAGTCGGCGATCCCCCGTACCAGCCGGTCGTAGGTGTCGTCGTCCAGCGGCGAGGTACCGCCCTCGTAGTAGGCGGCGGCCGCACGTACGGCGTCCTCGACCGCCTGCGCGTAGGCGGCGGCATCCACGATCACTGCTGCAGGTGTTGTCATGCGTCGCATCTTGCCTCCCCCCACTGACAACGGGGCCCGACGGACATCACACCCGGCCCGTTTGCCTAAAGCTATTAGGTAGATACATACTTGTTTTAGGCGATGAGGAGGATAGTTATGGCAGCGCGTGCAGGACTGACGGCGGAACGCCTCACCAGGGCGGGGGCGGAGCTCGCCGACGAGGTCGGCTTCGACCAGGTGACCGTCTCCGAACTCGCCCGGCGCTTCGACGTCAAGGTGGCGAGCCTGTACTCCCACGTGAGGAACTCCCAGGACCTCAAGACGCGGATCGCGCTGCTCGCCCTGGAGGAACTCGCCGACCGTGCCGCCGACGCCCTGGCCGGACGGGCCGGCAAGGACGCCCTGACCGCCCTGGCGAACGTCTACCGCGACTACGCCCGGGAGCACCCCGGCCGCTATGCGGCGGCCCAGTTCCGGCTCGGCCCGGAAGCGGCCGCCGGCAGCGCGGGAGTCCGGCACGCCCAGATGACCCGGGCCCTCCTGCGCGGCTACGACCTGACGGAACCGGACCAGACCCACGCGGTCCGCCTGCTGGGCAGCGTCTTCCACGGCTACGTCGGCATCGAGATGGGCGGAGGGTTCAGCCACAGCGCCCCCGACACACAGGAGACCTGGTCACGCGTCCTCGACGCGCTCGACGCCCTCCTGCGCAACTGGCCCGCGCCCTGACCGCGACTCCAGGCCCTCGAACCGCACCGACCCACGGACGGAGACCATGCCCTCCACCTCGTACACCACCCCCATCACCGCGGACCTCGTACGCGGCGCCCTCGACCTGGAGCCCACGGCGAACGGGGTCCTGCCCCACCGCCTGCCCGCCCGGGCCCGCGCCCAGAACACCGACGGACAGCTCGCCATGGCCGAGTCCCAGCCCTCCGGCGTACGACTGGTCCTCCGCACCCGGGCGACCGCGGTCGAACTCGACACGCTGCCCACCAAGCGGGTCCACACCGGTGCCCCGCCCCGCCCGGACGGCCTGTACGACCTGCTCGTCGACGGACGCCCGGCCGGCCGGGCGACCGCGACCGGCGGCAACACCCTGACCATCGACATGAGCACCGGAGCGGTCGAACACGGCACCGGCCCCACCGCCACCCTCCGCTTCACCGGCCTGCCCGCGCGCGACAAGACCGTCGAGATCTGGCTGCCGCACAACGAGACCACCGAACTCGTCGCCCTGCGCACCGACGCCCCCGTCGAGCCCGCACCGGCCTCCGGCCGCAGGACCTGGCTGCACCACGGCAGCTCCATCAGCCACGGCTCCGACGCGGCGAGCCCCACCACGACCTGGCCCGCGCTCGCCGCGGCCGAGGGCGGCGTGGAACTGGTCAACCTGGGCTTCGGCGGCAGCGCCCTGCTCGACCCGTTCGTCGCCCGGACCATACGTGACACGCCCGCCGACCTGATCAGCGTCAAGCTCGGCATCAACCTGGTCAACACCGACCTGATGCGGCTGCGCGCCTTCGCCCCGGCCGTCCACGGCTTCCTCGACACCATCCGCGAGGGCCACCCCACCGCGCCGCTGCTGGTCGTCTCGCCGATCCTGTGCCCCATCCACGAGGACACGCCCGGCCCCACCGCCTACGACTTCAGCCGTCTCGGTGAGGGGCGGCTTCTGTTCACCGCCGCGGGTGATCCCGCGGAGCGGGCCGAGGGCAAGCTGACGCTCGACGTCATCCGCGACGAGCTGAAGCGCATCGTGACGCGACGCGCGGCCGACGACCCGAACGTGCACTACCTCGACGGCCGTGACCTCTACGGCGAGGCGGACCACTCCGAACTGCCGCTGCCCGACCGGCTCCACCCCGACGCGGCCACCCACCGCCGCATCGGCGCACGCTTCGCCGCCCACGCCTTCGCGGCCGAAGGCGGCCCGTTCACGCGGGCCGAGGGCTGACCTACTCGAAGAACCTGAGGCTCCAGCCGGTGTCCGTGTTCGGCCCGGGGACGTCGGCGCGGCTGTAGGCGGTGTCGCCCCACCAGCAGAACGTGCCCGTGTACCAGTAGCGGTTCTCCCACGTGTACGGCGTGCCCTTCGGCACCGCGTGGAACATCAGCGGGAACCGCGGCCCGGCGGGCGGGCTGGTGCCGATGTCGCCGTCGAGCAGGACGAAGCTGTGGTGGCCGGGGCCGTCGACGTGCAGCGTCGGGTCCCAGCCGGCCATCATCGTGGCCCGGTCGGAGCCGAACAGACAGCCGTTGGACTTGTACCAGTCCCACACGTACGTCGGGTCGCCGCCGGCCCGCAGCCGCAGGTCGGCCAGGCAGTACCGGTCGCTCCAGCTGCCGTTGGCGGAGTAGGTGATGTGCAGCTGCCCGTTCGGGTCCTTGACGGGCTCCGGTCCCTCGTTGACGAACGGGTTGCCGACCACCCGCTCCCAGCTCTCCCGGGGCTGCGAGATGATGTGCCGCGCACCGGTCGGCGTGGTCGGACCGCTCATCCGGGCGATGTACAGATTCTGCTCGACGTCGGTGTCCCCGGCCCAGCCGGACCAGACGAACCAGCGCTGGCCGTTGAACGTGAACAGGGTCCCGTCGATGGCCCACTTGTCGTCCGGCAGGGCCAGTTTCGTCTCGGCGGAGTAGCCGCTGTCGGGACTGGCGGAGCTGATCACGTACATCCGGTGGGCCGCTCCGCGCCCGGCCGTGAAGTAGATGTGGTAGCGGCCGCCGTCCCGCACGATCTCCGGGGCCCAGACCTCACCGCGACCGCGCGTGTCCGACCACACCTGCCGCGGGGTCGCCGAGTCCAGGGCCGTCGTGGAGGACGCCTGCCGTACGACGATGCCTCCGCCGGCCGACTGCACGGAGATGTACGTGCCACCGACCCGGAGCACGCTCGGATCCGCGGCGCGCAGCCCGGTCCGGTCCGCCCGGGCGGGCCCGGCGGACGTCAGGGTCAGCGCGGCGGCGAGAACGCCGGACAGCGCGAAGCCGAGGGCGCCGGCCAGACGGCGGGAGAGTCTCTTCGTCCCGTGGGGAAACCCGGCCATCGTGTCCCGTCACCTCCACGCCGAGGTTTACATCGATGAAATCCGCTCCCACAGGATGGTGACCGGCGGCGGGCATGTCAAGAGAGCCATGAGGGCCCGGTTGCCGCCGGGTGAACCGCCATCACACCGCGACGATCCGCGCGCTGACGGGGCATCAGCTGTGTGCGAAGCCTGGACAGTCGCCGGGCGGCGTGTTGTCATTCCGCTGCACGCCGGATTTCCAACGTTGGAATGAAGGAACGGCCGAGCCGACGGCCACCTCTGTTTCGTCCTGGTCCCATGCCCTCTGCGCGAGGAAAGGTTCGATGACAAGACAACTCACCCGCCCGAGATCCAGATCGTGGGCGCTGCTGACCGTGACCGCCCTGGCCCTGTCCACGGGTGCCCTGGCGCCCGCCGCGTCGGCCGCCGTGCCGATCGCCGGAGTGTCCGCCGGCTCGACCGCCGCCGACGCCGATGTCGTGGTGCACGGCCTGAAGGGCGAGTACTTCAGCATGTCGGCACCGGGCGCCCGGGACTTCGCCGAACTCGGCGGCACCCTGCTGGAGCCGCAGATCAACTTCTCCGGACTGACCGGCACCTTCGAGGAGCTGACCGGGCGGACGGAGCACACCACCGCCCGCTGGACCGGGCAGATCGAGGCACCGGAGACCGGTGAATACACCTTCCACGCCATCGGCGACAACGGTTTCCGGCTGTTCATCGACGACGAGCCCGTCATCGACCACTGGGTGGGCGACTGGGACAAGGAGCAGACCAGCGCGGCGGTCAGACTGACCGCCGGCGAGAAGCACGACTTCCGTATGGAGATGTTCCAGGACGTCGGCGGCGCCAACATGTTCCTGCGCTGGTCGACGCCGACGATGCCCAAGCAGCTCGTGCCGACGACGGCGTTCACCCCGCCCGCCGGCTTCGAGGTCTTCCCGGTGGAACCGACCGTTACCGAGGACGGGCGGCAACTGCGCGCCCGGTTCGAGGACCCGGTGGGCGGCCTCGCCGAGGTGGCCGGACACCTCAAGATCGAAGCCGACACGACCGCCATGCCGGTCAAGTCGGTGACGGCCGCCCCCGGCGACCCCGACTCCCTCCTGATCACGCTCTCCGAGCCGATCCAGAAGAACCAGCAGGTCCGTTTCACCTACGACGGCGAGGGCGGCCTCACGGCCGGCGGCAGGACCGTGCCCCGGATCGTCCGTTACGCCACGAACACGTCCACCCACCGCATCACCACCCCGTGGGGCGACAAGGTCGACACGAAGAACCCGCTGCCGGAGTACCCCCGCCCGCAGCAGGTCCGCTCGAAGTGGAAGAACCTCAACGGACCCTGGCAGTTCAGTGGCGCCGAGGCCGGTGAGCAGCCGGTCTTCGGCAAGGACCTGGACGAGAAGATCATCGTGCCGTTCCCGGTCGAGTCGCAGCTCTCCGGGCTCGAGCGGCACGAGGACCACATGTTCTACCGCAAGCTCGTGGACGTGCCGAAGAGCTGGAAGGTCGGCAGAAGCGGCAAGGACAACCGGCTCAAGCTCAACTTCGGTGCCGTCGACTACCGGGCCACCGTCTACGTCAACGGCAAGAAGGTCGCCGAACACACCGGCGGCTACAACGCCTTCAGCGCCGACATCACCGACGCGATCAAGGGCCGGGGCAAGCAGGAGATCGTCGTCGCGGTCACCGACACCGGCGGTGCCGACCAGCCGATGGGCAAGCAGTCCACCAACCCCGGCGGCATCTTCTACACCCAGTCGTCCGGCATCTGGCAGACCGTCTGGATGGAGCCCGTCGCCGACACCTCCATCGACAACGTCGTCACCACGCCCGACATCGACACCGGAACCCTCGCGGTGACCGTCGAGTCCGAGGACGCCTCCCGGCACGCCCGGGTCGAGGCCGTGGCCCGCGACGCCCGCGGCAAGGTCGTCGGCCGGGTCAGCGGACCGGCCAACAGCAAGCTGGACCTGCGCGTGGCCGGGCAGCACCTGTGGAGCCCGGACGACCCCTACCTCTACGACCTCGACATCAAGCTGAAGGACGGCAGGTCCACCGACGAGGTCGGCAGCTACTTCGGCATGCGCGAGATCGGCATCGAGGAGGTCGGCGGCTACCCGAAGCTGGTCCTCAACGGCAAGCCGGTCTTCTCCCTCGCCACCCTCGACCAGGGCTTCTGGCCCGACGGCCTCTACACCGCGCCCAGCGACGACGCCCTGGCGTTCGACCTGAAGGCCCACAAGGAGCTCGGCTTCAACGCCGTCCGCAAGCACATCAAGGTGGAGTCGCCCCGCTGGTTCTACCACGCGGACAAGCTCGGTCTGCTGGTCTGGCAGGACTTCGTCTCCGGCAACCTCACCAACGCCACCGGACAGAAGGCCTTCGTCGACCAGGGCCGCGAGATGATGCGCCAGCACCACAACTCGCCCTCCGTCATCGGCTGGATCGTCTTCAACGAGGGCTGGGGCGAGTGGAACCGTGAGGAGAGCGGCCGTATCGCGGAGTCGGTGAAGGCCGCCGACCCGTCCCGGATCGTCAACGCCCACAGCGGTGTCAACTGCTGCAACTCCAAGGGCGACTCGGGCAAGGGCGACATCATCGACCACCACGACTACAACAACGACGACGCGCCCTTCCCGGACCACCGGGCGGCTATGGACGGCGAGCACGGCGGCTTCACGCTGCGCACCCCGGGCCACATGTGGCCGGGCACGCCGACCGTGATCTACAGCGGTGTCAACGACAAGGAGGCACTGACCCGCAAGTACGTGGAGAACACCGAGAAGTTCTACCTCGACCAGGCCGGCGCCGAACTCTCCGGCTCGGTGTACACGCAGATCACCGACCTGGAGAACGAACTCAACGGCCTCTACACCTACGACCGCCGGGAGATCAAGGTCGACCCGGCCAGGGTCCGCGAGATCAACCGCAAGGTCATCGCGGCCGGCGCCGCGGCGGGCGACCGTGAGCCGCTGAAGGGCGGCGGCTCCTGGTCCCTCGACGAGGGCACCGGCACCACCGCGAAGGACGACGGCCCGAACGGCAAGCCGCTCACGCTGAGCGAGGGAACCACCTGGACCACCGGGGTCAGCGGCAGCGCGCTGAAGTTCGACGGCCGGGGACAGTACGCCCGGACCGAAGGCCCGGTGCTCGACACCACCGGCAGCTACACGGTCTCCGCCTGGGTCAGCCTCGACTCCCTGCCCGGCAACTACGCCACCGCCGTCAGCCAGGACGGACGGCGCCAGGCCAGCCCCTTCTACCTGCAGTACGGCCAGGGCGCGTTCGCCTTCAGCACGCCCGACGGACAGCGCGCACGGCTGGAGACCACACCGGAGACCGGCCGCTGGTACCACCTCGTCGGCGTACGTGACGACGCCACCGACCAGATCAGGCTCTACGTCGACGGCGAGCTCGCGTCGACCGCGACCGCCGGCCCCGCCTACGTCGCCACCGGTCCCCTCGCCGTGGGCCGCGCCCAGTGGAACGGCGAGAACACCGACTTCTGGGACGGCGCGGTGGACCAGGTCCACGCCTACGACAAGGCGCTCACCGCCGAGGAGGTGAGCGCGCTCCACAACGGGGAGAAGCAGTAGCCCTGTTGACGGCGGGGTGGGGGGGGGGGGGGCGCGCGGGGCGCCCCCACCCCCCCCACACAGGCGGCCGGGGGCGCCGGGGGCGCCGCCCCCCCCC